>JAAZAA010000038.1 GCA_012514535.1 Myxococcales bacterium | reverse complement strand
GGCACGTCGGTCCAGGAGCCGCGAGCGCCCTGCGCGGGATGCTGTTCGAGCGGGCCACCGTGGACTACCGGGTGGCGGAGCTGACCAGCGCACCCCAGGGCGAAGACGGTGGTTGGCGAAGCCGAGCCGTCATTGCCCGAGGAGGCACCCTCCAGCTGCCCGTCACGGTGCGCCTGGAGCTGATCGACGGCCAGCGCATCGATCGGCGCTGGAGCGGGGTCGAGCCGGTCTTCGTCGTCGAGCAGGAGCACGAGGCGCCTCTGGCCCGCGTGGTCGTGGATCCGGAGCAGGCGGTGCTCTGGGATCGGGATCTGCTCAACAACTCCCGGAGCCTCGAGCGGCAGAGCACCCTGCGCTCCAGCGAGCGGGCCTGGTATTGGGCCGAGCTCCTCCTGCATCTCCTCGGGCCATGACAGGGCACCCCACTCTTCTGCCGTCGACCGCGCGGACGACGTTCCGCGCCTGGCTCGGCTGTAGCCTGCTCCTCTGGGCCGCGCGCCTCCCTCTCGCCTGGGCCGCCAGCCGCCCCCTGGCCCTCGTCGTCGGCGTGGGCGACGGCGACGATCGCCTCCTCTTCGAGCCAGGGGCGCTGTTCTTGCTCGAGGTGCTGCGCCTGCGCGTGGATCTGCTCGCGCGGGCCATCGCGCCGACCCTGCTGCTCCTGATCGGCTCCTGGGTGCTGCTGCTCGCGGTCACCAGCTCGATCCTGGCCTGGCTCGCGCGGATCCAGGGGGCGCCCGCGCCGCGGCTACCCAGCCTGAGGCAGCGCGCGCAGCGCGTCGCCGTGCTCGCGGGGGGCGCCGGCGCCGCCACGGTGGCCCTCGGTGCCGTCACCGCGACGCTGCTCGGCGCGACGGCCACGGCCGTCCAGGACGTCACCGAACCCACACGCGACGTCCTCCTGCTGGGAGTGCTCGGCGCCAGCCTCCTGCCCTTCGCGACCCTGGGTGCCCTGTTCGATCTCGCCCGCATCCATGTGCTCGCGAGCGGGGACGATGCCCTCGGTGCGCTCCGCCACGCCTGGGCGACGTTCACGGCGCGGCTCGGGCGGTTGGTGGTGGCTCGGGCCGCCATCGCCGCGGCGAGCCTGGCCGTGGTCGCTGGGGCTGGAGCCTTCGTGGCGACGCAACCCGTCACCTCGCCGGAGACCGGACCGCTCGTCGTCATGGTGATCGTTCACCGCGCGGCGGGGCTCTTGCTCGCCGCGCTGCAGGTGGCGTGGTTCGTCGTCCTGGTGCGGAGCGCGCGTGCGCCTCAGGCGTGAGCGCCGAGGGTCTGCCGGTAAACCTGCGCGTAGCGGCGCGCGGGGCGATCCCACCCCAGGTCCTGCCGCGCCACCCGGCGCACCAGCTGAGGGAAGCGCGGCGAGCCATAGGCGGCCAGGGCGCGCGCCACCGCGCCGACGAGGGCGCGTTGGGTGACGGTGTCGAACAAGAACCCCGTGCCCGTCTCGAGGTCGGGATCACAATCCACGACGGCGTCCACGGCCGCGTCCACCCCGAGCGCCACGGGCACCGCCGCGTAGCGCTGGGCCCGCAAGAGCGCCTGCGCCGACGGGTTCGAGCGCTCGAGCCCCAGGTAGAAATCGGCGGCGGCCCACAACCTCCGGAGCTGCCGTTCGGGCGCCTGCCGCAGCACCCGCACCGCGTCCTTGTAGTCGGCGGCCGCGGCCTCGAGCTTGTCCGCGTGCGCCTCGTCGCTCACGACCACGAGCTGGAGATCGTTCTTCAGCAGCGAGCGCAAGCTGGCTGCCAGGGTGTCGAGGGCGCTGTTCCCGCCGCGCACGGCCTGGGCGAAGAACAGCGGGCGGCTCATGTCGAGATCGAGCTCGAGCTCCCGCAGCACGGCGGATTTGTTCCGCCCCTTGTTGCTGAGGTCTTCCGCGTCGAAGCGGCTGACGAGGGCGGGGTCGGTGGCTGGGTTGTAGAGGGAGTAGTCGACCCCGCCGAGGATCCCCAGGACGTCCGGCGCCTCGCGGAACACGCGAGACAGGGCGCCGAAGCGCTCGGGGCTCTCGAGGGAGTGAGCGTAGGTGGGCGAGGTCGTCACCACGCGATCGGCGGTCGCGACGGCGCCCTTGAGGACGCAGAGCTTCGTGCCGAGGCGAAAGCCCTGGGGATGACAGAACTCGTCGGGGATCCCCAGCTCGTCCTTCGCCTTGAGGGGGAACTGCCCGCTCAACAGGCCATCGTGGACGGTGAGGACCGTCGGCAGGGTCGGGCCGGGCCGAGCCGCGAGCTTCACCGCGACGAGCCCGGCCGCGTAGTCGTGGAGGTGGACGACGTCGAAGGTCTTGCCGAGCTCCGCCCGCGCCCGCACCAGGGCCGCGACCGCGTCGGAGAAGAACCCGAAGCGCTTGGCGTTGTCCGCGTAGTCCTCGCCCTCTTCGCCGTACACGCCCGGGCGCTCGAACAGCAGGGGCGCGTCGAAGAGCACCAGCTGGACCCCAGAGGGGAGCTGGGCGTCGAAGACCACGACCTCGCCCCCGCCCTCGAGGCGCAGGGGGGTGAGCCGTCGCGCCGCCAGGATCCCCGCCGCCTCGAAGGCCGGATAGCGGGGCAGCGCCACCGTCACCTCATGGCCGAGGAGTCGCAGCGACTTGGCGAGAGAAGTCACAGCCTCGGCCGCGTGGGTCTCGACGATGTAGGGAGCGAACTCGGTGCTGACCAGCAAGATATCCATGGGCGCCTGCCGAATAGCACAACCCGGCTGCGTCGTACCGCCCCGGACCGCGCCATACCGCGCCATACCGCCCCTTGGGACGCAGAAATCCCGAGCATCCGCCTCTCTGCCTGGTACCCTCCGCCCGCCCGGGGCAGGGCCCCTCCCCCGAGGTGCCCCTCTCCCCCCTTCCGCGCTAGGGTCCGCCCGGCCCAGAGTCCGCCCCGTCGGTCCCCGGCGCCGCGCCTCTCCCTGGAGCCTCCGTCCGCCCGCGAGCCCTCCGAGCCGCGGGCCTCCCCTCCCCCGATCCCCCATGGACCAGCTCGTCGAAAAAGCCGCCGTTCTCCACGAGGCCCTGCCCTACATCCAGCGCTTCCACCAGAAGACCTTCGTCGTGAAATACGGCGGCCACGCCATGGTGGACGAGGAGCTGAAGCGGAGCTTCGCCCGGGACGTGTGCCTGCTGCGCTACGTGGGCATCCAGGTCGTCGTGGTGCACGGTGGTGGACCGCAGATCAACGAGATGCTCCAGAAGGTCGGCATCGCCAGCACCTTCAGCGCGGGGCTGCGGGTCACGGACGACGCGACCATGAACGTCGTCGAGATGGTCCTCGGCGGCGCGGTGAACTCCGAGATCGTCGGCCTGATCTGCGAGCAAGGGGGGCGCGCCGTGGGCCTGAGCGGCAAGGACGACCAGTTCATGCGCGCGCGCCGCAAGGAGCGTGTGCCCGCCAAGAACGAGCAGGGCGAGCAAGTGCTGGTGGACCTCGGTCGTGTCGGTGACATCGAGGAGGTGCGGCCGCACCTGATCCGAGAGCTGATCGACAAGCAGTTCATCCCCGTGGTGGCGCCCATCGCCCTCGACGCGGATGGCAAGGCCCTGAACGTGAACGCCGACACCGCCGCCGGGCGCATCGCCGCGGCCCTCGGCGCCGCCAAGCTCGTGCTGATGACGGACGTCGAGGGCGTGAAGGACAACGAGGGCAACCTGCTCCGGTCGCTGCGCGCGCGGGAGGCCGAGCGCCTCATCGGCGAGGGGGTGATCGGCGGCGGGATGATCCCGAAGGTGCGCTGCGCCCTGAAGGCCGTCGACTCCGGCGTCGAGAAGGCCCACATCGTCGATGGCCGGAGGCGCCACGCCCTGCTGCTCGAGATCTTCACGGATCAGGGTGTCGGCACCGAGATCCAGCGCATCTACGACCGGTGAAGGCGGGCATGGCCCGGCGGACGCAACCGGTATCTCAGCGGAGCGCCTCCCCGCTCGATCACCCCGCTCGGCCGGCGGGGGTCCCCGACGACGCCATCCTGCGGGTGCTGCGGGTCCCCCCCGAGTGCGAAGGGATGCGGCTCGATCGGTTCTTGCCCTCGCAGCTCCGCAGCACGAGCCGCACCCGGGCTCGGGCCATCATCGAGAACAGCGCGTTCTCCTTCGAGGGGCGGCGCCTCCGTCCGAGTGATCGCGTGCGCGGCGAGGACCGCATCGCCCTGTGGCGCCCCGCCTTCGACGAGATCGAGGCGCCCGCAGAGCTCACGATCCTCTACGAAGACGAGCACCTGCTCGCCATCGACAAGCCGCCGCTCATGACGGTGCACCCGACGGCGCGCCACCACCACCACACGGTGATCAAGCGGCTCGAGGCGCTCCGTCCCGGGGAGTTCTTCTCTCTCGTGCACCGGCTCGATCGGGAGACGAGCGGCGTCTTGCTCGTGGCGCGCACCCCCGAGGCGGACAGCGCCTTCAAGCGCGCTCTGGAGGAGCGCTCGCTGGCGGCGGCGCGCGCGGCGACCAGCGGCGGCGCCGCGCCACCCGCGGACAAGACCTATCTGGCGATCACCCGCGGTGTGCCACCGGAGGGGCTCGTCGATCTCCCCCTCGAGGCGGATCCCAGCCCGCTGCGCGTGAAGATGCGCGTCGCGCCGGCGGGCCGTGGGCTCCCCTCGCGCACGGGTGTGCGTGTGCTCGAGCGGCGGGGTGAGTACGCGCTGGTGCGCTGTGATCTGTTCACCGGAAGACAGCACCAGATCCGTGTCCACCTCGCACACATGAACACACCCATCGTGGGCGACAAGCTCTACGGCCCCGATGAACGACTGCTCGCGCGGGCCGCGGACAACGCGCTCACGGACGAGGATTTGAGCCTCTTGGAGCTGCCTCGGCACGCGCTCCACGCCCACGAATACCGTCTGCGCCACTGCTTCACGGGCGCTCCCCTCCACATCAGCGCGCCGCTCGCCTCCGACCTCGCGCACTTCTGGGATCGACGAACGGCGTCCTGAGCGCCCCGTCGGGGCTGGGAGAAGGGGGTGTGAGCCGTCTATAGTGCCGAGAGCACAGGAGGCGACGACGTGATGCAGCGAGCGTGGGCGTTGGGCGTGGTGGGTTTGGTCGTGGCGTGGACGAGTGAAGCCTCCGCGCAGACCTCCTTCGGGGACAAGGGCGACTTCAGCTTCGCCATCGAGCGCGCGATGGGGCTCTACAGCGGGCGCCTGCGCTTCGAACAGCCCGGCCTCCTCCCGGATCAGGTGATCGACACCTCGGGGGTCGAGATCGGCATCGGCGGCGCCTTGCCGCACCCGAGCCAGATGACTCGGATCGCGGTCGACGGGTTCATCATCGATCACCTGAGCCTCGGCGGGAGCATCGGCTTCGCCTCCTACGGCAACGACCTCGACGGCTCGGCGTTCCTGTTCGCGCCCCGCGTGGGCTACTTCGCGGGGATCTCTCGCCACGTCGGCTTCTGGGGGCGGGGCGGCTTCACCTATTACAACGTGGACGGCGGGTTTGCGGGCCGCGACGCGTCACAGCTCATGTTCACCGCGGAGGCGATGTTCACCTTCGCCCCCAACGACGGCTTCGCTTTCCTCGTGGGCCCCGTGCTCGATCTCGGCTTCGCCGGCGGCTGGGATCCGGGAGACGAGAGCTATCGAGACCGACTGCTCGGCCTCGCCTTCGGGTTGGTCGGATTTTTCTGAGCCGGGCCCCGTTTCCCGGACCGGTTGACGAGGGCGCCCGCGAGCGATACCCGGAGGCCCCATGCCCATCCGCCGCGCCCTCCTCTCCGTTTCCGACAAGACTGGACTCGTGCCCTTCGCCCGCGCCCTCCATGAGCGCGGGGTCGAGCTGCTCTCCACGGGCGGCACCCACAAAGTCCTCAGCGAGGCGGGGCTCCCCGTGCGCGCGGTGGACGCCTACACGGAGTCCCCCGAGGTGATGGATGGCCGGGTCAAGACCCTGCACCCCCGCGTCCATGGCGGCATCCTGGCCCGGGAGGGGACAGACGAGAAGGACCTCGAGCGCATCGGCGCGGGCTTCATCGACCTGGTGGTGGTGAACCTCTATCCCTTCGAGCAGACCCTGAAGAAGCCCGCTGCCACCCAGGAAGAGCTCGTCGAAAACATCGACATCGGCGGCCCGAGCATGGTGCGCTCCGCCGCGAAGAACCACGCCCGGGTCACGGTGGTCTGTGATCCGACGGACTACGAGCTGGTCCTCGACGAGATCCAGCGGGCGGGCGAGGTCTCCTTCGAGACCCGTCAACGTCTGGCTGGCAAGGCGTTCTCACACACGGCCGCCTACGACGCGGCGATCAGCGGCTGGCTCACGACGATCGGCGAAAGCGACGGCTTCCCGCGGGCGCTCACGGTGCCCCTCGTGAAGGGCTACGGCCTCCGGTACGGAGAGAACCCGCACCAACGGGCGGCCTTCTACGTGGAGCGGGACGCGGAGCCCGGCACTCTGGCTCGCGCCGAGAGCCTCGGTACGGGCGCCAAGGAGCTCAGCTTCAACAACCTCGTGGACGCCGCCGCCGCTTTGGAGGCGGTGCGTGAACTCCAGGGCCCGGGCGCCGTCGTGATCAAGCACGCGAGCCCCTGCGGCGCCGCCACCGCGCCGGACCTCGAGCGCGCCTACCGAGCCGCTCACGATGCGGATCCGCTGAGCGCCTTCGGTGGCATCGTCGCCCTGAACCGCACCGTCGACGAGCCTACCGCGCGAGCCCTCGTCGAGACCTTCCTCGAGTGCGTGATCGCCCCCGACTACGACGCGGTGGCCCTCGAGGTGCTGCGCACGAAGAAGAACCTGCGCATCCTGGCCACCGGCGCCTGGCTCCCCGCGGACCATCGCGCGCTCTACGGCAAGGCCATCGGCGGCGGCTACGTGTTCCAGGATCGCGATCCGACGGCGTCGGGGGAGGTCCTCGGCGGCAAGGTCGTCACCGAGAAGTCACCGACGGACGCGGAGCGCGAGGCCCTCGAGTTCGCGTGGGCCCTCTGCAAGCACGTGCGGAGCAACGCCATCCTCCTGGCTCGCGTCGTCGCCCCCGGCGTCTACGCGACGGTCGGCATCGGCGGCGGCCAGACGTCGCGGGTAAGCTCCGTACGCATCGCTTGCGCCCAGGCGGGCGACTTGGCGCGCGGCGCCGTCCTCGCCTCCGACGCGTTCTTCCCGTTCCCCGATGGGGTCGAGGCGGCCGCCGCCGCCGGCGTCAGCGCGATCGCGCAGCCGGGGGGCAGCAAGAAGGACGACGAGGTCGTGGCCGCCGCCAATCGGCTCGGCGTGGCCATGGTCATGACGGGCGTTCGCCATTTCCGCCACTGAGGCGAGCGGAGGCCTCCTGGGCGCGTAGCCGAGCACGGCACGCGCCGCGCTCGCCGCAAACTTGGCCCCTCCGGGGCGCTCGTGACATCCGAATGCGAGTGGGACGGCGGGCCCGGCGGGCAGCCGCTCCAGGAGGCACCATGAGCGAACATTCGGATTTTCCGCAGGCGGCCCAGGTTCTCGAGACGGACGGGGCGCTGTCGACCAGCTACTACTCTGCGAGCAAGTCGAACGACGACGACGCGGCGGCGCGGAGCGCTGCTCGCCCGGAGGGCGCCAAGGCGGAGAAGCCGACGCACTACAAGGTGATCTGCATCTCCATGTACACGAAGGACCTGAAGCGCCTGGACGCCATGGTCGACTCCCTCAAGGCGCGCGGCATGACCAAGGCGAACCGCAGCGCGCTGATCCGCTACGCCCTCGGTGAGGTGAACCTCGACGACGTGCCGCAGGGGCTCTGAGCCCCCCTTGGCCGCGCCATCCCGGTCACTCCGACCGCGCCCGGCCCCCGGCACGATCGCGCAGCGACGCCCCGATCGCTGCCTTCGCCGCCCACGACCACGGCGCACCGAGGCGCCCCCTCCCCGGCGCGTTCGCGGCCACGACCACAGCGCAGAGCCCTGCACGAGCATCGACCGCGGCGTTCGTGCATGATGAAGGGGTGACGGCGCTCGGCCCCTGGGAGAGACCCACCATCGACCGGCTGGTGACGCGCCTGGGCGTGTCCCGGGAAGCGGCGGAGCTGTACCTCGACAGTGAGGTCATCGACCTCCACATCGAGTCCTTCAGCTTCCATCGCAGCGTCGGCTACGATCTCCGGCGGCGCCACGGCCTCGGCCCGCTTCGGGGGCTGCTCTTCGGGCACGCGGATTTTCCGCGCATCCTCGAGGCGGGGATCGCCGCGGGCACCTGGATCATCTCCACCAACCCCGCGCGGCCGCGGGCCGAGCGCGGCGAGGTCTTCAGCGCCAACCTGCGGGACCTGCGGGAGCTGTTCGACGACGTGAGCGATCACTTCGCCGTGGTGCGGAACTACCAGGAGTACCTGCGCGCGCGCCAGGCGGGGAAACACGCGGCCTTTCTCGGGATCCAGGGCGGCAACGCCTTCGACGGCGGCCCCGAGGAGCTCGAGCGCTGCGGCGACTGGATCCTGCGGATCACCCTGCTCCACCTGACCAACTCACGCCTGGGTCGCACCAGCTCACCGCTCGGCGGGCGCGGCGAGCGGGGTCTCACCCCCTGGGGGCAAGAGTTCGTGCGGCTGCTCAACGCGCGCCGCATCGGCGTCGACCTCGCCCACATCGATCCGCCGGGATTCTGGGACGCGGTGCGCGTCCACGATCACTCTCAGCCCCTGCTGGTGACCCACACGGGCGTGAGCGGAGTGCACCCCCACTGGCGCAACGTGGACGACGACCAGCTGCGCGCGGTGGCGGATACGGGCGGCACCATCGGCATCATGTATCACGCGCCCTTCCTCGGCGACGGGCTGCTGCGCGGTCGCGCGGAGCGCATCGTCGAGCACCTGGAGCACGTACGTCGGGTGGTCGGCGCCGATCACGCGTCCCTGGGCAGCGACTGGGACGGCGCGATCGACACGCCTCGGGACATGCGGAGCTGCCTCGAACTGCCGCGCCTGGTGGACCTGATGCTGCGCCGGGGCTGGTCCGCCGACGACGTGCGCAAGGTGCTCGGCGCGAACTTCCTGCGGGTGGTCCGTCACCTACGCGGCTGAGCCGCGGCCGGGAGGAGCACGGTGGAGCGCTGGATCCTGCACGCGGACATGGACGCCTTCTACGCGTCAGTGGAGCAGCGGGACGATCCGCGGCTCCGCGGCAAGCCGGTCATCGTGGGCGCGACGTCGCCTCGCGGGGTCGTGTCGGCGGCCTCCTACGAGGCGCGGCGCTTCGGGGTGCACTCGGCGATGCCGGGCTTCCGTGCGCGTCAGCTGTGCCCGCACGGAGTCTTCCTCGCGGGGGACATGGAGAAGTACTCACGGGTGTCCAGGGACGTGCATCGGGTGTTCGCGGAGTTCACCGACGTCATCGAGCCCCTCGCCCTGGACGAGGCCTTCCTCGACATCTCCGGCTCCGTGGCGCTGTTCGGGCCCCCGCTGACCATCGGGCGCCGAATCAAAGAGGAGGTCCGCGCCCGAACCGGGCTCGCCGTGTCCGTCGGCATCGCCCCGAACAAACTGGTGGCGAAGATCGCCTGCGGTCTCTCCAAACCCGACGGGCTGCTGCTCGTGACGCCAGAGGAGGTGGAGCCGCTCCTCGCTCCCCTCCCCATCCGCAAGCTGTGGGGCGTCGGCCCTCGCACGGAGGAGGCCCTGCTCGCCGCCGGGTTCCACACCTTCGGCGACGTCGCTGGCGCCTCTCTCGCCGCCCTCCATCGGGCCGTGGGCTCTCGCGCCGAGGAGCTGATGCGGCGGGCGCGGGGCGTGGACGAGCGCCCGGTCATCGGTGAGCGCATGCCGAAGTCCATCGGCGAGGAGGCCACCTTCGAGACGGACGTGGTGGACGCGGAGCGGATCTCGGCCGCGCTCACCGCCCACGCGGAGGCCGTCGCGCGGCGAGCCCGGCGCGCCGGCTTCGTCGGTCGCACCGTGACCCTCAAGATCAAGCTCGCTCGGGCTCGCGGGAGCCACCCGTCGCGGTCGAGCGGGCTAAGCGAACCCGACTACCCGCTGCTCAGCCGCAACAAGACCCTCCGCGACGTCACCGCGGACGGCGCGTTGCTGCGTGAAGTGGCCCTCGAGCTCTGGGCCCGCGCCGGGATCCGAGAGCCCGTCCGCCTCCTCGGCGTCTCCCTCTCGAACCTCCAGCCCGCCCCCTCCGACGGCGCTGGGCCCCGCGCGGGAGCACCCCCCGGCGCTCCCAGGAGCCCCTCCGGGCAGCTCGAGCTCTTCGGCGGAGGCGCCCCCGTCGGCGCGCCGGCGCCCGCACCGAGCGCTCCCGGGCGACGGAGCGGCGACGCCCTCGGGCGCGCGTTGGACGCGATCGAGGACAAATTTGGGAGGGGCGCCGTGCGTCGGGCCGTGCAGGCGCCCGCCAAGATCACCCAGACGGATCGCCGGAAAGTGGGAGAGGAGCCGGACGAGTCGTAGGCGGCGCTCCCCCGCCCCGTCGACGCTCGACCAGAGACAGCAGCTCCTCACGGGTCACTCCCAGACGCGCCGCCGTCTTGCGCGCCAAGGACGTCTTCGCGACCCCGGGCACGAACTGATACGTCGGCAGCTCCCGCTCATCGAGCTCCACCTGCAGGAACGCGAGGGGGCGCCCTGCGCCCTGACCGTTGCGCTGCCGCTGCTCGAGGCGACCCGCGAAATCCAGGAAGTGGGTGCTGATCAACACCTGCGGCTCGAGCTCGTCGAACAGGGAGAGCACCAGCTGGAAGATCTCCTCCCCTTCCGACGGGTTCGTCCCCGAGCACAGCTCGTCCAGGATGATCACCGCGCCCACCGGAGACGACTCGAACACGCTGCGGATCCTCAGCAGCTCGGTGCCGAGGCGCCCCTCCGACTGCTCCGGGCTCACCCGCTCGAGCAGCGACAGGAACATCCCCTCGGACCACGCGAGCCGCGCCGCGCGGGCCGGCACGAACACGCCCCCCTGACCGAGCACCTGGGTCACGGCGAGGGCCTGCAGCAGCCGCGTCTTGCCGCCGGAGTTCGGCCCCGTGAGGATCACCGTCGCGTGGGCGGGCACCTGATGCAGATCGCAGGGGACGGGCGGCCCCGCGCGCTGAGCCAGGAGCCACGGGTTGAACAGCCCCTCGACGTGTCGCTCCGCGCGCCCCGCGGGCTCGAAGTCGATCTCGGGCAGGCACACCTCGAGGCCGCTCCGCTGGCAGCGGTCCCGAAAACAGAGCGCGGCCAAGTAGAACTCGAGGTCGTTCATGAGGGGCAGGAGCACCAACAGGACGTCCTCGAGGTCCGTGAACACTTCGTCCAGCAGGCGACTCAGCACGTCGTCGTCGCTGAAGCGGTGCCCCCGCAATAGCGACGTGAGGCGACGCCAGAACCGCCCGAGGGGCGACGCCGCGAAGGCAGGGTGCGCGGCCTCGGAGACGCGGATGATCTCGAAGCGGCGTAATCTTCCATCATACCCCACCTGCAGACGCGTCTCCAGGATCGCCCGCTGGTTTTCGAAGTCGAGGAGCTGGGCGAGGCGCTCGTAGCTCGACGAGGCCGTCACGTGCCGACCATAGGCGCCCAGACGCTTCAGCCCGGAGCGGGCGCTCTCGAAAGCGCCGGCGAGGACGTCGATGGCCGCGCGGATCGCCTGCAGGATCTCGATGCGCCGCTGGGTGCTCGCGGAACGGCTGCGGAGCGCGTCGGAGCCGCCCAGGGCGGCGCGCAGGGCGACCAAGGCGAGGTAGCAACGCTCCAGGCTGGCGCGATGCAAGGGGCTGTCGACGAGCTCGCGGAGGATCTCCTGACGGAACTCGACGTGACGCGGATCGGCGGGCGGATGGGCGAGCACCTGGAGCAGCCGCCGACGATCGATGGGGACCCGCTGCCCGTCGATGCTCACGTCGAAGCACCCCTCGACCAGCTCGTCCAGGAAGAGATCGTCGGCGAAGCACTCGGGGCGCCAGCGGCTCTCCGCCAGCTCCGTGAGCGACGCCGCGCAGGCGAGCGCGTCGTCGCCCCCTGCCCGCGCGAACGCGAAGACCAGCGCCCGCTGCAGAGGTCGGATGTCGCCACGAGGCGTGGGCTCCGCGTGGAGCACGTCCGGTCGCATCGCCGCGCAATCTATCACGCGCCCAGAACGCCGAAAGCCCGCCAGGAAGCTGGCGGGCTGCTGAAGGCGTGCTGACGAGGGCGGTGGGGGCCGATGGCTGAGGCAGGCCGCCGCCGAGGCGGGCTCCCCCGCAGGGGAGCGTCGCGGCTCAGATCTCGAGGAGCTCAAGGTCGACGCTGCGATCGATCTCGACCTCTTCGGACTCGGAATCCATGGCGTTGTCGTCCGCGGCGCCGTTCTCCGCCGGACGGAGGGTCCGTTGCACCTTCCCGGCGGAGCGCAGCTTCGGGTTCAGATCGGCCTCCGTGATCGGGGGGAGGCGCCGCTTGCCCACGGGCCCTTCGTCCACGTAGTCCCGCAGGGACGCCATGTCCTGCAGGGCCTCCAGCTTGGCGAGCGCCTTCACCTCGACCTGGCGGATGCGCTCCCGGGTGAGGTTCATGATCGCGCCCACGTCCTCGAGGGTCGTGCCCCCGCGATCCGCTACGTCCAAGGCGCAAGATTCCGTCAGCTCCCAAACCTCGAGGTCCGGGAAGTTGAGCTTGATCGCGCCCGTGCGGGGAGACACGTCGATGAACAGGTGGTGCTTGCAGGAGACGAACGGGCAGGGCCGCGGACCATCGACGCACTCCGAGCGGGTGCGCGGGCGCCAGTAGTCGGTCTCCGGATAGAGCAGGCGACCGATCTCGAGCTCCCGCTTGGTCATGCGCTTGACGCTGATCGTGCGGGCCCGCACGTCGCGCTTGCGGCGCGAGCGACGCTGCTCCCGGGTGATGGGGACCACCTCCGAGTGACGGACGGCCCTTTCGGTCGGCTCCGCCTCGACGCCCTGCACCCCCTCAACTGCCTGCTCAATCGCCTTCGCTTCCATCATCCTTGCCCTTGCCTGCTTCCCGCCAGGAAACATCGATGCCGCCGAGCGGCTTGCCCTCCACTCGCGACGTCAGCCCGTCGCCTCGTCCAACCGTGCTCGAGAGGTCAGCTTCGCCTCGATCTCGGTGAGGCGAGCCAAGAGGTCCTTGCTGGAGTGACGCGCCTCGTCCACGTCCCGAGCGACGACCCGCGCCGTCGCGTCCCGCTTCCGCGCCAGGACGACCTCGAGCTTCTCGAAGATCCTGCCGAGCGTCTGTTCGAGCTGCTCGAGCTCGCTCCGCATGAACAGGAACTCCTCCTTGATCTGCTCGATCGTGTACTGCTCGGCCATCATGCGCTTGATCTGGAGGATCTGGCGCACGACCCGCACGGGGTACACACCCTTCGACCCGCGGTGCTTCCCCTTCGTGCCCACCCGCACGCTGCGCGGCAGCAGACCGAGCTGCACGTACTTCCGCAGGGTGGCCTCGCTCAGGGTGACCTCGTGGGTCGCGAACAGGTCGAGGATCTCGGCGGAGGACAGCCCTGCAGCATGCTGCTTCTCGATGCGTGCCAGGGTGTTCTCGTCGAAACGGGTCATCACGTCGCCCACGGCAGGAAACGACCCGCCGAGCTCCCAATCAGCTACATGTTCGCCGCCGCGGCCGCGCTGTGCGACCCATCGGCCCCGAGGTGCGGCGAATATATTCCACTGAGTGGATCGCCCAAAACACTTTCCTCACGAAAATTTGCGCATGGAAGTCCACGGCTCCATGGACGCGGGATGGACCCCCAGCTAGGACATTTCCTGTCCGACACCATGGAATGTCCATGGAGACGATTCACCGTCCATCCGGCGGCCCGCCGCCGCCCCTCGTGATCCGGTCGTGGCCGCCCCGAACGAGGGTCCCACGAGCGGTTCCACTCCGGTTCCGAGCGACGAGGCGCCGCGCCGCTGCGGCGGATCCGTCGGCGAGACTGCACGCCCGTACACCATCTCGGTTCGCGTCGCCCGACGCCCGCGGGCTCACGCGGGTCGCAGGGCTTCCACCGCGTCCCCGCTTCCCGCGCTCCCGTCCCCCAAGGTCCCGCGCGGCCAAGGGGGAGGTCCTCGCGCAGGGCCCCTGGACCGCAGCCGTTCATCGTCCGCGGAAATGGTGTAGGTTCTCCCCTCCATGGGGAACGTGCTCGCCCGCGACGTCACGGCCAGCGGCGTCCGCCTCCGGGTCTCGGAGTGGTCGCGCGAGGAAGTGAGCTCGGGGGCACGCGAGACGCACCCCGTGGTCCTGCTCCATGGGATGTTCTCCGCGCGCGACTCCTGGACGTCTTTCGCGGAGGCCATCGACGGCGATTTCCGGCTCATCGCGCCGGATCTGCCGGGCTTCGGCGAGAGCGAGAAGCCGGCCCCCAGTCGCTACCCCTACGACATCGCGTCCTTCGCGGAGGCGATCGTGGATCTCTTCGGAGGGCTCGAGATCGGTCGCGCGCACCTCGTGGGACACGGGCTCGGTGGCGCCATCGCCCTGCACGTGGCGGCGCGCCATCCGGAGCTCGTCTCGCGGCTCGTGTTGATTGCCCCCCTCTGCTACTCGACGCCCCTGCACGCGAAGCTCCGCTTCGCCACGGCTCCCCTGCTCGGCGGGCTCCTGTTCAAGCAGCTCCTCGGGCGTCGCGCCTACCGCGCCTTCTATCGCGAGTGGGTGAACGGCTCCCTCGACCCCGCGCTGGTCGACGCCTACTACGCGTCGTTCAGCACACCCACGGGCAGGAGCGCGCTGCTCGCGACCCTGCGCGCCAACATGGACACGCGGGCGGTGGTCGCGGACAGCCGCCTCGTGAAGGCGCCGACCCTGGTGCTTTGGGGCAATCAGGATCGCATGCTGCCGCCCAGCTTCGGTCGCCAGCTCGCCAAGGAGATCCCCGCCGCTGGCTTCGAGCTCGTGAACTCCGAACATGCTCCCCACGAGGAGCAGCCGGAGGCCGTCACCCTCGTCGTGAGCCGGTTCTTGCGCGGACAGCGGGCGGGATCCCGCTGAGCTGCTCTTCCCGCGCGCGTCCGCGTCTCGCCTGTTCTGGCGGGGGAGTTCAGTCCAGGGGGAAGGCCGCGCTCGGCGGCTGACCGGACGGAGTCGGGCTGGGAGCTGGTTTCTGGGGCGTGGCGGTGGGAGCGGCAGCCGGCGTCGAGGCCGTTCCCGAGCGGGTCGTCCCTGAGCCGGTGGTCCCCGAGCTGGCCGGTGGCTTCGGGGCGGAGGCGGCTCGATCGGCGCGCGGTGCGGGCGTCGAGGGCGCCACACGAGGCGGCTGCTCCGGGACCTTGCGGGGGGCAGCGTCCGTTCGTGCCGCCGGCGGGCGCGGTTCCTCGCGGGGCGCAGCGGGGACGGGCGGCGGCGGGGTGGGCTCCTCGGCGACGTCGGTCGTCACCTCGGGCTCGACCGTGTTTTCCGGGAGCGTGTCCTCCGGGGGCGCCGCGTCCCCAGCTTCGTCCTCGAATGCCTCCGGCGAGGCGGGCGGCGCGTCCATCGCGGGGGGTGGCGCCTGCGCTGCTCCCGGATCGGCCCCCTGCACGGAGGAGGTGACCGCCGTGGACGAGTCCCCGTCCCCCAACAAGCCCCAGATCAGCCCCAAGGCGGCGACGGCCGCGGAGGCCCCCACGACGCCCCAGACGATCCGCGCGAGGCGCTGCCGTCGCGCCTCCAGCACGCTCGCGGGCGGACGCGTGGAGCGCCGCTCTTCGTATACCTCTCGTTCGAGAGCCTGGAGCACCTCCCGCTGCTGCTCGAAATGAGCCGGGCCGCCGTCGTACTCCCCGGCGTCCCCTTCAGAGAAGAAGTCCGCTTCCGGAGCCGACGCTTCCTGGGCGACGGCATCCTGAACGCTGGGCACCTCGGAGACGTCGGCCGCCTCGCGAGCGCCGGCGTCGTGAGCGCGGCCCTCGTGAGCGCGGCCCTCGTGGACGCCAGCCGCCTCACGGACGCTGGCTTCCCCGGACGACACGTCGAAAACCGGGGCATCCCGGGCCGGCGCCTCGTCGGCGGGAGACAACACGCTGGTGACCTGCCCGAGACGCAGCACACCCTCCCCGCTCCCTGCAGGCACGTTTCGTGTCGCGAGGGCGACCTGATCCTGGTCGTCGTGCTTCGTTGCGCCGGGGCCCGGGCGCACCGCGGCGGTCCGCGGCTCTCCGTCGTCGACGGGACGTGGGCTCGTACGGGGCTTGCGGAGCCGGAGAGGGGGGCCGTCGTCCTCGAAGCGGGCCCCGTCCCGACGCTCCCCGCTCGCGGCATCCTCTGCAGAGGCCGTCTCCCCTCGCTCCCCCTTCGCGGTTTCGAGGGCGAAGGGCTCGAGCTCCCTCACCTCGATCGCGCGGCTCGGGCGCAGCGGCTCCTCGGAGAAAGGTGCGTCCTCGTCGGCCTCGCTGGCGCGACCGTCGTCGGAGGGAGGGTCGCTCGCGTGCGCGGCGGTGCCATCGAACCAGGAGCTCGATCCGCCCAGGTCGCGCGCGGCTACCCCGTCCTCTCGAGACGGAGAGCTCTCGAAGGCTTCGGAGCTCGCCGCGGAAGAGGGCGGCGCGCTCGTCCTTGGCCCCGGGAAGGGGATCACGTTCCCGCGGCGCTCGGAGGCTGCAGGCGCGGAGCTGACGGCGTCCGGCGCCTCGGAGACGAGGGCCGCGCTGTCGAGCTCCTCCGGCTCCTCCATCTTCACGGGCTCTTCTGGCGCCGCCGGCGGTGGTGGCAGGGCTTCGATGGACGACCCTTCTGGCGCCGCCGGAGGCGGCGTCGAGGGAGCGCTCGCAGGAGCAAGCAGCGACTCCGCCTCGAGCCCCGGGGGGCTACTGATCGACGGCTCCGGGATCAGCGCGTGCAGGCTCGGCGACACGGGCGGCGCCGAGGGGCGCCAGGACAGGGGCGCCCCGGACTCTCGCTGGCCCGGAACGACGTCGAGCAAGCTATCGGAGCGCGCCGGTCGCCCCTCGTTCTCCAGATCGAGGCTCGGCACGACGATGTCCTCGACCGGCTCGGTGGGCGGCTCGCAAATCACGAGGAGCCCTTCGAAGTAGAGCTTCGTCACCGTCGAGAGGGTCGACAGATCCTCGAAGGGGCTGTTGTCGACCACTTCCATCAACGTCCGCCGTCCGTCGAACAGGCGCAGGATGCCGTTGAGTTCGTCGGGGATCTCGTTCAGGCGGTCGACGAGCTGCTCGTGATCCACCTCGAAGGTCGTCTCGAGCGGAGGCAGCTGCTCGAGCAGGCGTCCCCACTCGTCGAGCCTCCGCATCCCCTCCATCAGGAGCCCCTGGGTCGACGTGGGGATGGTGTCCTTGCGATCGACGGGACAGAACTCGACCTCGAAGGTGCCCGCGCTCCAGATCAAGGAGCGATACACGGCCTCTTCGCCGCACAAGCGCCCCAGCTCGGCGTCGACCACCTTGCCGTCCCGGAAGTAGACGACGGCGACGCGACCGGAGCTCTCGATGCGGGCAACGCCGCTCTTGCGGCCCACCTCGAAGGTCTGCAGGAGGTCCACGACACCCATGTCCTCCAGGTCCCCGCTGAGGCGCGTCCGCCGCCCGTTGGGCGTGTTCGTGGCGAGGGACTGGTGGGTGCGCTTCGCCAGCAGCAGGTTCACGCGGGCGATGAGCTCCCGCACGAAGATGGGTTTCGTGAGATAATCCTCGACGCCGAGTTCGAGCCCACGGATCTTGTCTTCGATGGACTTCTGACTCGTGAGGAACACCACCGGAATCGCCGCGTGCTCCGGGTTGTCCTTGAGCTTGCGCACGAGCTCGTAGCCATCGAGGCGCGGCAGGCGCGTATCGGTCAGCACCAGGTCCGGTGTGGAGAAGGCGATCTTCGACAGCGCGTCCTGCCCGTCGCTGGCGGTCGTCACGCTGAACCCGGCCTTCTTCAGGCTCACCTCGAGTACGCGCACGCTGCGCGGATCGGCGTCGACGAGAAGGAGCTGCTGCTTGGCCAAGGGAGGACGGCTGTGGTGGAGGCGCGCACGGCGGCGCACCCCGGTGACTTCGCTCGGAGCCCTCGGCGAGCTCCCGCGTCGAAGAGATCGCCCAAGCCTTCCGGTCCGTGGCGGGCGTGTCAAGGGCGAGGGTCGCCCGACTCCGCCCAGGGGTCAATGATCTCGCCTGGATAGGAGGTGGGGACGGCGACGTGACGGGGCGCCGAGGGGTTGGAACCCGGCGAGGGCCCTGGCTCGCCGCTCCCTGCGCGGGAGGAGGGGCCCCTGGGCGGCGGCCTCGACGACGGGGCCGACGCCAACGGGGTTCGAGGCGAGACGGCGCGAGACGAGACGGCGCGGGGCGAGACGGCGCGGGGCGACGAAGCCACCGAGGACTGGACGGCGCGGCCCCCACCGCGCTCCGCGGGGACGGCCAGGGCGGATTCGGAGGCGACTGGACTTCCCGGTGGGGCGTCCGTCGCCGTCGCGCGGTCGGACGGGCCCGGAGGCGACGTCGGAGGAGCGGTCTCTGCCGCCACGGGCGCGTGAGACACCGTGCCCTCCGCGCGCACCGCCGTCCGCAGGGCATCGACGTGGGACGCCGGTTCCGCGCTCCGTCGCTCTCCTCCTCCGCCCAGCCCCACCCCTTCGCGCAGTCCCACTCCACCGAACCAGACGGACGCGACGAGCCCGCACAGAGCGAGGCTCCCCCCCGCCCAGCGGACCACCGCACCTGGAGACCTCCTCGAGCTCGCGCGCACCGGAGCGCTCTCTCGGCTCAGGCTCGGCTCCGTGTCTCGAGTCGCGACGGAGCCGCCCCCCAGACGCGCGTGGCAGCCGTCGAGGGCCTCGATCACCTCCTCCATGCTGGCGAACCGGCGATCCGGGCGCTTGGCGAGGCAGCGCGACACGACCGCGTCGAGGCCGCCGAGCTCCTTCCCTGGCAGGAGCCGTTGCACGGAGCGCGCGGGCTCGTGCAGGTGCAGTTGCAGGACCCCGGCGAAGGTGGGCGCGTCGAAGGGGACCTGACCCGTCAGCATCTCGTACATCGTCACCCCGAGCGCGTAGATGTCCGCGCGGCCGTCGAGGGGCTCGCCGGTCGCCTGCTCTGGGCTCATGTACTGCGGCGTTCCGAACACCACTCCACGCCGGGTGAGCTTCGCCGCGTCAGGAAGTCGAGCGAGCCCGAAGTCCAGGACCTTGACGAAATCTCCAGCCTCCTGGTCGACGTGGACGTTGTCGGGCTTCAGGTCCCGATGCACGACCCCGACGTGGTGCGCTGCGGCGAGCCCCCGCGCCACCTGCCGTGCGATGTGGGCGACCCGACGTGGCTCCATCGGCTCCACCCCGAGGAGAGAGCGCAACGACTCACCCGTGAGCAGCTCCATCACGAAGTACGGGCGACCACCGGAGAGGACCCCGTAATCCGAGATGCGGACGACGTGAGGGTGGTCGATGGCCGCCGCGGCGCGGGCCTCTTCCAAAAACCTCGCAGAGACGTCCCCGACCGCGACGAGCTCGGCCCGCAGGACCTTCGCAGCCATGGGCCGCGACAGCTCCACGTGAGTCACCTGGTAGACGCACCCCATGCCCCCCTCACCCACCAGCGCGTCCACGCGATAGCGCCCCCCGAGCTCGACCCCGAGCAGCGGGTCCACGCTGCGGGGAGCCGCGTCGGGGCGGAGGGCCTCCCCGTCGAAGGGACAGAAGCGGGCGCCAGCGCCGAAGCCCTTGCCGCACACCGGGCAGCGTGTGCCCAGGGCCCCTCTCCTGTTCATCCGGCGGCCGATCCCGGGGGGACGACGCCCCGTCGCGCCTCGCGCGATCCGTTCCGGCAACGGAGCCCGTTCCTGGAGAGGAGTGCTCGTCTCGTCCGCCACGATCCAGGACATACGGCGATCCCCCTCCGCACGAAATCGGGCGCGCCCGGGAATCGCGGTGTTCCCTGCAGTGATGTGTGAGATGGACGCACATCGGCGCCTCGGGATGGACTCATTCGCGGGCATGATCGAAAGTCGCCCCCGTGCTCCCCATCGACGTCTCCGCGCTGCCCCCGGCCGCCCAGAAGGCCCTCGCCCCCGAGAGTCCCGCCCCTCTGAAGCTCCTCGCCGCCAAGGGAGTCATCCCCGGCGTGGGTCCCGGGGACGCGCTCGCCGTGGTGGTGCGTTTGACCGAGGCGGAGGACGAGAAGGTGTCCACCGCGGCGCGCGCCACCCTCGACGCACTCCCGAAGCCCCTGCTCGAGGGCGCCCTGCGAGCGGATCTCCAGGCGCCCGTCGTCCACGCGTTGGCCGAGCGCCTGGGCCACGACGACGAGGTCCTCGTGAAGCTCCTGGCGATGCCTCGGCTCGCGGTCGAGACCCTGGAGGCCCTGGCGAGCCGCGCTACGGAGAAGATGGGCGAGCTCATCGCGACCAACGAGGCGCTCCTGCTCCGGTATCCCTCGGCGATCGAGAAGCTCTACATGAACAAGGCGGTGCGCATGTCGACCGCCGATCGGCTCATCCACCTCGCCGTCCGCAACGGCATCGAGCTCGGGTTCGCCGCGTTCAAGGAAGCTGCCGTCGCGATCCAGAACGAGCTCATCGTCGAGCCGACGGAGGAGCCCACCTTCGACGACGAGCTGTTCCGCGAGACCGCTGAGCTGTCCACGGAGCTGGCCGCCGATCTGACGAAGGAAGACGTGTGCGAGCCCGGCGAGGACGGCCAGGAGGTCGTCAAGCCGAAGTTCGTCCCGATCTTTGCGAAGATCGCCCAGATGACGGTGACCCAGAAGATCCGCACCGCCATCCTGGGGAGCGGCACCGAGCGCATGCTGCTGATCCGCGACAGCAACCGCCTGGTGGCCGAGGCGGCCGCCAAGAGCCCGCGCATGACGGAGGCGGAGGCGGTGCTCGTCGCGTCGAGCCGCGCCGTCAGCGAGGACGTGCTGCGGGTCATCGCGATGAACCGCGACTTCACCAAGAACTACCAGGTGAAGTTCAACCTGGTCTCCAACCCACGCACCCCGTTCACCTTCGCGTCACGGCTCGTCCCCCACCTGCGGGACGGAGACCTGCGCACGCTGGCGCGCAGCAAGAACGTGCCCGGCGCGATCTCCACCGCCGCGCGTCAGCAGCTCCTCCGCAAGCAGAAATGAGCCGCCCGAGGAGACGGCGCGTGCCGAGGCGCCACGCCCGGAGACACGACCGTCCGCGAGATGCGCCGAGGTCCTCTCAGGGGCGCCCGTACTTTTCGATGCGCGCGGCGAGCTTGGCGGCGCGGATCTTCTGCTGCTGCTCGACCTTGTCGGGATCGATCACCAGCGCCGAGATCCGCTCGCTCTTCTCGAGCTTCCGCTGATACAGGGTGGCGGCGTACTTCGTCTTGAAGGAGCCGACGCGCACACGATGCCACAGGCCCCGCCCCGGCACGTTGGCGGCTTGGCGAAACGCCGGATGGCCCCGGCGTCGCAGGTCTTCCACGAAGCGATCGGCGTCCTCCTGCTTCTGGAAGCTCGCGACCTGCACCAGGTACCCGCCCTCCATGCCGGGATCCGCCATCGGGGCATCCTCGAGGTCGGATGCGGCCATCGCCATGCGCGTCAGGTCGTCCTTGGGCTCGGTGGTGACCGGCGTCGCGTTGAGGAGCGTGCCCGCCGGCAGCGGGACCACCGGGAGCTTGTCCGTCGCCGCGGGCGGCGTGACCTCGGCGGGTTCTTGTTCGATGAGCCGCCCCTGGGCGTCCTTGACCGCCACGAGGGCCGTGGTCGCGTCCTCGTCGTCGCTGAGGACCGCGGGGAAGGTCACCTCCTTGCCCTGGAGCTCCGTGGGATCGCGCCCGCGCTCTCCGTCCGCTCGGGCCTCCGCGATCAGGGCCGCGAGGGGCTCTCGATCCGCGCGGGCCGGCTCCGGATCGCGGCGCCCCATCGTGAGCCCGACCACGGTCAGCGCGGCGACGCCGGTCGCGGCCAGGAGCAGGGCTGCGAACCGGGATCCTCGGGAGTCCGTCTCCTGGATCCTCTCCAGGTTGCGGAGGTTGACGGGACCTGTCTGCATCGCCGCAGTTCTACCAGGCTCGCGACGACCTGACCCAATTTGCGGGCGATCCCGCGACGCGGTCGAACTCCCCTCAGCCCCGGAGCACGGGCGCGAGGGCGGCGAGCTGGCGCGCCTTCCACAGGGTCTCTTCCACCTCCGCCGCGGGATCGCTGTCGGCGACGATCCCTCCCCCGGCAAAATAGTGCCCCCGGTCGCCGCGGATGGTGAGCACCCGGATCGCCATCGACAAGCGCAGGGAGCCGTCGTGACCGAGCCAGCCGAGGGCGCCAGTGTACAGGCCCCGACGCTCCGCCTCCAGCTCGGCGATGAGCTCCATGGCGCGAATCTTCGGCGCGCCCGTCACGCTGCCGCTGGGCAACGTCGCCCGCAGCAGCTCGGCGCGGGACACCCCCGGACGGAGCCGTGAGGTCACGGCCGCCTCCCTGTGATGGATCGTCGCGTGGGTGACCACGTGGGGCGGCGTCGTCAGCCGCACCGTGCCCGGTGCGGAGATCCGCCCGAGGTCGTTGCGCTCCACGTCGATCACCATGGCGAGCTCGGCCCGCTCCTTCTCGCTCTCGTCGAGCTCCCTCCGCAGGCGCGCGTCTTCGTCTGAGGTCACGCCCCGGGGGCGGGTCCCTTTGATGGGCCGCGTCACCAGCGTTCCCTCCGCGTCGAGGGAGAGGAAGAGCTCGGGGGAAGCGCTGACCCAGGAGAGCTCCTCGAAGGCTCCGGCGCTCGCGAAGGTCGTCCGGGCGGGGTGCCCGAGGGCCCGCAAGATCTCCACGGGGTGCCCGGCGACGCGGAACTCGAAGCGACGCGCCAGGTTGACCTGGTAGAGGTTGCCCGCGGCGATCTGCGAGAGCGCCCGAGAGATGCGTCGCTCGTGGATCTCGGAAGACTCCAAGGGCTCACGGAGCTCGAGCCGGACGGGCGCCAGGGGGGCCGTGCGTTCCGCGCGGCGCCGCACCAACGCGTCCCGCAACCACTCGACGGCTGCCGGGTCGTCTCCTTCCACGCGCGCCCCCGCCTGGTCGAAGACGGCGACCGCGCCGTAGCGGTGCCAGAGCACGTGATCGAGCAGCGGGCGCGCTCGGGAGTCCTCGGCAGGGCGGCGCTCCCAACTTCGGAACGCCTCGTAGGGCAGCAAGCCAAACCAACGGGGCGCGTCCGACGCCCCGGGTGCGAGGCACAGGGTGGGCTCCGGATCGAGGTCGAGGGAGCGGGCCACCGGGCGGCAACCGAACACGGCGCGGGGGCCATCGAAGGCGAGGACCGCCCCCGGCTCGGCGAGCAGGGGGCGAACGAGCTCGAGGGGATCTCCCCCCGACTCCAGGGGCACGGAGCGCAGCACGGCGACGCCCCTAGCATTGCCGGGGTGTCCAAAAAAACCCTCGAGGCGACCTCCGGCAGCAGGTGCTTCCGTGTCGACGCCCTCCGTATCGACGCCGGCCGCTAGCGACAGGGGACGATCCGCCCCGTGGAGGTGACGATCACGTCCGTGAGGGGGCCGCTGACCTGCGCTCCGGGCCAAAGGACGGAGCGCACGATGGGCCCGGACCCCTCGACGACCGCTCCGGGGCCCACCACCGAACGTTCGAGTGACACTCGAGGTGCCACGCGCGCGCCAGCCCCCATCCAGGAGTTTCCCACGCGCGCGCCGCTCACGCCCTCGAAATCGAACCACCCCCGCGTGGGACGCTCCTGCTCCTCGAGCCACAGCAGGTTCGCCCGTTGGTACGCCTCGAGGGACCCCACGTCGAGCCAGGCTCCCGCCAGCTCCAGCGTCTCCACCTGGCCCCCGGCCGCCAACGTGGGGATCGCCCAGTCGCCGACGAGACACCCCTGGGCGGGCAAGGACTCGAGGCAGCGACGCCCGAGCGCCGCGACCCCCACGTAGTCGGCCCCCGCGACCTCCGTCCCGAAGATTTTGCCTCGGAGGCGCACCACCCGGCCCCCCTCACCCAGGCCCACGGTGCCGCTGCCCTGGGCCCGGCGCTCCACCACCAAGGTCAGCCCCTCCCCCGCGCTCGCGCGGGCCCGATCCACCGGCGGCTCACAGAGGATGTCGCCGTTCACGACGATCAGCGGGAGCTCTCCCACGAGCCCTCGCGCGCCCGCGATCCCCCCCGCGGTGCCCCGGATCTCCACCTCGTGCAAAACATGAACCTTTGCGCGAATCTTATCGAGATCACTCGCAAAATTGTCCTGCAGATGGTGCGCGTTGACGATCAGCTCGTCGATCCCGTTCCGGAGAAGCCCGGCGGCCACGTGGGCGAGGAGAGGCCGGTCCCCCACGGGCACGAGGGGCTTGGGGCATTCGTCGGTCAAGGGACGCAGGCGGGTCCCGTACCCCGCCGCGAGGATCATCGCGCGCCGCACCCGGGCATTGTCCCCCACCCGCCCGCGGAGGGCCAAAGGGCTCGCGGCGAGCCAAAGGGGGAGAAAACTCGCCCGGGAGGCGCGGGGCGTGTTAGCGGCGGCGACGTATGACTCGTCGTTGGCTCTCCCTGCGCGCGCTGCTCGCTCCCGTCTCGCTGGCTGGAGCGGTCCTGGGCGGCCCGGGCTGCAGCACGGGCGCCGTCGGAGTCGATGATTGCAAGACCATCGAGCTGGCCCGCTGCGAAGAGGCGCAGGCCTGCGGCATCGTCGACGACGTGGAGGCTTGCCGCCGGTACTACCGCAGCCACTGCTTGCATGGCCTGCCGGTCGAGGCCCGCCCTCCCACGGACGAGCGGGACGCCTGCGTCGAGGCCATCCGCCGCGCCGGCGCCTGCGCTCGCGAGCACGGGGCCGAAGCCACCCTCGACTCCTGTGAGGGAGGCCCTCCGACGGAGGCCCTGCCCGGCCAGACCCTTCAGAGCACCTGCGACGTGGTCGCTCGACCCTGGCACACGACCGCCTGCGCCTTCCTGAATCCCGCGGAGGACTCCGACACCGGCAAGGGCGGTGAGGGCGGAGCCGCGAACGAGGACGAATGAACCATCGGCTCCGAGCGCGAACGCCCCTCTCCCTCGTCGGCGCGGTGGCGCTCTTCGCCGCCTGCGGAGGGAAGGAGCCCGCGGCACCTCCGCCCGTCGCGGTGGAGACTCCCGCGGACGAGGTGCTGCGCATCGGTGAGCGCTGGACGTCGACGAGCGAGCAGCGAGGCCTGCTCTCCCCTCCGAGCCCCGTCAGCGTGTTCGTCGTGCGGGAGGTCAGCGAGATCACCTTGAGCCCCACGAGCGGGCGCGAGGTGCTGACGATCGAAGAGGAGCTGGAGCTCCGGGACGGCGGCGCCCTGCTCTGTCAGACGCGCTTCGAGCACCCACTGACGGTCAGGTGGGGCCGGCGGGACACCGACGCGGCCGTCGAGCTGCGGCGCCCCGGAGTCACCGGAGCGCGCCAGTGCCAGGGAGGATCGCACCCGGAGCCGACCCTGGAGCGCCCGGCGCGCGCGGCCCGCTTCGTCCTCCGCTCCGACAACCTCGTGGCGATCGAGCCCCCGACGGACGATCGGATCTATCTCCCGCTCCCCTGATGCTCCCTGGGCCCCTCGGAGCCGCTCGGCCCTTTCGGCGCGGCGATGCGCCTGCTACGGGGAGCGCGATGACGAGCCTAGGACGACCCTGGCGCGCACCGGCGCTGCTCCTGGCGGCTGCCTGGCTCTCCGCCTGCGCCGACGACGTGAGCCGCGGCGGCGAGACGCAGCTGCCGACCCGCATGATCGTCCAGCCGGAGGACTTCCTGGGTCCGGTGCCCTGCCTCGATGCGCCCGGAGCGATGCGCTCGTATCAGGTGACGATCTTCGACGTGACTCCGGACCTACTCGAGGAAGGCGAGGAGGGCTCCTTCCCGCTGCCCACCTCCAGCATCGTCCCCTGCGAGCTCGCCGTGGGGTTCCAGTACGTAGCCCCTGGGCACCGCTACGTGGCCCAGGTGGCGGGCTTCACCGCCGCCGCCGACACGCTTCGACAGCCTGCCCCGGGCTTTCCGGCGGTGGTCGACGGGCGCGGGCGCGTGGTGGCACCTCGCTGGACCACCACGTGCCACGGCAGCCGAGAAGCCCTCGCCGCGGCGACGCAGTCCGGCGACCAGGGCCAGGGCGGCCAGGGCGGCGCGACGGGGGACGTGCCCTGGGGTGCCCTCGCCGTCCTCAACGCCCAGGTCCCCATCCGCGGCTGTGAGCCCCTGCAGGACCTCGGAGAGTCTCCGACGGGGATCGTCGTGCGCCTGGACCCCACCCTCTCGGGCCTGCGCTGCGGCGATGCCCCCGGCGAGATCGCCTCCGTCACCGTCGAGGGTGCGGACCTGCCGGCGGGGAACCACTCCGCCGCCTGCGGAGACGCGATCGTGGTCACGCCGCTGCCCGCAGGCCAAGACGTGATCGTCGACGTGACGGCCCGGAGCGCTCCTGGAGTGGACACGGGCGCAGGAGGGGCCGGCGGCGCGAACACGGATCCAACGGAGACCCCCGCGACTTGGGTGACCCGCTGCCAGGCCCGCACTGCGACCGGCGCCCTCGTGCCCGCCAGCTGCGACCCCCTCGTTCCCTCCGCCTCCCTTTGAGACCTCACGGGCTCGGCGAGCGCTGAAGCCGTTCGTCTCCCGCGGGCGCCCAGGGCGGACCTCCGGCACGGAGCGCCCAGGGCGGACCTCCGGCCACCGTGACTTGCCTGGCTCCAGGGCGGGAGCTACCAACGAAAGCAGGATGCAGGGAAGCCAGTTCGGGCGCTCGCCCGTCAGCCTGCCGCGACCCGGCAGGGCCCTCAAGGCAGTGCTGCTCGGGCTCCTGGGCATTTGGCTCGTCTTCGCCCTGGCCATCAACTGGGGTGGGGCCGCAGGGGCGTCGTTCTTCGCCCTGTGCGGCAACACGCACGCCGTGCTCTCCGGCGAGGTCTGGAGGCTGTTCACGGCGCCCTGGCTCCACATGCCGACCGGCACCGTCTGGCACCTCGTCTCGGCGATGCTGGGCCTTTACTTCCTCGGCGCATCCCTGGAGCAGGAGTGGGGGTCGAAGCGGTTCCTGCGCTTCCTCGCCCTCACGGGCGTGCTGGCCTACGCGGTGCAGGTCGCCGTCGACGCGCTCCTCCCGGCTCGCGTGGGCGCCAAGCTCGTGCCCGAGTACTATTTCGGGGCGATGCCGGTGGTGCAGGCGGTGGCCATCGCCTGGGCCTCGAGCTTCCGAGGGCGGACCGTCCAGCTCTTCTTCGTGCTGCCCATCAGCTCCCGTGGGCTCATCCTCTTCGTGGTGGGCATCAGCGTGCTCTACCTCATCGCCGGCGCCACGCCGCCCTCGGGCCACGCGGCCATGTTCGCCGGCATGGGGCTCGGCTGGCTCCTCGGCGGCAGCACGCCCTCCCCGCTGCGCCGCGCCTATCTCCGGTTCCGGCTCGCCCGTCTCGAGGTCGAAGCCCGGCGCGAGGGGCAGCAGCGCCGGCAGCGTGCGAAGCAGTCAGGGCTGCGGGTGATCCCCGGCGGACGGGAAGGGCGTGGCCCCACCAGCGGCAGCTCCTCGGGGCGCGGCGGCTCGGGCGGCTCGATGCTCCATTGAGCAGCTCGACTCATTGAGCCGGTCACGGTCGACGTGCTAACCAGCGGCGCCATGCGCGCCCTCCTGGACGGCCCTGACGCGCTCCGCGGACTCCGGCGGGTCGCCGGGGAGATCGTCGAGCGTCACCGCGGAGTCGAAGACTTGCTGTTGGTCGGCATCCGCCGCGGCGGCGTGCCCATCGCCGAGATCCTCGCGGAGCACCTGCGGGAGCTCGAGGGCGAGGTCCCCCTCGGCACCGTCGACATCACCCTGTACCGCGACGACGCGGCGACCGCCCTGCCCAACCCGCGCATCGGCCCGACCCAGCTCCCGATCCCGATCGCGGGGCGCCGCATCGTCCTGGTGGACGACGTCCTGTTCACCGGCCGCACGATTCGAGCCGCCCTCGACGCCGTCCTGGACTACGGCCGGCCAGAGCGCATCGAGCTCGCCGTGCTGATCGACCGTGGGGGCCGCGAGCTCCCCATCCAGGCCGACTACGTGGTCAAGCAAGTGAGCGTGCCCCCCGAGGAGCGAGTCGACGTCTACGTCCGGGACGGCGCCCCGGCCGCCGTCATCCAGTCGGCCAGCAGCCCCAGCATCCCTCCTGGAGGCCCGGAGTCAGCACCGGAGAACACACCGTGACAGAGCCGCGTCAGAGACACCTCCTGGGCATCGCGGGCATGAGCCGCGAGGTGGCCCTCTCCCTCCTCGACACCGCCAAGGTCTTCTTGGAGGTCACGCGGCGCCCCGTCCGCAAGGTGCCCACCCTGCGCGGCAAGACCGTGCTCAACCTGTTCTTCGAGGCCTCCACCCGGACGCGCACCTCCTTCGAGCTGGCGGGCAAGCGCATGGGCGCCGACGTCGTGAACATCTCGGCGAGCACCTCGAGCACCACGAAGGGAGAGACCCTCCACGACACCGTGGCGACCCTGGACGCCATGCACGCGGACGTCGTCGTGATCCGGCACTCCGCCTCCGGCGCCCCTCACATCGTGGCGCAGCGCAGCCGCGCGGCGGTCATCAACGCCGGCGACGGGATGCACGAGCACCCCACGCAGGCCCTGCTCGACGCCTTCACGATGCGCCAGCACCTCGGCGACGATCTGAGCGGCAAGGTGGTGGCGATCTGCGGAGACATCCTGCACAGCCGCGTGGCCCGCTCCAACGCGTTGCTGTTGCCGCTCCTCGGCGCCCGCGTGCGTCTGGCGGGGCCGCGCACGATGCTGCCCCACCGCGCCCGCGATCTCGGTTGGGAGGTCTACGACCGCATCGAGCCCGCCCTGGAGGGCGCGGACGTCGTCATGATGCTGCGCATCCAGAGGGAACGCCTCGGCGCGGCCCTCTTCCCCAGCCTACGGGAGTACTCGCGGGTCTGGGGCTTGACGGGCCAGCGGCTCGCGCTCGCGCGCCCCGGCGCCCTCGTCATGCACCCCGGCCCCCTCAACCGCGGCGTCGAGATCGCCGGTGACGTCGCGGACGGCCCCCATTCCGTGATCTTACCGCAGGTGGAGGCCGGCGTCGCCGTGCGCATGGCGGCGCTCTATCTTTGCGCGGGCGAGTCGGGCCCCCCCACCGCGCAGGAGTGAGCGCACCGTCGCCTCGTCGGGGCACCGCGACGACAGGCGGCACCGCGACGAAGGACCAGTTCGCCACGATCGACGACTTCGTGCCACGCCTCCTCCGCACGAGTCACCTCACCGCGCGGGCCACGCGACGACCAGGGCGTGACGAGGACGTGACTGCGAATGGCGGAGGCACCAACTGGTGAGCGCCTGACTTCTGCGTTATTCGTCCCGCATGATCCCGCGGCTGGCCCCTGAAGGTGGCCTCCACCCCGAGTACCGCACCTTCCTCGAAGAGCTGCGCTTGCGCGGTTTCGAAGGGGACATCCGCAGCGACTACGCGACCCGCCTCGTCACCGCCACGGACAACTCCGTCTATCAGATCGTCCCCCAGGCGGTGGTCTTCCCGCGCAACACCGCCGACGTCGCCACGCTCTTGCGGCTCCTGCACGAGCCTCGCTTCCGCGCCATCAAGGTGAGCCCCCGGGGCGGCGGCACGGGGACCAACGGCCAGAGCCTCTGCGACGGCCTCATCGTCGACGTCTCACGGCACCTCCGCAACATCCTGCACGTCGATCTCGCCGAGGGCGCCGTCACGGTGGAGCCGGGCGTGGTCCTCGATCAGCTCAACGCGCACCTCAAACCCCACGGCGTCTTCTTCGCCCCGAACCTCTCGCCGAGCAGCCGCGCGACCCTGGGCGGTATGATCAGCACGGACGCCTGTGGCAAGGGGTCGCGCATCTACGGCAAGACGAGCAACCACATCCTCGAGCTCGAGGTGGTGCTGCTCGACGGCACCCGCTGGGTCTCGCGAGAGCTGTCCCTGGAGGAGCTCGAAGAGATCAAGCGGCGCGACGATTTCGTCGGCGCCATCCACCGCGAGGTGGACGACATCGTCACACGCCAGGCGGACCGCATCCGCGAGGAGTTCCCGAAGCTCAAGCGCTTCCTCACGGGCTACGATCTGGCGCACGTCTACTCGGAGGACCGTCAGCGCTTCAACCTGAACGCCATCCTGGCGGGCTCCGAGGGGACCCTGTGCTTCGTCACGCGCGCCAAGCTCAAGCTGACGCCCCTGCCCGCCCACAAGCAGCTCGTCGCCGTGCGCTACGCGGACTTCGACGCCGCCCTGCGCGCCGCCAACGTCCTCGTCGCCACGAACCCTGGCGCCATCGAGACCGTGGACGACACGATCGTGTCCCTCGCTCGCGAAGACGCCATCTGGCACACGGTCAGCCACCTCGTCCAAGGCGAGGAGGGGGAGCCGCCCTTGGCCGCCATCAACCTGGTGGAGTTCGAGTCCCACGACCCCGACGTGGTGCGCGGAAAAATCGCCGAGCTCACGGCCACCCTCGACGCGGAGCGCGGCCAACCGGGCAAGGCCGCGGGCTACACGGTCGCCACCGACCCCGCCGACATCGCCGCCCTCTGGAACCTGAGGAAGAAGGGCGTCGGCCTGCTCGGCGCGGCGAAGGGCGCGCGGCGCCCCATCCCCTTCGTGGAGGACACCGCCGTGCCTCCCGAGAACCTGGCCGACTACATCCGTGAGTTCCGCTCCCTGCTCGACTCCCACGGCCTGCGCTACGGGATGTTCGGGCACGTCGACGTGGGCTGCCTGCACGTGCGCCCTGCCCTGAACATGCGGGATCCCGAGGACGAGCGGCTCCTGCGGACGCTCTCGGATCAGGTCGTCGCCCTGGTGAAGAAGTACGGCGGCGTGCTGTGGGCCGAACACGGCAAGGGCTTCCGCAGCGAGTACAGCCCGGTGTTCTTCGGAGCGGAGCTCTACCAGGAGCTCCGCCGCGTCAAGCAGGTCTTCGATCCGAACAACCAGCTCAACCCCGGCAAGCTCGCCACGCCGCTCGACAGCGCGGAGCAGCTCGTGAGCGTCGACGCCATCAAGCGAGGAACGTTCGACCGCCAGATCTCCCCTCAGGCCCTGGAGACCTACTCGGTCACGGTAAACTGCAACGGTAACGGGGCGTGCTTCGACTGGAACCCCGACAGCGTGATGTGTCCGTCCTCGAAGGTGACGGCGGATCGCATCCACTCCCCCAAGGGGCGCGCGGGGGTCATGCGCGAGTGGCTGCGCCAGATGACCGCGAGCGGCTACGACGCCACCGCGCCCGCGGAGCCTGCCCCCCTCGAGTCCTTGCTGCGGGGTCGTGAGGACGCGCCGGACGACTTCAGCCACGAGGTGTACGACGCGATGAACGGGTGCCTGGCGTGCAAGGCTTGCGCGACCCAGTGCCCGATCAAGGTGGACGTCCCCGAGTTCCGCTCACGCTTCTTCGAGCACTATCACACCCGCTACCGGCGTCCCCTCAAGGACTACTTCTTCGCGACGCTCGAGAAGATCATCTGGGTCCTGGCCTGGTTCCCGCTGCTCGTGAACGCGGTGCTGCGCTGGAGCTGGTTCAGCGGGCTCCTGCGCCGCTGGGTCGGGATCGTGGACAGCCCGCTGCTCAGCGAAGAGACCGTCCGCCGGGGGCTCCGCGCGCGCCACGCCCCCGCCTACGACGCCGCGAAGATCGCTCGCCTCCCCGCCGAGGAGAAGCGGCGCTCCGTGTTGCTGGTGCAGGACGCGTTCACGAGCTTCTACGAATCGAACGTCGTGCTGGCCACGTACGATCTGCTCACGGAGCTCGGTTACCGCGTCTACGTGCTCCCTTACCGGGAGAACGGCAAGGCGCTGCACGTGAAGGGGTTCTTACGGGCCTTCCGCGCGGTCGCGCGGCGCAACCACGCCTTCTTGAGCGCAGCGGCGGCCACCGGCGTCCCGCTGATCGGGCTCGAGCCCGCGGTGACGCTCACCTACCGCGACGAGTATCGACACGCGCTGGGCGATCGGGAGCCGGTGCCCGTGTTGCTCCTCCAGGAGTGGCTCGCGGGCGAGCTCGCCGGGCGGCGCGGGGAGCTCCCGACGCTCTCGGCGCCCGAGGGAGGCTACAGCCTGCTCGGGCACTGCACGGAGCGCACCGCCGCGGTCCACTCCCAGAAGCAATGGCGCCAGGTGTTCGAGCTCTTGGGCCTCCAGCTGCGCGCACAGGACGTCGGTTGCTGCGGCATGTGCGGCGCCTACGGCCACGAGACCGTGCACTTGGAGGAGTCCAAGGGGATCTTCGAGATGAGCTGGGCGCGGGCGCTCCCCGCCAACCCGGACGAGCGCGCGCGCGTCGCCGCGACCGGCCACTCCTGCCGGAGCCAGGTGAAGCGCTTCGGCGGCTTCGTCCCGCGCCACCCCGTCGAGATCCTCGCACCCCTGGTGATCGCCGCGAAGGGCCCTGAGACGCGTGCCGGGGCGCCGGCCCCGCGCGCCCCGGAAGCACCCGCCGCCTGAGAGAGCGACGTCGACGGCCCCCCGGGGACACGGCCCTGCCTCGGGGACGTGGCTTCAGCCCGGGCAGAGCTCCGCGTCGGAGGCCGTCACGCTGGCGTCCGAGGGGAGCGCGTTCAGGTCGATCTGCTCGGCCTGCGGGGTGTGTTCGCCCAAGAAGAGCTCCGCGACGCGCTGAAAGCCTCCCGGGAGATCCGTCACCAGGAGCTGGAGACGTTCCGCATGGCTCTCCTCTCGGGGCGGTACCCGCGCGGCGATCCGCCCGTCCTCGAGGAGCTCCGCGACGCTCCGCGCCGTCGCCGTGGCGCTGTCGACCACGGGCACCGGGCGCCCCGCCAGCCGTCGCGCCACCCGCTCCACCACGGGCTGCAGCAGCGGATAGTGGGTGCAGCCGAGCACGAGCACACCCGCGCCCTCCGCCAACAAGGGCTCCACGTACCGCTGCACCGCCAGCTCCGGCACCTCCCCGTCGAGCCACCCCTCCTCCACCAAAGGGACGAGCAGCGGCGCCGCGCGCCCGACGACCTCGAAGCGCGTCGACCGCTGCTGGACCGCCCTCGGATAGGCGTTGGAGGCGATGGTCCCCTGAGTACCGAGCACCCCGATGCGCGGCGGGGGCGCGTCGCTCTCCTCCGAGCGAGCGCGCGCCACGGCTTCGGCGGCCAGGACGGCCGCGCGCGCCCCTGGCTCGACCACGCCGATCACCGGCATGTCCAGCTCCGCCCGCAGCATGTCCAGCGCGACGGCGCTCACCGTGTTGCAGGCGACCACCAGCGCCTTCACCCCACGATCCGTGAGCACCCGCGCACAGCCGCGCGCGTACCGGATCACGGTCTCCGCGGAGCGGGTGCCGTAGGGGACGCGCGCGGTGTCGCCGAGGTAGACGATGCGCTCCCCGGGTACTTCGTCGAGGAGCGCGCGCACCACCGTGAGGCCGCCGAGGCCCGAGTCGAAGACCCCGAGGGGCGCGCCGCGCGGCCGGGCCACGTTCAGATGTCCTCGATGCGGATGAAGCGCGGCTTGCCCCGCAGGAAGGCTTCGCGCCCGATCGCCTCGAGCGCCCGCAGCACGTTCCCCTCCTGGGTCTCGTGGGTGATCATCAGCACGGAGACGGGCAGATCGTTGCTCCCGGCGGTCCCCTCCTGGACCATCTGCTCGATGCTGACGCCCTCGGCGCCGAGGGCGCTGGCGATGACCCCGAGCACTCCCGGGGTGTCTCCCACGTCGAAGCGCAAATAGTACCGACAGCTCAGCTCCTCGAGAGGCTGCAGCTTGCGCGGCACCGCGTGGATCGCCCGGGTGGTCAAGCCCGCCTGGCCTTCGAGCTTGGAGCGGGCGGCGTCGACGATGTCGGAGACGACGCTCACCGCCGTCGGCATGTCTCCCGCGCCACGCCCGACGAGCAGGCAAGGGCCAAGGCCCCGCCCCTGAATGAAGACGCAGTTGAGCACGTCGTCGATGTTGGCGACGACGCTGGCCCGCGGCACCAAGGCGGGGTGCACGTGCAGCGACAGCTCGTCCCCGAGATCGCGCCCGATGGCGAGGTGTTTGATCGTGTACCCGAAGCGCTCCGCGGCAGCGAAATCGACGGCGTCGACCCGGGTGATGCCCTCCACGGAGACCTCGCTCACCGGCACGCTCGCGCCGAAGGCCAACATGCTCGTCACGACGAGCTTCTGCGCCGCGTCGAAGCCCTCGACGTCGAGCGTCGGATCCGCCTCGGCGTAGCCGAGCTCCTGCGCTTCGCGGAGCGCGTCGTCGAAGGCGAGCCCGGCCTTCTTCATCCGCGTCAGGATGTAGTTGCAGGTGCCGTTGAGGATGCCGTGGATGCTGACCACGGAGTCGCCCGTGAGGGCCTCACGCAACGTCCGGATCACGGGGATGCCGCCACCGACGGAGGCCTCGAAGGCGAGATCGACGCCCTTGCGCCCCGCCCGCTCCAGGAGCGCCGGACCGTGGGTGGCCAGGAGGTACTTGTTGGCGCTGACGACGCTCTTACCGGCGTCGATGGCCCGCTCGATGTACTCCCGCGCCGGCGTCTCGCCGCCCATCACCTCGACGACGATGTCGACGGTCTCGTCCGCGAAGACCACCTCGGGATCGGTCGTCACCCACTCGTCGCGGCACTCCGGGACGCGCGGCTTGCTCCGGTCACGAACGAGCACGTGGGCCACTTCGAGGCCCGCGCCGACGCGCCGAGGCAACGTGTCTCGGTTGTCCTGGAGCAAGCGAAGGACCCCTCCCCCGACGGTGCCGCAGCCGAGCAGCGCTACCCGAACCGGCCTTTTCTCTGACGAAGCCACGGCTGACCTCTAGCGTGGCCCCCGGAGGAGCTCAACCTGGTCCCGCCTCGAGGGGCTCCGAAAGGTCGCCCTCCTCCGAGTCGCCGTCGAGCGTGGGCTCCACCCAACGGACACGGCGGGGGGCCTGCAGAGGTTCGTCGGCCGCCATCAGGGTCTCGAGGAACGACAGCCGCGGGCGCAGGCGGGCGACGATCGTCCGCTTGGGCGCCGAACGCATCTCCCCCTCCCAGGTGCGCAGGCGGGGGCGCCCGGCGTTCGCCGCGACGACGATGGGCGCGCCGGTGACGGGATCCGCCTCGTACACGAAGAAGGAGTGATAGTGGTTGCGGTCGTCGGAACGGAGCCCGTAGATGACGATCACGTCGCCGAGCTGATAACGCTCGGCGTGCTCCGCCAGGTGTCGGAAGAACTCCCGGCGCTTGCCGAAGGGGACGCGCTCGGCTCGGGGGAGCCAGTGGACGTCGAACCACTCCGGCGTCATCCAGGCGAACACCGCCAGGTTCTCCACGCTCCGCGTGTTCTCGATGCCGAGCTTGCGAAAGCTGATGACGCCGCCGAGGCGCTCGCGCGGTTCCTTGCGTCCACGCCACCAGCCCCCACCCGCGCGCTCGAAGGCGTCCGTGATGAAGTCCACGCAGACCTGAGGGACGCGCGGGCGGCCTCGTCCATCGAACACCGGGTACGTGTCGCCGTTGAACTCGTATTCGAGCTCCCCCTTGCGGTACGCGGTGATCCAGGCGGGGCGCAGCTGCCCGTCCTGCTGCCCGATCTCCGTCTTGGGCTCGTCGAAGGGCAGCGCCTCCTCCACCATCGCGTCGATCACGTCCCGGAGGTGCACGAACGCCTTGCGCCGACGCAGCGCCCAGTCACGATGGGAGGCCAACGTCTCCGCGAGCTCCGGCGCCACGCGCTCACAGCGCAGGCTCGCCTCCGGCGCGCTCAGGTCGAGCACCCCCTGGGTCCTCACGCCCCCGTAGTCGAGCTCCACCAAAGCTCCTTCCGCCGTGAGCCGTTCCACCCGCGCCGAGGAGAAGCCGAGCTCCGCCGCCAAGGCGCTCAAGGAGAAGTGCAACGGACCCGCAGCGGGCTCCTTCGGCAGCGTGACGCGATCGAAGAGCAGCAAGTGCGCGGGCTCCGCGGGCGCCTCGGGGTGAACGTAGTACCCCTTGCGCCGCTTCAGCACGAAGCGCTCCCCCCCGCGCTCGACGACGATCTCGGGCTCGTCGAACAGGTGGTCGAAGCGCAGGGTCTCCGCGAGGCGCAGCGCGGCCGCGGGCTCCTCCGCGTACAAGTACCCTTCGCGCAGCAGGGCACGCCGACGCAGGGGCAGGTCGAGCCGGGTCTGCCTGAGTACTTCCTGCAAAGCGGTCCGGCTCCAGCCGCTCTCGTCGAGGGTCGCGCGGAGCCGCGCGGCCGCCACAGGAAGCTCCTCACCTTCCCCCGGCACCCGCAGGAACACCACCGGCGTCGAGGGCGAGCGGGCCAGCACCTCCACGCGCCGCTCCTCCAACCGAGGCGCGCCGGGCAAGGCCTCGAGCGCGGCCAGGCGGGACCACTCCTCCGCGCAGGGATCCGCAGGATCCGCAGACGCCTCCTCCGAGGACGTGGGCGGTGCCGGCGCCGCGGCCGCGGTCTCGGCGGCGGGCTCCTCCGAGCGGGCAGCCTGCACGGTGGCACGTGACGGCTCCTCCAGAGGATCCGAGTCGCGGCTCAGGACGTCACACCCGAACACTCCGACGACGAGACACAAGCAAGACCACCCCAGCCTCAGGTGCGGATGACTCACCGTTGCGTTGAATCACGCGCGAGGGGCCCTCGTCGACCTCTTCGCCCTGATTTCTCCTACACGCTTCTTACATCGGAGCCGTGCCGAGGCCTCCACCCACCTCGCCCCCCGCGGACCCCCAAATCGGCGAAAGCCCGGATCCTCTGGTCCAGGCTTTCATCCGAAGGGAGTCGTACCGCCACGACGAGCGGTTTCTCCCCTGGAGAGTGTCGTCTCCGTCGCCCCGCGACCCGCGCGGGGCCCCCGACGTCCGCGAGCCCGCGGACGTCGGGCGGAGGCGCCTCTCCGCGCGCCCCACGTCAGTTCGTGGGTGGCGGAGTCTTCGCTTCCTTTTTGGCCATCTCATCCACGTAAGCCTGAGACGGCTGCGGCACGCTCTCGAGGGCCGCTTCCAGCACCTCTTCGAGCTTGTTGACGAACACGAACTCGAGCTCGTCGCGCACCTCCCGGGGGACCTCCTCGAGGTCTGCCTTGTTGCGCTCGGGCAGCAGCACTCGCTTGATGCCCGCCCGGTGGGCGGCGAGGATCTTCTCCTTGACACCGCCGATGGGCAGCACCCGCCCACGCAGGGAGATTTCGCCGGTCATCGCCACGTCGTGGCGCACCCGAATCCCGCACAGGAGCGAGATGAGCGCGGTGAACATGGTGATGCCCGCGCTCGGCCCGTCCTTGGGCATCGCGCCCGCGGGGATGTGGATGTGCACGTCGCTCTTCTCCAGGAAGTCCCGGGGGATCCCGAAGCGCTCGGCGTTCGTGCGCACGTAGCTGAGGGCCGCGTGCGCGCTCTCCTTCATGACGTCACCGAGCTGACCCGTCAGCTGCATCTTCCCGGTGCCGTACATGCGCGTCGCCTCGATGAAGAGGATCTCGCCGCCGACGCTCGTCCACGCCAAGCCCGTAGCCACGCCCGTCTCCTCCGTGCGCTCCGCGACCTCGCTCGTGTACTTGATGGGACCGAGGAACTCCCGCAGGTCTTCCTCGCTCTTGATCACACGCCGTCGATCGTCTCCCTCGGCCACCTTCACGGCGACGCCGCGGATGACGCTGGCCACGGTACGCTCCAAGGAGCGGACGCCCGCCTCACGGGTGTAGTGCTCGATGAGCTCCTCCACCGCCTCATCCGTGATCTCGAGCTGGTCGGGGCCGAGCCCGTGCTCCTCGAGCTGCTTGGGGATGAGGTGCTGCTTGGCGATCGCCAGCTTCTCGCGCCGCGTGTAACCCGGGATCTCGAGGATCTCCATGCGGTCCCGCAAGGGTGGCGGGATCGGGTCGGCCACGTTGGCGGTGGCGACGAACATCACGTTCGACAGATCGTAAGGGATCTCCAGGTAGTGATCGGCGAAGGTGTTGTTCTGCTCGGGGTCGAGCACTTCGAGCAAGGCAGCGCTCGGATCGCCACGGAAGTCGTGACCGATCTTGTCCACCTCATCCATCATGAAGACCGGGTTCACCGTGCCCGCCTTCTTCATGCCCTGGATGATCTGCCCCGGCAGGGCGCCCACGTAGGTGCGCCGGTGGCCGCGGATGGCCGCCTCGTCGTGCACACCACCGAGGGAGATGCGGACGAACTTCCGCCCTAACGCTCGCGCGATGCTGCGCCCCAAGGACGTCTTACCGACGCCAGGCGGCCCCAGCAGGCAGAGGATCGGGCCCTTCTTGTCCTTCTTCAGCTTGCGGACGGCCAGGTACTCGACGATGCGCTTCTTGACCTTGTCGAGCCCGTAGTGGTCCTCGTCGAGGACCTTGCGCACCTCGGCGATGTCGAGGTTGTCCTCCGTGGATTCGCTCCAGGGCACGTCCAGGATCCAGTCCACGTAGGTCCGCACCACCGTGTACTCGGCGCTGCCCACCTGCATCGAGCGCAGGCGCTTCAGCTGCTTCTTGGCGACGCTGTCCGCCTCGGACGGCAGGTTCGCCTTCGCGATGCGCTCCTCGAGCCCATCGAGGTCGCCCTGATCGCCGTCGTCTTCGCCCAGCTCTTCCTTGATGGCCTTGAGCTGCTGCCTCAGCACGTACTCACGCTGGTTCTTGCCCATCTCCTCCTTGATTTGGGAGTTGATGCGCTCCCGCATCTTGAGGATCTCGAGCTGCCGCGTCAGGAGCCGCAGCACCTTGCGGATGCGGTCCTTCACGTCGATGGTCTCGATGAGCTGAGCCTTCTCCTCGACGGGGGCGTCCAGGTTGGCCGCCACCAGATCCGCGAGCGCGCCCGGCGCCTGGATCGAGTCGATGAGGCTCCCCGCTTCACGGGGCAGCTCCGGCATCAGCTGAATGACCTGTTTGGCCACGTCGCGGAGGCTCATGGCCAAGGCCTCCGCTTCGACGTCCTCGCTCTGCGGGGTCTCGATCCGCGCCACCTTCGCCTTCAGGTAAGGCGACGTGGCCGTCATCTGATCCAGGCGGATGCGGGTGAGCCCCTGCAAGATCAGGGAGTAGTTGCCGGAGCTGTGCTTCAGCGCCTTGAGCACCCGCGCCGCGCAACCCACGGGGTACAAGTCGTCGCCCCCTGGGTCGTCCGTCGACGGATCCCGCTGAGCGAAGATCGCGATGACGGGGCTCGTCAGGTTATGCACGTCCTCCACGAGGGCCACCGACTTCTCACGACCCACATCGAAGGGCGCGACCGCGCCAGGGAAGAGCACTGCGTTGCGGATCGGCAGCACCGCGAGCTCGTCACCGAACTCGATCTCGTCTTCGTTGGGCGGCGGCGGAGGGGATGAAGTGGGATTCTGTTCGCTCATGATGGGTCCGTTGCAGGTCCGGGACTCGTTGAGATGGTTCTCGGTGCTCGCGGCACGATGGTCAAGCTAACCACGCCAACCGCGAAGACAACCAGGGGCGCGAAATCCTTCGCGATGGCTCGAGCTCGTCCCCATCCCTGCCTCCTCCCTGG
>JAAZAA010000251.1 GCA_012514535.1 Myxococcales bacterium | reverse complement strand
TTTGGCTTCGTTTCCGCTGCGCTCCGGTGCTCAAGTACCCACGTACGTTCCGCTCCGGTGCTCGCGAAAGCCTCGCCAAAACCCGAGCTTGACGGGCGGCGCCTGCGCCTAAGGTATCGGGGATGGGCCGGACGCACAGTCGTTGCGTGCCTGGCACGACTCGCCGCGCTTTCCTTGCTGGTGCGGCTGAAACGTTTCCGTCCCGCCGTTGCTACAGCCGGCGAAGGCGCCGACCAGGCTCAGAGATCCAAGGGCGATTGCGTATTTGATAAGCCTCATAAGAACGTCCTCCTCTCGACCGGACACCGTCGTCTCCGGGGAACTTCCCCCGAACACCGGACCAAGGTACCCCGATCGAACTACGATAGGAAAGCATTCTTGCCCCACGGCTGGAACCCATGGGGTTTTCAGGAGTTTGTCGGCCTGCGCGTGACGGCCCAGCGGCGGATCGTCTAGCCAATCATTCAAAGCCTACCTTGGTGTCCGTGTGGTGTCCGTGTTCGCCCGACACCGCCCTTTGGGTCACCTTCGCCGCCCTTCGAGCACCTCACCCGCCTCCGCACCCGCTCCGCACGCGCCCCGAGGCGCGCTCGCCCGAGCCCACGGCGGCCTGGTCTCGTTCGCCCTCCGAGCGCCCCGCCCCGCGATCTGCGCAAAGCCAGCGCAAAGCCCACGAAGGCATCCGCTCTTCCGCACGCTCACGCGGCGTGGAGAGGGCACGCGGCGCAAGCGCGCACGCCGTCTCCAAGGGGAGCCCAAGGGGTTGCTCACCCGGTGGGGTCGCGCCACGCTGCGAGTCCGCCAGGCACCTCCGTTGCGGCTTCGACGCCCTCCGGGGCCAGACCCCTGGCGCGCTCCCAGGATGACCACCCTCCGCTTCAGCGACTTTGCGAACGTCGTCTTCTTCACCGGAGCGGGCATGTCCGCGGAGAGCGGCGTGCCGACCTATCGGGGTCGCGGAGGGATCTGGAAAGAGTACGACTACGAGACGTACGCCTGTCAGACCGCCTTCGATCGGGACCCTCGCAGGGTCTGGGAGTTCCACAACTATCGGCGCGGGCTCGTCGCTGGCTGCGAGCCGAACGCGGGGCACCGGCTCATCGCGCAGCTGGAGAGGGAGCGTCCCGGCGTCGTGGTGGTCACGCAAAACATCGACGGCCTCCATCAACGGGCGGGCAGCAGAAACGTCTTCGAGCTCCACGGGAGCCTCTGGCGGACGCGCTGCGAGCGGTGTGGAAAGCGGGAGGCGAGCGACGACGCTCCGTTGGCCGACGTTCACTGTCCCTGCGGGGCGTTCAAGCGCCCGGACATCGTCTGGTTCGGTGACATGCTCTCGAGCGATCTGCTCCGAGCCGCTTCGGAGGCCATGTCCCACGCCGACCTGTTGGTGGCGATCGGGACCTCCGCGAGCGTCTACCCCGCCGCGGAGTTGCCGCGACTGGCCCAGAGAGCGGGGGCAGTCCTCGTCGAGATCAACCTCGAGGACACGCCCCTCTCCGACCTGTACGACCATCGCCTGCGCGGAACGGCCAGCGCCATCCTCGCCGAGCTGTGCGACGCAGCAACGCCTGCTCCTGGCTCCGCGCCTCACTGAGAACGCGTGAGCAGCTCGGTAAGCCCCGGGGGCCCTCCGGTCACGCGAGCGGCAAGTAGATGTCCGTGATCTGTTCGTGTTCGAGGACCTCGGGCATCCGCCGGACGTACTCGAAGAAGACGGGGAATTCGCGGAGCTCTTCGCCGCTCTCCGGGAGCCACTTCCGGTACATCTCGAGGACGACGGGGCCGAGCTCATCCGTCGACCCGTGATGACGGACGACGGCATGGCGCCCCCCAGGGATCGCTTTCTCGACGACTCCGAAGTCGTTCGGCTCGAGGGGGCGGAGGAGCTCTCCGCAGACGTCGAAGCGAAACGCCTTTGGGTCGCTGGTGTCCGGATCGTCATAGGCGATGCCGAAGGTGCGCGCTTCGCGCACCGGTGAGCACGAACTCGCGCGACGCCATTCGATGAATCGGGTCACGGTCGAGAAGATGGTCCGTTGCGGACCATGGTGCTCGAGGACGGCCACGGGGATCGTCGGGATCGTCTTGATTTCTGGCTTCATGGTTCGATTCGTCGTCGAGGGGGGGAGCCGAAGGATCGGAGCTTCGCTCCACTCAGGAGCTTCGCGGAACCCAATCGGTGTGCCTCCGTAGGCGGCTTTGAAGGCGCGGCTGAAGGTCTCGGGGTTCGAGAACCCGGCGTCGAGCGCGACATCGATGACCTTCGAGCCTCGTTCGAAGGCCAGGCGATGGGCGGCACGCTTCAAGCGTAAGAGGCGGACGACCTCCGCGACCGTCGAGCCGGTGTACGCGGAGAAGAGGCGATGAAAATGGAACCGCGACAAGCCCGCGACCTCACTGAGCCGCTCGAGGGAGAGGTCGCCGCTCAAATTCTCGTGAACGTAGGCGAGCACGCGCTGCAAGCGACGCTCGTACGGGCTTCCTCGAGATCCACGCATGGGTTCGAGGCAGATTGTGGGGGCGTTCGTGGCGCGAGGTCCTGACGATTCTTGCTTCTTCGAGAGAAACCGTCGCCCGGCCTTCCGGTCGGCGCTGACCGCGATCCGTCGGACGGAGCCATCAGGGAAGGATCGTCGGATCCATCACCGCGCACCGCTCCGCTCGCGCCCAGTCAGGCTTCCGCCGCGGCGAGATCGAGCCGCTTGTGCCAGAGCCAATAGTTGACGAAGACGATCCCGACGGCCACCCCCATGAGCAAGAGCCCCGGATCGAACCCGGCTGCCATGACGGCGGAGTAAATCGCGCCGACCAGATCGATGACCAGCCCAGCATAGGCCCACTCCTTGAGGCGCCGAAACTGGGGCAGGACGACCACCAGACACCCGAGGAGCTTGGCGACACCCAGGAAGGGCAGCAGGTACTCAGGATAACCGAGCTGGTTGAAGACCTCGACCCAGTCCGGGGTCTTCATGATGTTCATGATGGCCCCGGGGACGAAGAAGAAGAGGACGAGGCCGATCGTGATCCAATAGAACGTCGTGAGCTTTTTCATCGTTGAGCTTCGAGGGGCGCGGAGCCGCCCGAGCCGGAATCGTACGCGCCCTCGTCCTCACGCGAACCCGGGAAATCAGCAGAGGCTGCCGAAAAATCGGCCGACGAGCGAGAGCGGCTGGCCCAACGACGCGGCGGCGGCGCTGCTGCGCCCCCGCCCGTAGGGCGGGGGCGCCCCACCTCACAGGGCCTGAATCGAGGCGAGCTCCACGCCGTCGATGGGCGCGAACTCGAGCGTCTCGAGATCGATCACCCCGGAGCCCGTTTCGCCGACGAAGTAGAGGTGATCCTTGCTCACGGAGAAGTCGGCGATCGAGTGCTCGTCGCCCGGCACGGAGCCCATCATGTCCTCGAGGACCGCGTCGTCACCGAGGGACGGATCGAGCCGGTAGATGCGATGGGTCGAGCCCTCCTCGTCCTCTCCTGGCAAACGAGCGAGCACGAAGACGTGCTGGCCGTCCTTGCCGAGTCGGTAGGCCTCCACGGTGAACTCCGCCTCCGCGAGCGCCGGGAGGACGGCCAGGGCACGCTCCCCCGACGCATCGAGGATGCGGAGCAGCTGCATGCGCCCGAACCGCTGGGTCTCGATGTCCCAATCGCTCCGCACCAGAGCGAACAGCGCGCCGTCCTTGTCGAAGAAGATCTCGCGGACGTCGAGCTGGTAGTAGGCGAACTCCTTCTGGGCGAGGTCGTGCTGCTCCAGGAAGGCCGCGACCGTCGTGGCCGCGTCCCCCGTCGCCGCATCGACGAAGTACTCTTCCAGGAAGTGCCACCCGTAGTAGTCGTCGTAGATGCTCTCGAAGGTCTCGGGCATAGGCACCCCTTGGATGGCCTCCCACGGATAGGGACCGTCCGCGAGGAACCCTTCGAGGGCCTCGGAGCCCGTCTGACCATCGTAAGAGAACGTCACCGGCGCCGTGAAGAGCGCCTCGACGTGACCGAGCACGGCGTCGTAGTCGAGCTCGCCGCTCGACGGGTCTCCCCCGACGAACCAGCGGTCCGCCCAGATGAGGTCCCCCGGCTCCTCCGCATCGGGGAGAGTCCGCTCGAAGAAGCCATCGACGTAATCTCCGTCGTGGGTCGTCGAGTGATTGATGGGCGCGAAGGCCAACATCATCCCGCACAGGAGGGTGCTGGTGACCTCGCCGTCCTCGCTGACGTCCGCGCGCCCGATGCCGCTCAGATCGCCGAGGAGGTAGCCGTGGAAGAACACGGAGTCTCCCGCCATGGAGACCTGCGTGCCGCCGATCCACGCCAACTCGTCCTCCGGGGTGACTACGTCCACCGGCGCGTCGAGGTCCGGCAAGCGATAGAGCTGCACGAAGCTCTGTCGGCGCGGGACGCCCGCGTCCGTGAGGTCGTCCGGGTACGAGCGCTCGCCGCTGACGACCAGAGTCGAGCCATCGCCGCTCAGCACGGCGCTGGAGAGCCGCACGATCTCTTCCTCGGAGAATCCCACCACGTCCAGCTCGTCGTCCGCGGCGCGGTAGCGGTGGAGGAGCCGTCGCCCGGGGGCGTTGTCCTCGCTGCTGGCCGCCCAGATCACGTAGAGGTTGCCGTCGGCGTCGAAATGATAGGGCGCCGTCTGCTGGAACGCTTCCGAGACGTCCGCCCGCAGCCGGTCGACGCGCGGAGCGTGCACGCGCCCCACGGGGTCGATGAGCGACGTCATCGTCCCGTCTTCGTCGACCCGGAAGAAGGTGCCCAAGACCTCAGGTTCGCTCGCCTCCTCGGTGTCCTCGGCGGGCAACACGAGCGGCGAGCGGAAGCTCACGTAAGCAACGTCGCCCTGGGGCGAACGCGCCACGAACTGCACCTCCGGAAGCTGGAGCGTGAGCGGCCCCTCCAGGGCGGGCGCCACGGAGCCGTCCTCCTCGATACGGAAGAGCATCTGCTGCTCGAGGGTGAGCGCGTTGGGGGCCGCCTCTGTCACATTCCCTATGGCGACCGCGCGGGCACCTTTCCAGTCGAGGCGCAAGCTGCGCGTCTCCTTCGGATCCTCGGAGGGATCCGTCTTTTCCTTCGGCGTCTCCTCCGCGGGCCCCCCGCTCGAGGGGCTCTCGTCGCTACAGCCGCTCGAAAGTCCCAGGAGCGCCGCTCCCAGCAAAAAGGACCAAAACGTTCCGCGATGCATGGCTACGTGCACCTACACTTCCCCATCGTTGGATTTACAGGTCGAGTGACAGCCCACGATGGTAGCGGATCGTTTGTACCCAGCCTAGGCAAAAAGCAATCCGGGGGGGCCCGTTCGGCGGCGTCCCCGTGGAGGCGTTTCCCGAGGACACACCGTCCCGCAGCGCCCCTCGAGCGCTCCGCTCCCCGAGCACTCCGCTCCTCGAGCACTCCGCTCCTCGAGCACTCCGCTCCTCGAGCACTCCGCTCCTCGAGCGCTCCGCTCCTCGAGCGCTCCGCTCCTCAAGCGCTCCGCCCCCGAGCACTCCGCTCCTCGAGCGCTCCGCTCCCCGAGCACTCCGCTCCCCGAGCAGCCCGCGACGATGTCCTCGCCCCGCGTCCTCGAGGACGTGTGCCCTTGGCTCGACCGCAGCCGGGCCAGCCGGGACACGAATCGGGCACCAATCCGGTGCACGCACGTTCAGCGACCATGACGGTTGTCGGTGCTCCCTCGTGGGTGGCGGCGCCATACTGGAGACCCATGAGTGCCCGGACCCGTCTCCGCTGGGCATGGTGGCTCCTGGCCTACGCCAGCCTGGGCCTCGGGATCCTCGGGATCTTCGTGCCGGGGCTGCCCACCACCGTGTTCGTGTTGATCGCGGCGTGGGCCGCGGCGCGCGGCTCCGAACGTCTGGAGGCGCGTTTGCTGGCCCACCCGACCTTCGGCCCCATGATCCTGGTGTGGCGCGAGCACCGGGCGGTGCCACGACACGCGAAGTGGGCCGCGACGTGGATGATGCTCGTCTGCGCGAGCGTGTTGGCGACCATGGGGCTCACCGCGCCCGTCCTCCGCGCCTGGATGGTGGCCGCGCCCATCGGCTGCATGATGCTCGTGGGCACCTGGTTGTGGCTCCGCCCGGAACCCCCACGCCCCGAGACCAACGCGGCACACATCGAACGCACCGCGCAGTGACGGGCGGAAGCGGGCGCAATGAGCAGACGCCTTCGAGCGCGGCGCAGCATCGCGAGCACCTCGTCGATGCCCACGGGTC
>JAAZAA010000250.1 GCA_012514535.1 Myxococcales bacterium | reverse complement strand
TCATGGCGACGAGGCGCCCGAGGTGCGTGAGCATCTGCGCCGGCCCCTCCTCGCCGGAGGGCGGGTAGGCGCCCCCCACGAGGGAGCGCTCGTAGTCGTTCAGGGGTTCGCAGCGCAGGAACTTGAGTACCCGCGCGCGCCGCGCCGGCTCCCGACGCTGGAGGTAGAGCATCATGCGCAGGACGTCCACGTCCGCGTTCTCGAGGGGCGCCAGGCCCAGGAGACGATCGGCGCCGCGGTTCACGAGCGCGTGGAGGGCGTCGTACCCGAGCCCCTGATCCTGGAGCTCCCGCAGCAGCTCCGGTGGCAGGTGGCCGGCCACGGCGTCCGACAAACAGGTGAGCGCCGACTCGGGGATGGCGTCGCCCCAGTAGGGACGATCCCAGGACTCGATCAGGTTCGACAGGATGTAGCGCGCGTAGTTGCTCACGCGCGTGGACATCTGCATGTAGCCGGCGAAGCCGAGGTGCTCGCCGTGCGTCTGGTTGCGGAACGCGCGCATCAGGTGCGTCTTGCCGCTGCCGGCCTCGCCCTTGATGAGCAGGATCTTCCCGAACTTCGCCTCGGAGGCGCGATCCAGGAGCCGCCCGAAGGCGAAGCGCGCGTCCTTGTGGATCGTGTCCACGTCGAAGGGATCGCTGGTGAACACCTCGGCGCTGTGGGCGACCGCGTGGAAGACCTCCGCGGAGTCCGTGGCGCAGTAGGCGGCCTCCCGGAGGTCTCGCGTCGGCTCGGGTGGGGGCAAGAGCTCGCCCAGCTCCGCGACGATCTCGCGCCGCCGCTCCGGGGTCCCGGAGCCGATCTCCCCGTAGAGCTCGTCGAGGGTGCGCGACACCAGATCGCGGTACTGGTCGACGTAGATCGAGTCGCCGGAGGCCTCGGCGGCGCGCTGGCACACGTGCAGCCCCAGCCACGCCGTCCCTCGACACTTCCCCCCGAACCGCTGCGTGTCCTTCGCGTGCTGGTCCAGGAAGAGCGCGACGCCGTGCTTGTCCAGATCGATGGTCTCTCGATAGACGCTGCGCACCCGCGACAGGTACTTGTGGGCTTCCCGAGCCAGGGGCTCCACGTAGGCGATCTCCGCCTCGCTGATGACGCCGTCCTGGTGGATCGCCCGCTCGGCGACGCACAGGGCGTCGTTGAGGAGCGCCAGGTGGACCAGCGCCTCCGGCGTCACCTGCTCGCTCGAGGGGATGCGCGCCGCGAGCTTGGCGAGGTCCGCCCCGAGCAGCACCGTGCTGTCCACGCCGGAGGACAGGATCTTCTTTGCCAGGTCATCGATGTGCGTCGCCGAGAATCGAAGTGCTTGGCTCATGAGCGGTCCCCGCTGATCTGGATGAAGTGATAGGTTGCGTTGAGGTGTCGGGTCTCCGAGGCCGCGACGTCGTTCGGGTCCATCGCCGAGACGAGATCGGCGCGGGACAGGGTCAGATCGCCCCGCTGGTGGGCCTCCACCAGCAGGCGCTTGAAGCCCGCCTCGCCGAGCTCGCCCACGTCAGGATCCGCGGCGAGGCGCTGCCAGACGGAGCCGATGAAGGCCTTGCCGTCACCGAAGCGAGCGGTGCCCGGCGCGCGCGCCGCCGCCAGGATCTTCTCGATGGCGCCCTGGGGACTTTTCGAGGAGACCGGTCTCGGGGTGGAGGGGAGCTCTTCGGGGGGCATCGCGTCTTCGGGCGCCGCGGCGGGCAACGTGGCGTTCGGTTGACGATCGGTGGTCTCGAGCCAGCGCCGGGCGCGGGCCTCGAGGATGTCGTCCCGCTTGGCGCTCCGCGCGCCCGTCAGCTTGACGGCGTACAGGTGCAGCACGTCCTTCGTGCGGGGGCGCTCGGGCAGGCCGAGCTCGCGGGCGAGGAGCGCGGCGCGCACCGCGTCCAAGGTGGGCTTCTTGCCGCGGAGCCCCAGATGCCTCATCAGCCAGGCGTCTCCGACGCTGGACTCGCTGCGCGCCGCGGTGGCGGGCACCCCGAGCCCCTGGGCGACGACGCCCAGGGCCGGGTCCTTCGAGGAAAGCTCCGGGGATCGCCCGCCGTCGACGAGCCGCGGCAGGTGCTTCGCCTTGAACTCCCGCCAGCCGCGGGCCGGGGGGAGCGTGGTCATGCCCAGCGCCTGGGCGAGACGGCCTGCGCCGCTCTCCGTCAGGGTGAGCCGCTTCGGATCGACGTGCCCCGCCGCCCGCAGGCGCGCGACGATCTCCTGGAGCTCCCGGCGCCACTCCGCCTCGCTGAGCCGAAAGGAGACGAACGAGAACAGGCCGCGCGCCACCTCCGAGGGCGTCGGCGGGGACTTGGCGGGGGCCGCCAAGCGGGCGAGGACGAGGTCTTCCAGGTGTCGAGGGTTCATGGGGATCTCCTGCGGCGGCTCTCGACGGCGCGATCGATGGTCTCGAGCACGTGCTCCGGCGCCGCCTCGATGTCGCTCGCGAGGACACGCACCACCAGGTAGCCCAGCTCCTGGAGCCGCACGTCCTTGCGCCGGTCTCGACGATACGCCTCGGCGTCGCGAAAGTGGTGGTAGCCGTCGACCTCGACGGCGAGCGCGAGGGGCTCGCACAGGAGATCGATCTCCATGGCGCGGGCCGGCTCGCCGCCGGTGACGACGCGGTTCAACCGGAAGAGGCCCCGCGTGTGCGGGCGCCGCTCCAGGCGCTCGAAGAGGGTCAGCTCCGCCTGAGAACGAGCGAACTGGGCCGCGTCGTACTCGATCGCGTGCGCGCCCGCGGCCCGGGACTCCCCGGGCGACTCGCGGGGACGCAGCATCACGAGGCCCTCCATCAAGGACGCGATGACCCGCGGAGGTGCGCCCGAGCGCAGCAGCCGCAGGGCTTGCTCGTCGAGGGCGAGGGCGACCTCCGCGCGCGGCGCCTCCTCCGAGATCCTGTACAGGGTGTCGACGACGTCGAGGAGCGCCGGCGTGGCGCCCGCGGGGCGAACGAGGAGCGGCGGTGGTCGTCCAGCCAGGGCGAGGAGTCTTCCGAGGGAGACGGGACTTTCGGCGCCTGCGAGCCCGTCGGAGCAGGGGAGGGCCAGGGCGTGGCGCATCCAGTCGACGTCGACGTCCGCGTGGGCCGCCGCCCGCAGCGCCAAGGCCTCGAGCTGCGCGGGGCTGCGTCCCGCCAGAGCGCCGCCGAGATCGCTCCGGGGGACCCCGATCACGGCGGCGACGACGTCGAGCAGGGCGCGCTGGATCTCGTCGCGCGCCGCACCTCGCCCGAGCCACTGCTCGAGCACCTCCGTGCCCCGCGCCGCGGTGACGACGAGGGACGGAGCGGGACGTTGCCAGCGCCTCCAGAGCCACTCGGGCGACCTTTGCGGACCGACGAGCACCGTGATCGTGGGGACCGCTTGCTCCCGACGACTGCGATGACGTTCGAGGGGCGCGGACCAGTCAGATTCTGCAGCAACCCCCATCTCCGCCTCACTCGACCGCGGGTTTTACCGTCCTCGTCGGGCGGAGCCAAGCGGTTGCGGGGGCTGTGCTGCGCTCCCCCTGCGCCCCGTCAGGGTGTGTGTAGTGACTACACCTCGGAGAGACGTGCCTTCGAGGCTCGGCGCTGACCGGTGCTGACCGGGGTGGGCACATCCGCGAGCTCCGTGTCCATCGGGGAGTTGGAGCTCTGCTCGGCTTGTCAGCGTTACGAACGAGCGGAACTCCCGGAGGCGCTCCTGTCGTCATTCAGCCCCCGAGAGTCAGGGTGCGAACATCAATGACATTGTACTACGCGCACGACACCGAGCGCCATCCCGAAGATGCAGGTGGATTGGTCCTGACCAGCAAGTTTCAAGCACCTGCAGGAGTCTGGGGGGAAAGACGAGGCACAGTCGGCCTCAGTCAGCGGTTCAACCGTGGCCATGCATTCTCCGTCGCAAGCGAGGCCTTCATGGGTGCAACCAACGACGCGCCCATCGGAAGTGGCCTGAGGACTGTCATAGTCGCGTTGTGCTGGGTCCGCGCACGCGTCGTTCGAGGTGGGGCACGTGTAGCCGCCGAAGTCCACCCGGCCATTGCAGTTGTAGTCCCAGGAAATGCCACAGATGTTCGCGGGGGCATCGAAGTACTCCGTCTGGCCGGGGTGGATGAGAGCGGCGAGCTCGAGATTGCCGCCGTCATCACAGCAGTCGCCACCAACCGAGGAGTATCCCTCAGGGACGGTTCCATCGCACCGGCCAACGACGTCTGCATCGTTGCCATAACCATCACCGTCGAGATCACGAAATGAGATGCGACACTTACCAGAGGCGCACTCATCGTCCGTAGTACAGAGGTCTTGGGGACTCTCGCTCCCCGCGCCTGCGTTACCACCTGAAGGTTCGCCTGACATTTGTGGAGGCTGTCCGCCGGATGAGGAATTGCCGGGTTCTCCGGCGGACGAGGGGGAGCCTGCGACGCCTCCCGTGTCGCCCGACTGCCAGTCCCGCTTCTTCTGTTCGCAGCCCCCGGACGTCGCAAGAGCGAGCAATGTTCCAAAGAGACCTAGTGTAACGGAGGGCTTGGCTCGAAAGGTGATCCTCATGGCTGCGGCTCTTGCTGTCTAACCATTGTGCTCAACCGCTGCCCAATCTGGGCAGGATCTTGGAAGCATCCCGTTTAGTCTGGCAGCGCGTCGAACACAAGGGCGAGTCCGTCATCCGGAGCCGCACTTTCACCCTGAGTAGAACTCCGACGGAGTACGGGCCTCGTCCTCCATGTCCTTGCGTTTAGCTGATTGAGGGCGCCTGCGCTGCTCCGTCCATGGCGCGGCCTGCGCGGGCCCGCACTGCGGGCAGGTCACGGTGTTGCCGCTGGGTATGCGTCACGCGCACGGGTCGAGACAGATTGATGCGGAAGACGCATAGCGACGCGCGGCGGGCGTGGGGATCGGGGGC
>JAAZAA010000249.1 GCA_012514535.1 Myxococcales bacterium | reverse complement strand
GCGCTCGCGGGGGTGTCGCTCGCGGTGGCGTCGCTCGCCGCATCCCTCCGCGTCCACGTGTTCCACGCGGCGATGACGTCCTGGAGGATGCGGGGCTCGCAGAAGCGGTGCTGCTCCGCGTGGGCGACCAGGTGCAGGAGGGTGAGCTCCGGGGAGAAGACGCGCAGGGCCACGTCGTCGAGCTGGACCGTCTCCGTGTGGGCCCAGAACGGCTCCTCGGTGGCGCGATGGATCGTCGGCACCAGGGCGTTCGTGTGGAGGTCGAGCCACAGGGGGCGGCCGTGGTACCGGCGCTCGAGGACGTACTTTGCGTCCCCCTCGAGCGCGTCGGGCAGCGCCTGCTGGACCTTCGGCTCGTAGCCGAGCTCGCCGAGGACGGCGAGGGCCCGCTCGAGGTCGGCGCTGCGAAACAGGAGATCGTTGTCGGAGACGGGACGCGCGTCGAGGCGCCCGTAGACGCGCTGGAGCAGCACGACGCCCTTCAGCACCACGAAGTCGATCTCGGCGGCGGCCAAGCGGCGCGCGATGCGCACCAGCTCTGCCCGCAGGAGCAGGTTGTGAGCGAGGACGGGGTTCAAGCGCATGGCTGGACCTCTCGGAGATCGATGCCCTCGGGCTCGGACGCGTCGGCGGTCACCCGGGCCAAGGGCCGCGGGCGGGCGCGAAGGCGACGATGCGCTCGAGCAGGTGCGGGGGACAGCGGCGCTGGAGGATCGCCCGTACCTCCCCGGGGGAGTAAATCTGGCTGAAGTGCATCAGCACCAGCTGCTCGTTCTGGAAGGCGTCGGCCCGCTCGAGGATCTCGTCGAGGTGGATGTGGCAGCGGGAGCGGGCCTCCGCGCGCTCCTTGCGTTCGTCCAGGAACGTGCACTCGAGCACCAAAACCCGCGAGGTGAGCAGGGAGGGGACGTGATCGACCACGTCGATGAGCGTGTCCGTCGCGTAGGCGAGCTCCAGCCGCTCGTGCCACTCGAAGATGTCGTCGCCCGCCGCCCGAAGCCGCGCGATCTCCGGGCCCGGCAGCCCGCGAAACGCGCTGCGCAGCTTGCGGACCCGGCGGAGCAGCTGATACCCGACGGACGGGACGGGGTGGTACGTCTTGAACACCCGCGCGTGGAGATCCCCATGCACCTCGTGGAGCTCCCCCGGGCGCACGCCGATGAGCTCCGGCTGGAGCTCGTAGCGCTGGATGCGGCTGAGGGCCGCCAGGGCCTCCCGCACGTCGTCGACGATCGGGGCGGGGAGGAAGGTCTTGGGCGAGCCCTTGCGGCTGAGCCCGCGCACGCCCATGAGGGCGGGCAGGGCGCCGATGTGGTCCGCGTGCCCGTGGCTGATGAACAGATGATCCAGCCCGACGAAGGAGCGGGGCGCGATGCCCACGTCGAACAGGGCGTCGAGCTCGGGGACGCACAGCGACGTGTACACACCGCCGACGGACACGCCCTTGATGGTGTAGGGCCCCGCTTCGACCTGGGTCAGCATGCTCGGTTCTCCGTGGGTTTTCGGCTTCTCTCGGGGCGTCCGCGATCCGCGCGCGCCTCCACGACGAGCACCTGCGTGCCCGCGTCGGGCCTGCGCCTCGTGAAGTCTCCGCGCATGCGGAGCCCGGAGAACCCGTTGTAGTGCAGGAGCATCTCGAGCTCCCGCGGATGAAACTGCCGCTCGGCGAGCGTCACGCCTTCCTCCACGTCGCGATGGCGCACCTGCGCCAGGGGATCGTAGCCCTCCGTGAGCTCCGCGAAGCGGGGCAGGGCCACGTCGAACACGAAGCGCCCCCCCGGAGTCAGGTGATGGCGCACCCCGGCGAAGAAGGCCTCCAGGTCCCGCCGACTATAGAAGTGCGCGAGGGTGTTCTCGGGCGCGACGACCAGGGGGAAACGCCGCCGCAGGCGCAGCGTGCGCGCGTCCGCCTGGCGCACGGAGATCCGCCGCGCGACCTCCCGCGGGAGCGTGCGCCCCTGGGCGACCAGATCCGCGAGCAACAGGCCGGAGAGATCGACGGCCACGACGCGCGCCCCCGCAGCCGCCATGCTCCAGGAGATCGTCCCCCGGCCCGCACCGTACTCGAGCACCCACGGAGCCGACCGCGCGAGCGCGGCGTAGTAGCGCGCGGCGCTCGGCTGTTTGGAG
>JAAZAA010000248.1 GCA_012514535.1 Myxococcales bacterium | reverse complement strand
GTGCTCCCTTCCCGGGTGCTCCCTTCCCGGGCGCGCCCGTCGGAGAGAGCCTCCACCGGAGCCTCGCCCGGAGCGCCGAGCCACCAACCGAGCGCCCCGAGCACGAGCAACCCCGCGCCCACGGCGCCGAACACGCCGACCCCTCGCCGCCGGCTGCTCCCCGCAGGTTCCCCGGCAGATCCCGACGGCCCGCGCTCGTCCCCGGCCGACGGCGCCGCCGCCGACGGCTCTTCCTCGGCAGAGCGGCTGTCGTCGAGAAGCGCGGCCTGCAGCGTCCCGGCGGGAGTCCTGCCGGGGACGTCCCTCGCGGTGAACGTCTCGAGAGTCTCCCCGCGAGGGCCGGCCGCCGGAGCTCGTGACGCGGGCCACCAGCTGGGACGCCGCATCGCGCCGCTCGCCCCCACCGCGACCAGGTGGGGACTCAACACCTCTTCGAGGGCGCGCCAGGCTTCCTGGGCGTGTTGGAAGCGCTCCTCGGCGGAGCGCGCCACGCACCGCGCGAACCAGGCGTCGAAGCCCTCCGGCAGCAGGGGCCCCCCTTGCTCGGCGCATCGCTGCGAGGCGGGCACCAGCGGATCGACGAGCAGCTCCCGCAAGAACGGCTGCACCTCCAGCGCCCGCCAGTAGTCCCGCCCCGCCAGCATCCGGTACGCGAGCAACCCGAAGGCCCACACGTCCGTCGCGCAGGTGATCGGCTGCTCGGCCTCGGACTGCTCGGGCGCCATCCACAGCGGCGTCCCCATCGCCATCGTGTTCAAGCTCCCCTGCCGCGCCACGACCTTGGCGAGACCGAAGTCGAGCACCTTGACGAGGAACGCGCTCAATTCCGTCCGCGTGCGCGCCAAGAACACGTTGTCGGGCTTCAGATCCCGATGCACCACGGGCAGGTCGTGGGCCGCGCTCAAGGCGTGGGCGAGCTGCTGCAGGATCTCGTAGGTCTCCCCCGCGCCCAGCGCGCCCATCCGCTCCAGGTAATCACCCAAGGGCTCTCCCTCGAGCAGCTCCATGCACAGCCACGGCGCGCCGGTGGCGGCGTCCACCCCCACGTCGATCACCTCGACCACGTGCTCGCTGGGGATGAGGCAGCTCGTCCGCGCTTCCTGCTCGAAGTGCCCCACCGACTGCGCCGAGAGGGGCAACATGAGCTTCAGGGCCCGCTGCTTCCCCGTGCTCAGCTGCTCGACCACGTACACGGCGCCCATGCCCCCCCGCGCGAGCGCGCGCCGCACACGAAATTGGCCCGCGAAGATCTGATCGGGGACGAGGTCGAGGGAGACGGACATAGGCCGCGGCAGAGAGGCCCGTGAAGGAAGGGTGCGCCCCTGCCCGCACCGCGCCGGTGAGCACGGGCGAGGCCAGCAACGCGAACGGGAATCTACAGGATGGGCAGAGCGCCACAACGTGGCGCAAAGGAAATCGTCTCGGCGCCCCTTGGACTGACGGATCCCCCCGCCCGGCGTCAATCATTCCACCCGTTTCGACATCCTGCGGACACTCTCCGAGGACACGGGCGCCACGAAAGGAACCTCTTGAAAAATTACCACCAAGCTTCGACGGGCCCCCTCCTCCCGCGCCAGGCGCGGGCGCTCCTCACCGGGGCGCTCGTCGCGGGCGTCCTGTCCACGGCCAGCTGCGGCGATGGGGGTCCCGCGGGCCCGGGCGCGGACGACCCGGCGGCGAGCGGCGGGGGAGCGGCGGATCCGGCGAGCGGCGGGGCCTCGTCCGGCGGGGCCGTCGCCAGCGGTGGGGGAGCGGGAGCCGGAGGCGCGCCGAGCTCCGGGGGCACCAGCGGAGCCGGCGGCTCGGGCGAGGAGCCCGCGAGCGGTGGCTCCGGGGGTGGGAGCGGGGACCCGACCTGCGACATCGGGATCGGCGACGGCTCCGAGCCGGAGGTGTTGACCCTCTCCGGCAACACCTTCGCCCACGACCCCACGATGATCAAAGTCGGATCGACCTACTATCGTTATTGGACGGGCGATCACATCCCCGCGGCGACCTCGACGAACCTCACCCACTGGACGGACGCCCCGACGATCTACGGCGGCCAGTACCCGCCGTGGGTCTCCACCTGGCTCGCCAACACCCCCGGGAACACCTTCAACTTCCCCTGGGCGCCGGACGTGGTCGCCTTCAACGGCGCCGTCCACCTCTACTCGTCCTTCTCCGCGAAGTTCGGCGACAACATCTCCTGCATCACGCACCTGAGCACCACCGACATCGCGAGCAACACCTGGACGGATCACGGCCCGATCCTCTGCACCCAGGGTCACGAGAACTACAACGCCATCGACGCGGACGTCGCCCTCGACCAGGACGGCACCCCATGGCTCGCCTTCGGCAGCTTCTGGAACGGGATCTACGGCTTCGAGCTGAACGCCGACGGGAGCCGCGCCAACGACTCGATGACGCGCCTGGCCTGGGCCCCTCAAATCGAGGCGCCCGTGCTGTTTTACCGCTGTGGCTACTATTACCTGTTCGTCACCTGGGGTCTCTGCTGCCCCGGCGAGGGGCGGAGCATCGACGACCTCACCTATCGCGTCGCCGTGGGGCGCTCCACGGACATCATGGGACCCTACGTCGACCGGGACGGCACCCCGCTGCTCGACGGCGGCGGGACCCTGATCGTCCAAGGGGACAAGGTCGAGTGGGCCGCCGCGGGCCACGGCGACGTGCTCGTGGACGGCGACTCCGTCTATCACCTCTATCACGCTTACAGGCAATCGAACGGGCACCCCGCGCTCCGCATCGCCGAGCTGCTCTTCGACGACGAGGGCTGGCCCCTCCCCCACCGGCCTTGAGGGAGGTGCATCCGGCGGCAGCGAGCAGGGGCCGAGCAGGGAGCGAGCGCCTCAGGGAAGGCCGCTGCCTGCGCCTGCCGCACAGCGTCGATTCCGCGCACTCCATACGAGTGGTCGCCGCGAAGACGCCAGTGATGTACCATCCAACGATGAGGAGAAACTCATTCTTCCTTGGTTGCCTCCCGCTCGTCCTGGCCTGCGGGCACGACTGCGACGACATGGGGTGCATCGAGGGTGTCACCCTCGAGCTCGCCACGCCGCTCACCGCGGAGGGCGAGTACACCTTCACCGTGACGACCGAGTCGACCACCACGACCTGCGTCGCCCACATCCCCCTGCGGCGGGATGGCACGGAGCCGCCGTGCGACCAGCTGTCCATCCACCGGCGAGAGATCACCACCCACGGCGACGGCGCCGTCCACGGCGTCGCTGGCGACGAGATCGAGGCGGTGGGGTTGAGCGGGCATCACGACGCCCTCTCCGTCACCATCTCGCACGAGGGCACCGTCGTCCTCGAGGCGAACGTGACCCCCGAGTATCGCGGCGTCGAAATCAACGGCCCCGGCTGTGGCGAGTGCCCCATGGCGACCCACACCATCGACGGCGCGGCCATCGACGGCTGAGCCATCGACGGCAGAGCCATCGACGGCAGGACCAGCCACGGCTGAAGTTTGCGGCGCGCGGCCGAAGCATCTTAGAGTTTCCCCTCTTGCGCGCTCAGGGCTCCTGAACGACGGGAGCTCGCGCCGCCCCAGGGAGAGATCATGCCGTTCAGCGCCGACACCACGACACCCGGCCTCGTCCCCTTCTGGATCCAGCTCGTGATCGCCGCGGGGATCGTCGCTGGCTCGGGCTATTTCTACTTCTCCTCCACGCGCGCCGGCGAGCACGACTCGGCGCGAGCCCTGGCGACCCACATGCTGCGGTTCGCGAGGACCTTCGCCCTCATCAACCTGGTGATCCACGTCATCCACGCCGTCACACGGGCGGCGCCGGAGGCGGGCACCACCGCGAAGGCTCAGCTCCTCGGCAGCGTGATCCGCGTCGCCCTCGACGCTGGTATCGCGGGCCTCATCGCCCTCGCGGGCACCGGCGTCTTCGTCTGGCTCTCCCGGCGCCTGCCGTCCTCGTGACGGTCTCTCGACCGGTCGTCAGAGCGCGCTCCAGTAGCAACCCGGCTGCAGCTCGCAGTCGACCGCAGAGGAGAGCGCAGAGCACGACCAGGCAAGCCCTTCACAGGTGCGCACCCAGTAGCAACCATCCTGCCCCCCGCAGCTGACGCTGTTCGTGAATCCGAAACAGGAGCGCGACACGCCGCTACAGGTCTCCGACGAGGTGCTCCAGTAACACCCGTCCTGGGAGGCGCAGGAGTAGCTCCCGATCCTGCCGTAACAGCCGCTCGACACGCCGCTGCACTCGCCGTCCGGGAAGCACCCGAGCGCGAGCGAACAGTCGCCCAGAGAGAGGAGGGAGCACGGCGTCGCGCTGCCGAGACAGGACCCACCCCCACCGCCGCTCGACGAGCCACCGCTCGACGAGCCACCGCCGCTCGACGAGCCACCGCCGCTCGCCGAGCCACGACCCGAGCCGCCAGCGGAACCGCCCAGCGGCTCGACCACGGTGAGCGGGCACTCGAACGCCAGGGTCACGCTCGCCTTCGCGGGGTCCTCGAGCCCCCGATAGTCCGCCGACCCTGGCGTCGCGATGAGGTCTCCGCAAGCCACGTGCCCTGCGATCCGCCCTGCTCCGAAGGTCTGGATCTCCAGGTGACATCTGCTGCTGAGCGCGCTCGTCTCCGCGTACATGTACTCGTAGACCCGCTCCTCGGCTCCCACGAAGGCGAAGAGCGCCACCAACGCGTCGTCGGCGTCGGCCCAGAGGTACGTCGACCCGGTCACCTCCGCGTCGATGCCCGTCAGTTCCACGCGGGCCGCGTCGACGGTCGCGTCCCCCACCACGAAACGCAGCTTCCCGGGCGTCACGCTTCGATCCCACTCGCAGGAAACCGTCTGCTCCTCGCTCGACCGATAGGAGAACCTCCGGAGCGTGCTGTCCTGGGGCCACGCTCCCGTCAGCGTCGCGCTGCCCCACCGCGTCCTCGAGGAGCCCGCGGGCGCCCCGGCGGCCCCCACCATCCGCGCCCCGCCCGGCGCCTCGTCTCCCTCATCCAGATCGAAGGAGCAGCCAATCAGCCCGCCAGCGACGCAGGCCACGGCCAACGACCGCAGCCCCGCGAGGCCCCCGCCCGCTCCGAACACGTGTTCTTCCGTGATGTTCATGAGATCCTCGACGATCAGGGGGCGGCCGTGGTGAGGCGCTGTCCGTACTGCGAACCAGACATGGTGGTCGTCAACGAATAGGTGGCCCCCAACGTGCTCGACGTCTCGCGGCTCGTCCGGAACTGGCCGAAGCTCAGCCAGGTGGGGGTCGCGCCCGATGCCCGATACGCGTCGTGCGGACCGATCACCCGAACGCCGATCACGTAGTACCTGCCCGCCACGAGCGGCACCTCGAGGGGACCGGAGCCGTGCGGGCCCGCGCCCGAGCCCCCCGTGAGCTTCTCGAAGATTCGCGTGTACGTTCCCGTCGGCAGCGAGTGTTCGTAGACGTACCAGGTGAACTGGGACGTCCCCGACACATCGATCGCCTGCTCGATGCTCGTCAGCGTCCGGCTCGAGGTCACGTGGTACGCGTGCAGGTACGCGTACGTCTCGCCCTCGAGCTTCGTGCCTCCGTCGCCGAGCAAGACGACGTCCTCCTCGGCGCAGGCGGTGCGCGTGCACACCTGCCCCGTGGCGGCGCAGTCCTCGCCATGGCTCGTGTAGCCGCCGCCGTCGTCCTCGCACACGGCCAGGATCTCACCGTCGCAGGTCGGCTGCTCCGCCTGACAAATGTCGCTCGCACACACGGGCGTCGCGCCGGAGTCATCGCAGAACTGAGCCACGCTACAGGTCGACACCGTCGAGGCGCCCGTGCCGCGGTCGTTGCACAGGCGCACGGCGTTGCCCTCGCAGAACCGCTCACTGGGGGCGCACACCACCGCCGCGCAAGCGCCGTCGTCACAGGTCTGCCCGTCCGGGCACGCGGTCCCGCCCTCCACCGCCCCGGAGCCGTCCTCCTTGCACGTCGAGACGAGCTCGCCGTTGCAGTAGGGCACGCCGGCCGTACACACGTCGGCCCGACACGTGGAAAAGCCCTCGACGCAGTGCTCCTGCGGCAAACACGTGTCGCTCAAGGTCGAGGTCGTGCCGTCGGTGCCGCAACGGTAGACGTTCCCCTGGTCGCAGAAATAGGCGTTCGCCTCGCAGATGATCGGCAGACACGTGCCGCCCACGCAGCGCGCCTCCGCGCCGCAGGGCGTCCCGCCGGGCTCGTAGCCCGACCCGTCCGCGTTGCACGTGGTGGCCACGTTGCCGTCACAGGCGGCGAGGCCTTGCGCACAGACGTCTGCCCGACAGCTCGAGACGTTCTCCACGCAGTGCTGGGACGCCTGGCACGTCATGATCCGCGTTCCGAAGGCGGTGCCATTGGCCGCGCATTGGTGCGGATTCCCCTCGAAGCAGGCGTAGGTGCCGTGGCACACTTGGTCGAGGCACTCGCCTCCGAAGCAGGCCTTGCCATCGAGCGCGGCGCAATCCGTCGTGGTGCCC
>JAAZAA010000247.1 GCA_012514535.1 Myxococcales bacterium | reverse complement strand
TGCTGACCTTCGTCGGCGACCTCTTCCTGCGCGCGTTGCGCATGCTCGTCATCCCGCTGATCGCCTCTTCCATCATCACGGGGATCTCTTCGATCGGTGACACCCGGGATCTGGGGCGCCTCGGCGCGCGCACCGCCGGGTACTACCTGTTCAGCTCCCTGGTGGCGATCCTGAGCGGGTTGTTCTGGGTGCGGGTGATGCGCCCGGGCATCGTGGACGGGGCTCCCGCGCGGGATCGGATCGGCCTCGCGGCGGACACGGCGGAGGTCGCCGCTCAGGTGGGCTCCCGCGACGTGGGTGACGTGGTGGACGTGTTCCTCCGCATGATCCCCGCCAACGTGCTCCAGGACGCCGTGGAGGACCAGATGCTCGGGGTGATCACCTTTTCGCTCCTGTTCGGCTTCATGATGACCCGGATCTCCGATGGACCGCGGCAGGTCCTCACGGATTTCTGGCAGGGGGTCTACGAGGTGATGATCCGCATCACGGATCTGGTGCTCGCCTTCGCGCCGCTGGGAGTGTTGGCGCTCGTCGGGAAGGTGGCGCTCACGACGGGGGTCGGCGCCCTGCTGCCCCTCCTCACGTTCGCCGCCTGCGTGTTGATCGCGCTCGGGTGTCACCTCTTGCTGGTGCTGCCGCTCGTCCTGCGCGTCTTCGGTCGAGTAAGTCCGTGGGCGTTCTTCCGGGTGATGACCCCGGCCCTGCTCATGGCGTTCTCGACGGCGTCCTCGTCCGGCACCCTCCCGCTCACCCTCGAGCGCGTGCAGGCGGCGGGGGTGTCGCGCCGCGTGAGCAGCTTCACGTTGCCCTTGGGGGCGACCGTGAACATGGACGGTACCGCGCTCTACGAGTGCGTCGCCGCCGTCTTCATCGCCCAGGCCTACGGCGTCGAGCTCAGCGTCGCTCAGCAGCTGCTCATCGTGACCGTGGCGCTGTTGACCTCCATCGGCGTCGCGGGCATCCCCGCGGCGAGCCTGGTGGCGATCACCTTGATCCTGACGGCGATCGGCCTGCCGATCGAGGGGATCGGGCTCATCCTGGCGGTCGATCGCGTGCTCGACATGTGCCGCACGGCGGTGAACGTTTTCAGTGACTCCTGCGCGGCGCTCCTGGTGGCGCGCTGGGAGGGCGAGAAGGATCTCTTGCTCGCGGAGCCGACCGCGTCAAAGTGAGGCCGATGGCCGACCCTGCCGTCTCCTACGAGCTCGTGACCCATGGGTCGGTGCGTGAGATCGGCGAAGCCGCCTATCGGGACCTGGTGTCCGACACGACGCCTCCCTTCCTGCACTTCGAGTGGCTCGACGCCCTGGAGCAGAGCGGCTGCGTGGCGCCCGACAGGGGCTGGATGCCGCTGTTCCTCGCCCTGCACTCGCTGAAAGCCGGTCGACGTCGCCTCGTGGCGGTGGCCCCCGCCTACGTGAAGTGGCACAGCGACGGGGAGTTCGTGTTCGATCACTCCTGGGCGCAGTTCGCCGAGCAGCGCCTGGGCATCGACTACTACCCCAAGCTCGTGCTGGCTTGCCCGTTCACGCCCGCGACGGGGCCGAAGGTGCTCGTGCGCGCGGGCGAGGACGTGGCGCGGGTGCATGCCGCCCTGAGCGACGGCATCGAGCGTCTGCTGAGTCAGATCCCCCTGTCGTCGGCGCACGTCCTGTTCCCGCCGGACGAGGACGCGGAGCTCTGGGGCGCGCTCGGGTGGGCGCGCCGCTTTGGGGTGCAGTTCCACTGGGAGAACGCGGGGTACGCGAGCTACGACGACTTCCTCGCCCGCTTCTCCGCCAAGCGCCGCGCGGCCCTGCGTCGCGAGGAGCGAGAGCTCACGGCCCAGGGGGTCTGCCTCGAGATCCACACGGGCGCGGACCTCGACGAGGAGCTGCTCGACGCCGCGTACCGGTTCTACCTGTCGACGGTGGACAAACACGTCTGGGGACGGCGCTACCTGAACCGTGAGTTTTTCATGACCGTCGGCCAGACCATGCCCGACCGCCTGCACCTGGTGATGGCGCGGGACCGGGCCACCGGGCGATGTCTCGGCGGGGCCTTCAACTTGCTGGGCCACGACGCGCTCTACGGGCGCTACTGGGGAGCGATCGAGGAGCGGCCGTTCCTGCACTTCAACGTCTGCTTCTACGCGGGGATCCGGGACTGCATCACTCGCGGTCTGCGCCGCTTCGAGCCGGGCGCGGGGGGAGAACACAAACTCTCCCGGGGCTTCGAGGCCACCGTCACCCACAGCGCGCATCGGATCGTCGATCCCCAGCTCGACGGGGCCGTCCGCGAGTTCTTGAGCCGGGAGCGCGCGGGGGTCCTCGCGGCGGTGGCGCGGGCGCGAGCGGAGTCCGCGCTGCGGCCGGCGCGCTCGGAGCTGGCTGATTCAGGGGCGCCGGGCTCAGGGCCACGGGGCTCAGGGCCACGGGGCTCAG
>JAAZAA010000246.1 GCA_012514535.1 Myxococcales bacterium | reverse complement strand
CTCCGCTGCAACCGCTCCGCCTCCCGCCTCCCCGCGCCCTGACGAACCGAGCCAGCGCTCTCCGCCCACGATGCCCCCCCTCCACGACCCCTCGCAGGACACCTGGTACGCTCCCCTCCTGGAGCGCTGGGCCGAGCTGCCTCCGTGGGTGCAGACCGCGGGGGGGATCGTCGGTGCGCTGGCCCTGCTGACCCTCTTCGTCGCCGCCTACCGACGGGTGAGGCCCGGACGCCGCCTCGTCGCGACCACGGTGTTCCTCGCCCTCGTGACCACGGGCCTCAGCGTGTGGGCGCTGCTCTTGCCGGAGACCCGGGGCTCCCAGTTCATCTTGAGCCACCAGGTGGTGCGCGTGGGCGCCACCCTGAGCGCCACAGCCACCGTCATCGGTTTGCTGGGCCTCGCCGTCCCGCGGGTCCTGAACTTCTTCGAGGGAAACCGCTTCGTGACCTTCGTGGCCGCCCGCCACGTGCGCTCGGAGAAGAGCGGCTTCCTCACGGTGATCTCGTTCCTCTCCATCGCCGGCGTGGGGGTGAGCTCCTTCGCCCTCTGCGCGGTGATCAGCATCATGGGGGGCTTCGGGGCCGACCTGAAGGAGAAGATCCTCGACAACAACGCCCACATCCGCGTCGAGGCGGAGAAGCCAGGGGGATTCGACTTCTGGCGCGACACCCTCGATCGCGTGCGCCTGGTGCCCGGAGTCCACGCGGCCACACCCGTGGCGACCGGCGAGGTGATGGCGTCGAGCTCCACCAACACCGCGGGAGTCTTGCTGCGGGGCGTGGACATGGAGACCGTGGGGCAGGTCATCGACGTGCCTCGGCACGTCGAGGTGGGGGACTTCGCGTACCTGGACGACCCCGTGGCGCTGCGGGACCTCCCGGAGAACGCCCCCATCGGCATCGGACCTGGCGGGGAGGTTTTCCTCAAGGGCCCCGATCTGCAGGGCAAGGGCGGGGCGCCGGAGACCGCTTACCCCGGGCTCGTGGTCGGCAAGGAGCTCGCCAAGAACCTCCACGTCTACGTCGGCGACGTGGTGACCCTCGTCTCCCCCCTGGGTGACCTCGGCCCGATGGGGGTGATGCCGCGCACGCGCAAGTTCCGGATCGCTGGCATCTTCGACAGCGGCATGTACGAGTACGACGCCAGCCACGCCTACGTGAAGCTCGAGGAGGCCCAGCGTTTCCTCGATCTCAAGCACCTCATCACCGCCATCGAGGTGCGCGTGAAGGACGTGGAGCGCGTGGAGCTGGTCACGCCCGCGGTGCGCGACGCCCTCGAGCGCGACGACCTGCGGGTGCGGGACTGGAAGGAGCTCAACCGCAGCCTGTTCGGCGCCCTCGAGCTCGAGAAGGTGATGACCTTCGTCATCCTCTCCATCGCCATCGCCGTCGCCAGCTTCTGCATCATCTGCACGCTGCTGCTGATGGTGACGGAGAAGAGCAAGGAGATCGCGATCCTCAAGGCGATGGGGACCAGCGACCGAACCATCCTGCAGGTGTTCATGGCCGAGGGCATGTTCATCGGCGGGGTGGGCACCGTGTTCGGCGTGGTCACGGGCTTCATCGCCATGAACGGCCTCAAGGCCTTCGGCGTGCGGCTGGATCCCGAGGTCTACTACATCACCAAGCTCCCGGTGACCGTCGAGCCCTTGGACTACCTGCTCGTGGCGATCTGCGCCTTCGCGATCACCACCCTCGCCACCCTGTATCCGGCCAGTGCCGCGAGCGCTTTGCGCCCGGTCGATGGCATTCGCTACGAATAGGAGCCGAAGCGTGGCCGAAGCACTCGTCATCATCGAAGACCTGCACAAGTCCTTCCAGCACATGGGGCAGACCCTCCACGTGCTCAAGGGCATCGATCTGAACATCTACCCGGGGCAGATCCTGTCCATCGTGGGGCCGTCGGGGGCCGGGAAGAGCACCCTGCTCCACTGCATCGGCACCTTGGATCTGCCGACCAGCGGTCGCATTCGCCTCGCCGGCGAGGAGCTCACGACCATGAACGGCAACCGGCTCGCGGCGGTGCGCAACCGCGAGATCGGGTTCGTGTTCCAGTTCCATCACCTGCTGCCGGAGTTCAACGCCCTGGAGAACGTGATGCTGCCGGGCCTCATCCAGGGTCGCTCGCGCAGGGAAATGGAGAAGCGCGCGCGGGCCCTCCTCGACGAGGTGGAGCTGTCCCACCGCGCCAGCCATCGCCCCGGCGAGCTGAGCGGCGGCGAGCAGCAACGGGTGGCCGTCGCGCGGGCGCTCGTGCTCGGACCCAAGCTGCTCCTCGCGGACGAGCCCACGGGCAACCTGGACAGCGGGACTGGTGAGGCCGTCCACGACCTGTTCTTCGAGATCAACCGAGAGCACGGCACGACCATCGTCGTGGTCACCCACAACCCCGGCTTCGCCGAGAGCATGCCGCGGGTCGTCCGCATGAAGGACGGCAAGGTGGAGAAGGACGACGTCGGACGCAGCGCCACGCAGCGCGACGTCGCGGGGACGCTGGCCGCCGCCGACGAACGCCCCGCGCCCTGACGTCCGCGCCGCCCGGCGCCATCGCGCGGCCAGCTCCGAGCGCCGGGAGCGAGCCCACGCACGGCCACGCCCCCGGAGAGCCGTTTCTCTCAGTACCAGGGGCCCGCGGGCACGTCCGCCGGGAGGAGCTGCCGTGCCTGCCGCACGTCCTCCTGGATCTGCTGGCGGAGCGCCTCGACCCCGGAAAAGCGTCGCTCGTCCCTGAGACGGGCGACCAGGTGCACCCGCAGCTTCTGGCCGTAGAGATCGACGTCCCGATCGAGCACGAAGACCTCGGCGCTCCGGCCCGCGTCGAAGGTGGGGCGCTTCCCGAGGTTCATCACGCCGCACCCGAGGGCCCGCGGTCGGCATGGCTCCTGCTCCCAATCGACCAACACCGCGTAGACGCCATCGGGCGGTAGAGCTTCGTCCACGCCGGAGAGGTTCGCCGTCGGGAATCCCAGGGTCCTGCCGCGGCGCTGGCCCTCGATCACACAGCCGCTCAGCATGTGCGGACGCCCGAGGATCCTCGCGGCCTCGTCGAGCGCTCCCTCTGCGACGGCGCGACGCACCCGCGTGCTCGAGTAGCTCCCTGCGTCATCGCCGGACAGGGGCTCGGCGCGGGCCTCGAAGCCGTACTCCTGGCCCAGGTCACGGAGGGTGGTCAGGTCGCCGCTTCGGCGGTGCCCGAAGCGGAAGTTGTGGCCGACCTGGACGAGCGCCGCCCCCAGGTGCCCCACCAGCAGCTCGCGCACGAAAGTCTCGGGGCTGAAGGCGGCGAGCCGCCGATCGAAAGGCTGCACGACGACCTGGAGCTCCGGCGCGAGCCCGAGGATGAGCTCCACCTTGCGCTCGAGGGACGTCAGGCGCGGCAGCCCTCCCCGACCGAGCACCTCCGACGGGTGGGGGTGAAAGGTCAGGACACAGGGGCGGAGCCCGCGGGCGCGGGCCTCCTCGCAGGCTCGCCCCAGCACCGCGCGATGCCCCGCGTGCACGCCGTCGAAATTGCCGATGGCGACCAGCGTCGATCGCGCAGGGAAATGGAGGCGCTCCGCCCCTTCCACGTAGCGGTCTGGCTCACAGGGATGCGGGAGCGCCGGCGCCGCTCCGCCCGGTTCATCGGCCTCGGCCGTCACAGGGCGCTGGATACTACAGCGCGCCGCGCTATGCACGACGCCCCGCCGGACGCACGGGGCACCGCGCGCCTCCGCCGACCACACCGACCGACGTTCGTCACCCGGAGCGCGCCGAGGTCCACCGCGACGTCCCAGTGCGAGCCCTTGGCCGACGCCCCACCCCGGGCCTATAGAAGCCCCATGAGCCCGGACGACGTTCTGGCCGAGGCCCGCGCGGGCCGACTCCGCCCCGTGTACCTGCTGGTGGGCGAGGAACGTCACCTCGCCGATCAGGTCGTGCGCGCGCTCAAAGAGGCCACCATGGAAGGGGGCATGGCGGGGCTCAACGAAGACCAGCTCAACGCCGGGGACGTGGACGCGGACGCAGTGCTCTCGGCGGCGCGCACGCTGCCCATGATGGCCCCCCGCCGCTGGGTGCTCGTACGCAACCTGGAGCGCTGGGACTCGGAAGCGAAGAAGCAGTCCCTCGATCGCCTCGCGGAGTACGCGGACCATCCCGCCCCCTCCACGGTCCTCGTGCTGCTCGGGCCCAAGCTGGACAAGCGGCGTCGCCTCGTGAACCTCGCGCGCAAGCAGGGGTGGCTCGTCACCTGTGAGAGCCCGAAGCGTCAGGAGCTCCCCCGCTGGGTGATGCAGCGTGCGAAGGAGCGCGGCAACACGATCTCCCCCGCAGTCGCGGATCTGCTGGCGGAGCTGAGCGGGCCCGAGCTGGGCCCCCTCGCGGACGCCCTGGAGCGCGTCTGCCTCTACGTCGGTGAGGGCGCGGAGGTCACCGAGGCCGCCGTCGCGGAGTGCGTGGTTCGTGTGCGCTCCGCCACGGTGTGGGAGCTGGTCGGGGCGGTGGGAGCGCGCAACGTCGGGGGCGCCCTCGCCGCCCTGGACGAGGTCTTCGATCCGCAGGACCGAGGGTTGCGCCTGGTCGGCGTGCTCGCCTGGGCCACTCGGCAGCTGCTGAAGTTCGAGTCGGCCATGCGCCAAGGGGCGGACCCCCAACGGGCCGCGCAGGCCGCCGGAGCGCCCCCGTTCAAGGCCCGGGAGCTGGCGCAGCAGGTGCGGGCGGTGCCCCGCGCCGTGCTGGAGACGTGGCTCGAGCGCCTGGCGGAGCTCGATCTCGCGCTCAAAGGAGGCTCGAAGGTCCCTCCCCGGGCGATCCTGGAGCGAGGGCTCATCGATCTATGCAGTGGGGCTTGACGGCCTTCGGGCCGGATCTCCGGAGGGAGGAGGATTTTTTCTGCCTCCGTGGCCCGATTCCCCCAGCAGGCTTGACCGACTCGGCCTGACGCCCCATGTTTCCGGCGCCGCGTGTTTCTGGCGCCGCTCGTTCTCGGCGCTCGATGTCTCTGGCGTCACTCCCTGGGCGCCTGATGCTTTGGCGGCCGGTTCTTCGTCGGCCCCGCTTCCGACGACCTCGTCGCTCTGCCCCCCCGAGGGCGAGCTTCGAGGGCCCAGACGCCTCTGACAGGCCCACCCAGCGCTCCCCACCTCGCCATGAACGGCCCGCTCCCCACCCAGCCCGCAGCCCCTCCTCTGGAGCGTCTGGCAGAGGCACCCCTCCCCACGCAGTTCGGCACGTTCCAGGTGATCGTGTTTCGTTATCGGGATCCCTCCGCGCATCCCGGCCTCAGCGACGAACACCTGGCCCTGGTGATGGGCGACGTGGCCGACGGAGATCCCGTGCCCGTGCGCATGCACTCGGAGTGCCTCACGAGCGAGGTCTTGGGTTCCCTCAAGTGCGACTGCAAGGACCAGCTCGAGGCGGCGCAGCGACACGTCGCTCAGCGGGGGCGCGGCGTGATCCTCTATCTGCGCCAGGAAGGGCGCGGCATCGGGCTCGCCAACAAGATCCGCGCCTACGCCCTCCAGGCGGCCGGCGCGGACACCATCGAAGCGAACGAGCTGCTCCACCTGCCGGTCGATGCGCGTCAGTACGACGTGGCTGCCCGCATGCTGCAGTCCCTCGACGTCCGCTCGGTGGAGCTGATGACGAACAACCCGGACAAGTTCGAGGCCCTCGAGAAGCTGGGGATCCGGGTGGCGAAGCGCATCCCGGTGCACATCCCCGCCAACGAGCACTCGGCGTACTATTTGGCGGTCAAGCGGGAGCGGATGCGTCATCTTCTCCCGGAAGTCGTGCCGCCGAGCCCCGCGGGAAGCCCCGCCGAGTGATCCCGCGCGGTCGAGGCCGCAAGGTTCACCGCCCCTGGGTCGTCACCAGGGAGACCGAGCTCGCTCACGGGGTGGGCCGCTCCTCGTCGCGCCATGGGTCCGCCTCGCTCCGTGCTCCAGTCACCGTGTGACGACTCCATCGGGTCGCGGAGATGGCGACGCCCCTCAGTGACGCTGCGGGGTGATCGCGGTACGGCGATCGCAGCAAGACCGCTCTCCGCAACGGAACCGGAGCTCGTGGAGGCCCGACGTGAGTAACGACGCGGGGGGCGGCGCGACGCCGAGACCAACGTCGGAACGAGGAGCAACGACTCGGCGGGAGCGCGGGACAAGGGAAGAGCCCCTCACATGCAGCAGCCTCTGAACTCCTACGGCATCGTCGCTTACACGTGGCTCAACGCTCTCGGGGCCCGCACCTATCGAGCTCCCGAAGCCACCTCCCCGTGGCTGCTCGAGGGGACGGGGCTGCGGCCCGCCGCCGAGCTGCCCTTCGCCACCCACTGGGGCCCGGTCACGACGACCTTGCCTCCGATGCCGCCGGAGGTCGCGGGCCACCGCAGCCGCTGCAGCCAGCTGCTCTGGGCGTCCCTGCGCGCGCTGGAAGGCGACATCCGCGGCGCCATCTCGCGCTGGGGACCGGAGCGGGTCGCCGTCGTGATTGGCTCCTCCACGGGGGGCATCGACGTCACCGAGCAGGTGATCGCCCTCGAGCACCGGGGTGAGCCGCGCCCCGACGACTACGACTTCGACGCGGTGCACCCCTTCGGCGCGCTGCTCCAGATGGCGCGCCGCGCGTTGGGCTTCGCGGGGCCGGGCTACGTCGTGTCGACCGCGTGCTCCTCCAGCGGCAAGGCCATGGCGGCCGCGCAGCGGCTCCTCGAGGCGAACCTGTGCGACGCGGTGATCACCGGCGGCGCCGATGCGCTGTGCCAGATGACCCTGCGGGGGTTCTCCGGGCTCGGGATCCTCTCGGACGACCTCTGTCGCCCCTTCGACGTCACGCGCAACGGTATCAACATCGGTGAGGGCAGCGCCCTGCTCCTGCTCGATCGGGCGGCGCGGGTCCCCCTCCGCCTCCTGTCCGCTGGCGAGAGCAACGACGCCTTCCACACCACCGCCCCTCACCCTGAGGGGCTCGGTGCCCGCCTCGCCCTGGAAGCCGCGCTGCGCCTGGCGGGGCTCGAGCCCGCGCAGGTCGACTACGTCAACGCTCACGGGACGGGGACGCGGCAAAACGACTCCGCCGAGGCCCTCGCCCTCGCGACCACGCTGGGGCCCGCGGTCACCTACTCGTCGACGAAGGACCGCGTCGGACACCAGCTCGGCGCTGCCGGCGCGACGGAGGCGGGCTTCTGCCTCGAGGCACTGTCGGCTCAGCGGATCCCGGGCAACCGCCCCGGCACGCGCGTCGATCCCGAGCTCGCCGCGCCCCCCGTGAGTGACAGCCGCCCGGCTCCCCTGCGCACGACCCTGAGCAACTCCTTCGCGTTCGGGGGGAGCAACGTCGCCGTGGCCCTGGGCGTCGCGACGCCCGAGGCCGAGAGCGCGGCGCGCGACCGGATCGTCCCCGGACACGTCTGGGTCGAGGCGGTGGGGTTCTGGACGCCCGGTTATCCGCACCTTCGGGCGCTCCTCGCGGGCACCGCCGATCCCGAGCTGCGTCGCCCCCCCGCCGCGCTCCTGCCCGCGCGCGCCCGCGGGCGCGCCAGCCTGCTCACCCGGGTGTTCGCGGAGCTGTACGAGCAAATCGCGCCCCCGGAGCGCCCGGAGCTGCCCCTCGTCTGTGGCTCGGCCTCGGGCGAGATGGCCACCACCCTGGCGTTGCTCGATCAGCTGGCGCAGGGCGAACCCCTCTCCCCCGCCGGCTTCCAGGCGAGCGTGCACAACACCGCCGCCGGGGTGATCTCGATCGCCCTCGGCGACCGCTCCTTCTCGACGGCGCTGGCGGCGGGCGTGGACACGTGGGCCATGAGCTTGCTCGAGGCGACGGCCTGGCTCTCCGTTCACGGTGGCCGCGTCGCCGTGCTCGTGGCGGACGAGGACGCCCCGACCCGCCTGACCCGGCGCCCCCCCTACCCCGCGGCGGGTGCGGCGCTCCTGCTCCAGCGCGCCCCGGAGCCTCCGGCGACGGCCCTCGCGCGCCTCGAGAAGTTCGAGCGACACGCACCCGGTGGCCTCGGCGGAGGAGAGGAGCGGCGCGCCCGGGAAGAGCTCGACGATCGCGTCCCCGGGCTGGCCGCGGCCCCCGCGAGCCAGGGGTTCCCTCTGCTGCGTGCCCTCGTGGAGCGGCGGGAGGGGCGCTACGCGGTGGGCGACGCCTGGTCGGTGCACGTCGTGCCCACCGACGCGTCCACCCGCTGAGATCAGCCCTTGCCTTGCCCGAGGCGCGCCTTCAGGGCGGGGGCGTAGCCGGGCTTGGTGCTCTGCCGGCACCGGCCGATGGCGAAGCCCTCGTCCGGCACGTCCTCCGTGACGGACGTCCCCGTCGCCACGTAGGCGCCCGCCCCGATCCGCACCGGGGCGATCAGCTGCGAGTCGCTCCCGATGAAGGCGCCCGGACCGATGGTGGTGCGGTGCTTCCGAAAGCCGTCGTAGTTGCAGAAGATCGTGCCGGCCCCCACGTTCGCGCCCTCGCCGACGTCGCCGTCCCCGAGGTAGGCGAGGTGGTTGGCCTTCGCGCCGCGCCGGACGTGGGTCTTCTTCGTCTCGACGAAGTTGCCGATGTGAGCCTCGTCCTCGATGACGCTCGCGGGCCTCAGGTGCGCGAAGGGGCCGATCTGCGCGGCCGCCCCCACGGCGCTCTCCGAGATCACGGAGTACGGCTTCACGACCGTGTCCTGTCCAACGGTGGCGTCCGTGAGCACCGCGCCGACGTCGATGAACGCTCCGCGGGCGATCCGGGTCGTCCCCCGGAGCCGCGCGCCGTCCTCGATCACGACGTCCTCGGCCAGCTCCACCGTGTCGTCGATGAGCGGGCGCCCCCGGACGGTGACGCCGAGGCTGCCCCAGCGCCGCGCGATGCGCTCGAACAGCGTCTCCTCCGCGGCCCGGAGCTGGGCGCGGTCGTTCACGCCCGCCAAGGCCGCCGCGGAGCAGGGCACGCCCTCCACGACGCCTTGCTCGGCGAGCAGCGCGACCACGTCCGTGAGGTAGTACTCCCCCTGGGCGTTGTTCGGGCTGAGCCGACCGAGCGCGCTCCGCAGCTCCGCGCTGCGTCCCGCGTACACTCCCCCGTTGATCTCCCGCACGCGGCGCTGCTCGTCGGACGTCAGATCGCGGTGCTCGCGGATCTCGAGGACGCGCCCGTCCTCCCCGCGGAGCACCCTGCCGTAGCCCGTGGGATCCTCGAGCTCGCAGGTCGAGAACGCCAGGAGCCCGCCACGCTTCAGCGCCGCGACGAGGGGCTCGAGCTCCGCGCCGGTGAGCACGGGGGTGTCCCCCGACAGGATCAGCACGGCGTCGGAGGTGACCTGCTCGAGCCCCACCCGGGCCGCGTCCCCGGTGCCCCGCGGCGTCTCCTGGACGGCGAGCTCGAAGGGCACGTCGAGGAGGTGACGTCGCAGCGCCTCGGCGACCCCCTCGCGGACGCTCGGGTTCACGACGACCACGACCCGCGTCGCGCCCGCGTCGAGGGCGGCGCGGATCGGGTAGTACACCAGGGGGCGTCCCGCCGCTTCGTGGAGCACCTTGGGTCGAGCGCTCTTCATGCGGGTTCCGTGGCCTGCGGCCATCACCACTGCGGTCAGGTCCATGGGCTTCCTCGTCGTTCGAGCGCTCAGCGCCCCGCGGTGACGGGGAGCGGCGGCAGCGCCTCGGGTAGGGTCGCGATCACCTCGGGCAGGGGCTCCGGCTCGAGGGCGCTCTCCACGCCGGTCACCGGCTTGTCCGTGTAGACGATGAGGGTCTCGCCGGGGACGAGCTTGGAGTTGCGCGATCTGCGGTTCACGCGCTCCATGGATCCCACGCTCATCCCGAAACGCGCGCCGACGCTCGCCAGAGTGTCGCCGTCCTTCACGGCGATCTCGACGCGTCGCTTGCCCTTGAGCCCCTCGAAGTACTCGTGAAACTCCTTGCTCGCCGTGAGCAACACGCGGACGTCGGACTCGGGCAAGTAGCGGACCCCGTCGAGCTTCGCATCCTTCGGCACGAGGATCTGCAGGACCATCCCCTCGGTCAGCCGCGCCCCTTCGTTGATCGCGTTCCAGCTGGCCAGCTCGCGCACGGACACACCGAAGGCGGCCGCGACCTCCGTCAGGTCGTGATCCGACGTCGCTCGGAAGAAGACCCGCCGACTCTGGGGCCCCGGGGGGACGTCCGCCGCGACGACGACCACCTCGGGCTCCGCGGCTGCCGGGCGCTCCTCTCGCGCCTTCGGCACGAGCAAGACGGTGTTCGGTTCGAGCTTCTCGTCGGCGGCCAGCGCGTTGAGGCTGCGCAGGGCGGCCGGCGTCGTCCCCAGCTCCGCGGCCACGTCCGCCAGCTGGTCCCCGAAGCGCACGCGATACGTGGCGAGCTTCCGTGAGCCCGCCTTCGCCAGCTTGGCCAGGGCCTGTTCACCCGCGCCCTTCGGGACACGGACAGGCCAGCGCTTCGTGTCCCCTGCCTCCGCGGGGGGCGTCCGATCCGCGAGGTACTGCATGTTCAGCTCCCGCACGCTCGACATGCTCACTCCGGCGGCCGCCGCGACGTCCTCGAGGGGCGTGGCGGGCTCGACGAGGATCGTGTCGAAGCCGATGGGCGGGTCGGGCTGGATGTTCTTGAGACCGAACGCCTCGCGGTTGTTCATCACGATGGCGATGGCGAAAATCTTGGGGACGTAGAGGGTCGTCTCCCAGGGGATCCCGCTCTCGAGCCGCGACAGCGTCCAGAAGTCGTTGGTGTTGTACTTGCGGATGGAGTTCGACATCCCCGCGTACCCCATGTTGTACGCGGCCATCGCCAGCTCCCAGTTGCCGAAGCGGCGATACAAGTCGCTGAGGAAGCGGATCGCTGCCTGGGTCGAGCGCGCCGGATCGCGCCGCTCGTCGACCCAGCGATCCACGGTCAGCCCGTACATGCGGCCCGAGTGCGGCATGAACTGCCACAGACCCATCGCGCCCGCGGGGGAGACGATGGTCGGGTTGTGACCGCTCTCGATCAGCGACAGCCACACGAGATCCGTGGGCAGCCCGGCGCGCCGCAGCTCCGCCTTCATGGCCGGCACGTAGCGACCGCTCCGGCGCGCCCAGATCGCGGCGATGGCCCGCCCCCGGTCGTTGTCCCGGTAGAACTGCAGATACGTCACCACCCGTCGATCGAGACGCAACGGCAGATCGGGCAGCGTGAGGGACCGCAGCCACTCCGAGTCCTTGGAGTGAGCCACCTCGGAGGAGCGCTCCCCGGGCAGCAGCGGGAGCCCCTGGTGATCCGCCGCCGTCTGCGCGGGATCCGCCTCCGGCAAGTCCCAGGACCACCCGCTCTGCAGCCCGCGCACGACTCGAGGAAACAGCGTCGCCTCGATGTCGCGCAGCTCCATCAAGGTCTCTTCCTCGGGCCCGGCCCGGAGCTGCTCACGGGTGGGGCCCGCGGCCACGATCGCGCGGGCCCGGGCGTTGGGCGCCGGCAACGGCACGTCCTCCGGCAGCGTCGGGTTCGGCGTCTTGGGAGCGGGCCCCTTGCGATGCGTGGGCGCCTTGCTGGCGTCGGCGCGGGCTTCGGAGGCCAACCCCACGCCGATCGCGGCCGACAGCAGCCAAACACACACGCGGCGACCCGTCGGGGCGTGGAAGCGACGCACCATAGCGTCCAGTCCTAACGACACGCCCCGAACAGGTCAAATCCCAGGCGTTCTGCGCCGCTTTCTTGATTTTCCGCCTCGGTCCGCAGGGCTGACTCGATCGGGTCATGCGGTCCATCGCTCGACCGGTCCGATCACGTCGGACCGGTCGCAGCGGGACCCAGGGTCACTTCAACGACCCCGGGTCACTTCAACACGGTGAAGAAGGTCGCGCCCTGGCGATACACGAGCACGAGCCGGTCTCCCTTCGCCTTGCCGTAGGCGGCGCGGAACTCCTGCGGAGTGCGCACGGGCGTCCGGTTCACCTCCAACAGGACGTCACCCGGACGCAGCCGCGCACGCGCCGCCGCGGAGTTCGGCTCCACCCGCTCGACGACGACGCCGTGCCTCGGCTGATCACCGAGCCCCAGCCGCTGCCGGGCCTCGGCGTCCAGCGGCCGAACGGAGAGACCGCCGGTGTCGGCCTTGCCCTCGGCGCCCGGGCGAGCGTCCTTCTCCCCGGGGAGCTCCCCGAGGGTCACGGTCACCGTCTGCTCCTTGCCTTGGCGGACGAGCCGCAGCTCCACCTTGGCGTCCGCGCCAGCGGCCGCGATGCGGTTCCGGAAGACCCCGGAGGACCTCACCTCTTGCCCGTCGACGTGGGTGATCACGTCGCCCCGCTGCACCCCGGCCCGCGCGGCCGGCGTGTCGGGCTGCACATCCGCGATCAGCACGCCGCTCGCCACCGGGAGGTTCATCGCCCGCTGGAGGTCCGCGTCCACGTCCTGGATGGCGACCCCGAGCCAGCCCCGGGAGACGCGCCCGTCCGTCCGCAGCGCCTCGATGATCGGCTTGGCCATGTCGGTGGGGATGGCGAAGCCGATGCCCACGTTCCCGCCGCTCCGGGAGAGGATCGCCGTGTTGATGCCGACGAGCTCTCCCTGCATGTTCACCAGAGCGCCTCCCGAGTTGCCCGGGTTGATGGCGGCGTCCGTCTGGATGAAGTCCTCGTAGTCGACGATGCCCATGTTTGCGCGCCCCTTGGCGGACACGATCCCCATCGTCACCGTCTGCCCGACCCCGAAGGGGTTCCCGATGGCGAGGACGACGTCACCCAGGCGCAGCGCGCTCGAGCTGCCCATCCGGAGGGGGACCAGCCCCTTGACCTCCCCCTCCAGCTGCAGGACCGCCAGGTCGCTCTTCGGGTCCGTGCCTACGGTCTTGGCCTTGAACTGCCGCCCGTCGTTGGTGGTGACCTGGATCTCCTCCGCGTCCGCCACCACGTGGTTGTTCGTCACCACGACCCCGGAGGCGTCCACGATGACGCCGGAGCCGAGGCCCTCCTGGCGCCGCTCGATGGGCGGGCCGCCGAAGAAGAACTGCATCGGCGACTGCATCCGGGCCATGCGCGTTGAAGACACGCTGACCACCGACGGCAGCACCTTCTCCACCACGTCGGCGATCGCCGCGTCGCCCCCGCGCGCCCAGGTGGGGGTCGGAGCGGGGGCGGCGGTCTGGGGAGCCGCCACTTGCGCCTCTGCCCGGACGTCCCCCTCGGGGCCCGGATGGGTGCCGTTCTGGCGCGCGCAACCGGGAACGACCGCGAGGGCCAGGCACGAGACGGCGAGGGGCTTATAGTAATTCTTCAATTTCATCGGTGGTCCTCTGGGTGACGTCCCCGGTGCCAACCGTCCACCGGGGCAGCTCATTCCGGCTCGGTGCGATGAAAAATCACACCCGGAGGGGCCCCGAGGATACGGCCACCGCCCCTCCGCGGCGAGCACCGGGGCACCAGCACGCCCCCGGGCACCGGCACGCCCCCGGGCACGGGTCGCCGCGAGCACCCGGCCCAGCACGGGGACCTCGAACACCAGCCGACGCGAGCACCGGGCCGACGCCCGCGCTCAGCCGAGGGTGGCCAACAGATCGGCGATCCCGCGGATGGTCAGGCTGCGCTCGACACATCCGGTCCGCACCGCCGCCCGGGGCATGCCGTACACGACCGCCGACGACTCGTGCTCGGCGATGACCCGCCCGCCGCGCCCATGGACCTGCACGGTGCCCCGAGCGCCGTCGTCGCCCATGCCCGTCAAGACCACGCCGAGCACCTTGTCTGCGAGCACGTCGGCGGCGCTGTGGAAGAGCCGATCGGCGCTCGGCACGTAGCGATCTTCCGGACCGGGCTGCACCACACGCAGCCGCAGCTCGCTCCCCACCCGCGTCAGCTCCATGCAGTGCCGCCCCGGGCAGAGGTACACGTGCCCCGCGAGCACGGGGTCGTCGTTCTGGGCCTCGCGGACGGTCACCTGACAGCGCTTGTCGAGGCGCTCGGCGAAGGTCCGCGTGAACTTGTCGGGCATGTGTTGAGCGATGAGCACCGCCGCCCGGGACTCCTTGGGCAACGCGCTGAGGATCTCCATCAGCGCGCTGGGGCCCCCCGTCGACGAGCCGATGACCACCACCTGGTTCGGAGCGCCCGCCTTGTCGGCCACGAGCCGCGCCGACGAGGTCGCCTCCACGACGGGTCGCGCCACCTGCCGGGTCCGCGCGCGGATCTGGCGCGCCAGGCCGATCTTGGCGAGCAGCTCCTGGCGCACGGCCGTGACGTCGGTCGTCATCGTGTCCGGCTTGGCGACGAAGTCGAGGGCACCGAGCTCGAGCGCCTTGAAGACGTTCTCCTTCTGCGAGTAGCTCGACACCACGATGACGGGCATCGGCGTCCGGCTCATGAGGATGCGCAGGAAGGTGAAGCCGTCCATCTTCGGCATCTCGAGATCGAGGGTGACCACGTCCGGCTCCATGACGTGCACCAGCCGCAGCGCCTCTTCGCCGTCCGCCGCCTTGCCCACGACGCGCACGCCGGGCGAGTCGGAGATCATGTCGCTGATGCTCCGCCGGTTGAAGGCCGAGTCGTCCACCACCAGGACGCGCAGCTCGGAGGGGGCCCCGGGCGACGTCATGAACGCCCTCGCTGGGGGGCGCTGTTACCGCGAGGCTGCGAGACGGGCTTTCGGTACACGAGATCTTCCTTGAGGTGAACCAGCTCGAACGCCGTGGAGACGTGCAGCAGGGATTCTGAATGACCCAGGAGCAAGTAGCCACCGGGGACCAGTCGATCGTAGAGGGTGTCGATGACCTTCCTGCGGGAGCGCTCGTCGAAGTAGATGAGCACGTTCCGACAAAACACGACGTCGACGCGCCCCACGGTCCGCGCTCGCTCCGCGTCGAGGAGGTTGACCTGCCCGAAGTGGCAGAAGCGCTTGAGGCGCTCGACCACGTGGGTGCCGTCGCTGCGCTCCTCGAAGTACCGCTGTCGCATGAGCGGGGTCGTGGTGCGAAACGAGCTGGGGCGGTACACGCCGCGACGCCCCGCCGCCACGTTGGAGCGGCACAGGTCGCTCCCGATCACGTGGACGTCCCAGCCCTCGAAGAGCCCGGACTCCAGGATGAGGATGGCCAGCGTATACACCTCCTCACCCGTGGAGCAGCCGGCGCTCCACACGTTGAGGCGACGCTGCGAGGCGTTGGCCTCCGCCAGCCGCGGCAGCAGCTCCTGCTGGAACGACCTGAGCTGGTACTCCTGGCGGAAGAAGTACGTCTCCTTCGTCGTCAGCACCTCGAGGGCGAGCTCGAGTTCCTCGGCGCCCTGGGGTGAGAAACGCAGGTGCTTGTAGTAGGCGGCGAACCCGTCGAGCCCCAGGGCGGACGCTCGATCTCCGAGGCGACGCTCGAACACGAACATCGAGTCGTCGCCGAAGTGGAGCCCTGCCCGCTCGTTGATGAGATCACGCAGCAGACGAAACTCCTCGGGCATCAGCCGAAAGCGTGCCCCGAATCCCCCCAACTTCATCGAATTCGATGGCTCCCAGGCTGAGGGTGGGTCGGGGTGCGCTTGAGCGCACCGAGCTCCTCGAGAGCACGTTGCAGCGCTTCCCGTACCAGCGGCTCCTGCTCCGCCTCGAGGCGAGCCCGCAAGAGCTGCACCTCGGCTTCTCCCCCCAGCCGGCCGAGCATGTCCGCCGCCTGGCGGCGCACGTCCCAGGATTCGTGGTCGAGGCAGCGTCCCACTTGCACGAGCACGCGCGGATCCCGCTCGTCCCCGAGGGCCCGCAGGGTGGCCTTGACCACCTCCGCGTCTCGATGATCGAGCACGGGGCGGAGCACCTCCAGGCGCCGCGGCATCGGGAGGCGCGCGATGGCCTCCACGGCGGCGACCGCCACCCGGGGATCGGAGCCGCGGGCCAAGGGCGCCAGACCTTGCAGCATGTCTGGCGGGCCGAGATCCCCCAGCGCTTCGGCGGCCATGGCCATGAGCTCCGTGTCACGCCCGCTGTCGAGGATCGCGAGCAGCTGCTCGAGGCCGACGGCGGTGCCGTCCGGGGCGCGGAGCCGTCCGAGCGCCTGCACGGCAGCGGTGCGCACTTCGGGCTCCTCGTCGGTGAGGGCGAAGACGACCTCCTCCGCGCAGGTGTGATCGCCGAGAGCGGCGAGCCCCTCGAGGGCCACGCGGCGGATCGCGGCCCGAGCGTGGCTGAGACCGCCGCAGAGGCGCGGCACGCAGCGCTCGACCGACAGGGGCGCGTCCTCGGTGACGCGGGCCAGCTGCCCCAACGCGCTGACCATCACCAGAGCGGGGTACGGGTCCGTCCCCGGCGCCTCGATCACCGCGAGGGCCTCGCGGGGCCAGCGCTGGGCCAACGCCGCGAGCGCTCCCTCCCCGGGCCGGTGCACCAACGGATCGGTGCCTTCGGACAGCAAGGCGCCCACCGCGTGCAGGCAGCTCGCGTCACCCATGTCTCCGAGGACGTCGAGGGCTGCGCGGACCACCTCCAGGGACTCGTCCTGCAAGCTCCCCCGGATGACCCGCACCGCCTCGGCGCGGGCGCGCTCGTCGAGGTCCGCCGCCACGCGCCCCAGGAGCTCCACCGCCGCGGCGCGCTCGCTCCCCTCGGAGGCCTGGACGGCACGTGCCAACACGGCCGTCGCCGCCTCGCCCAGATCGCAGACGGCCACCTCGGCCTCCTCGAGCACCCGATCGTCCCCCAAGGCCGCCACGGCGACGCGGGCGGCATCTTCTCCTCCCAGCAGCCCCAAGAGGGAGACCGCGCAGCGACGGTTGACCAGCTCCTCGCCGTCGGAGGCCGCGAGGTCCAGGAGCCGCTTGCGGGCCAGCGCGGGCAGGTGGGCCAGCTTCGCGGCGAGGGCGGCGCGCCCCTCCCCTCCGCGCTGAGCCAGGCTCGCCGTCGCGCGCAGGGTGGCGACGAACTCGGGTCCCGAGCCCCGCTGGGCGCTCAGCTGCTCCGCGAGCACCTCCGCCGCCTGGGGGGCGCCGGAGCGCCCCGCCGCCTCGAGGGCCGCGCGCCGCAGCACCGTGTGCCGGAAGCAAGGCTCGATGCGGCTCCAGGGCAGAGAAGCGCCCAGCTGGTTCAACCCGTTCAGGGCAATCAGCCGCACGAACTGATCGGGATCGTCGAGGCATGCCTCGAGCACACCGACGGCCTCGTCGACGGAGACCGAGCCGAGGTTCGCCACCGCCTCGAGGGCCGCCGCCCGCACGTTGGCGTCCTCGTCGTCGAGCATCGAGCGCAGGACGGCCAGGGCGCTCGGGTGCGCGGTCGCCGCCAAGGCCTCCACCGCCAGCTTGCGGCCGTCGGCGTCCAGATCCGGGATGCGCTGCGCGAGCGCCCCCACGGCGGCTTCCCCGAAGGCGCCCAGCGCGTCCACCGCGGCGTTGCGGAGCCCGACGCTCTCCACGCCCATCTCCTCGGGCGCGGACATGGCCTCGATCAGCGCCGCCAACAGCTCCGGATCGGGGGCACGGAAACGCGCCACCTGCCGCGCCTCCTCCCGCACGCGCCAGTCCGGATCGCGCAGGGCGCGCAAAATCAGGTGGACGGTGCCGGCACCGGCGTCCACCAGGCGGCCCGCAGCGACGCGGCGCTCCTCCGGGTCCTCCGAGCCGAGCGCTTGGGCGATCTCCGTGAGGGTCAAGCTCCCCCTCCCGCCGCTCCCAGCAGGTTCGGCTCCTGGAGCCCCCGCGTCAGGGTTTCGATGCGGTCCAGATCGAGGACGAACTTCATGCGACCTTCGTGGGTGATGACGCCCGCGAGCCCGCGCACGTCGTCGCCGGCGCCGAGCTCGGGTGCGGGGCGCAGGGGCGCGCCGGCCTGCCCGAAGACCTCCGTCACGTTGTCGACGCGGAGGCCCACCGTCCGTCCCTGGAGATCCACGAGGACCCACTTCGTCCGGCGCTGATCCTCCTGGCGCGGCAGGCCGAAGCGCGCCCGCAGGTCCACGACGGGCACCACCTCGCCCCGGTGATCGGCGACCCCCGCGACGGCGGCGGGCGCGTGCGGCAACTCGGTGAGCGGGAGCGGATTGACGATCTCGCGCACGCGCCCGATGGGCACCGCGTAGTGCACGTCGCCGAGGGAGAACCCCACGAAGCCGCGCTCGTCGTGCATGTCGTGACCCTTGCTCATCACCTTGCCTCGAATGCCCGTCCGCTCACCTGTGCTCGCTCGCCACGATGGTCGACAGATCCAAGAGCACCATGATCTCACGCCCCCCGGGGCGCGCGATGCCCCGCACGTGCTCGGAGAGCTCGCCGCCCAGGGCGTGGCTCGCGACCTCGATCTGGGAGTCGCTGAGCCGCAGCACGTGACGCACCTCGTCCACCAGCAGTCCGATCATCTCGCCGTCGTCCACCTGAGTGAGCAGGATACGTGCTCTCTTCGTGAGGGGCGAATCCGCCACCCGCAGCCGCAGTCGCAGATCCACCACCGTGGTGAGCAACCCGCGCACGCTACAGATCCCGAGCACGTCCCGCGGCGCTCGTGGCACGTAGGTGATGGGCGGCGGCGTCACGATCTGACGCACCTTGTTGAGGGAGACCCCATAGAGCTCCCCCGCCAGGGTGAACGCCAGGAACTCCTGCACCGGACCGTCCGCGCCGCGCCGAATGGCGCTCCGCGACATCGCCCGCGCCAGATCAGCCATGGCGCACCTCGTGTCGTCGCATCTCGGTGGGCGTCAACACCTCCTCGATGATGGCCGCCGTGTCGAGCACCAGGCCCACGCGCTGATCGCCGAGCTCCGAGGCCCCGGCGAAGCCGCGCACCGAGCCCAAGGAAGCACCCAGGGGCTTGATGACGATGTCCTGCTGGCCCACCAGGTAGTCGACGATGAGCCCGAGGCGGCGGTCGCCCATGGTGGTGACCACGACGAACTCTCGCGCGGGTCTCGGGTATTCGGGGATCATGAGCAGATCGGCGAGCCGGCACAGGGGCAACGTGCTGCCGCGCAGCGTCATCACCTCGCGTCCCTCGACCTGGCGGGTGCCCGTGCCGTCGAAGGTCAGCGCCTCGGAGACCGTGGACAGTGGCACGGCGAACACCTGGGGGCCGCACTGCACGAGCAGCGAGCGCACGATGGCCAGCGTGATCGGGAGCGTGATCGTCACCTTGGTGCCGATCCCCGCCTCGCTGTGCAGGTCGATGACGCCACCGAGCTTGGCGATGTTCGTCTTCACGACGTCCATGCCCACGCCGCGCCCCGAAAGATCGCCGACCTCCTGCCGCGTGCTCACCCCGGGCAAGAACACCAGACTGAGGATCTCCTCCCGAGTCAGCTCGGCCGCCGCCCCCTTGTCCACCGCCCCGAAGGACACCGCCCGCCGGATCAGGGCGGCCTCGTCGATGCCGCGCCCGTCGTCCTCCACCTCGAGCATCACGTGGTTGCCCTTCTGGTAGGCGTTCAGGGCGATCGTGCCGGCCGCGGGCTTGCCGACGGCCTCGCGCTCCTCCACGGGCTCGATGCCGTGGTCGATGGCGTTGCGGATCATGTGCATGAGCGGATCGCTCAGCTCCTCGACGATGAGCTTGTCGATCTCCGTCTCGGCGCCCGTGATCACGAGCCGGATCTCCTTGCCCAGCTCTCGGCTCATCTGCCGAACCGCCCGCGCCAAGCGCTCGAAGACCTGGCCCAGCGGCACCATGCGCATCTCCAGGATGCCGTCCTGGATCTCCGTCAGGCGTCGGGCGTAGTTGCGCTGGAGGCGATGGAGTTCCATGGCCACCTGCCGACTGCCCTCGGCGCGCACGCGTTCGCTGAGCTGCGCCAACGTGTTGCCGACGATCGAGAGCTCACCGACAACGTTCATCAGGTGGTCCAGCTTGCGGATGTCCACCCGCACCGTCTGCGTGATCGAGCGGAGGCTGCCCGTGCGCTCGATGTTCTGCCCGTCCTCGTCGAGTCGATCCGCCTCGAGGCCGTCCTCGGACACGGCGAGCTCGTCCCCCTCCCCACCCTCCGAGGCGCTCGCGCCGCCGACCTGCCGCCGGGGGATCTCCTCGAGGATGGCGTTGTCCCCCGCCAGGGCAGCCGCGACCGTCGCATAGTCGGCGGGGGAAGCCATCAGGAGATCGAGCTCGATGGAGTCGGCGCTGCTCGCTTCCCCGGTGGGGAGATAGGTGATGATCTCACCGAACTCCCGGGCCTTGTCCTTCGTGCTCTCGAGCTCCTTGTCGATGCTCGACAACTCGAAGCGCACACGGAGACGATAGAGGTTGACGTTGTTCTCGATGTTGACCCGGAGCCGGTGCTCCTCGTACTCCGTGAGCACCGCCAACATCCCGGGGTCCAGGTCGTAGGTGGCCGCGAGTCCGCCGCGCTTCTTCTGCTCCGAGGAGATCGCCTGGATGGCCTCGAGCAGGTCGCGCAGGGCCGCCGGTGGCTCCACCTCCCCCGCCTGCTCCGCCTCGAGCAGGCGCGTGAACACCGTCACCGAGGTGAAGAGCACGTCGAGTACGTCGAGCGTGAGCTCCACGCGCCCGAGTCTGAGCGCGTCCAGCAGGTCCTCGAGGCGGTGGGACAGCGATCCGAGGCGCGTCGCCCCGAACAGCCCAGCCAACCCCTTGAGCGTGTGGACGGCACGAAACGCTTCGTTGATGAGCTCCGGATCCGGGTGGCCCTTCCGCTGAGACGCGTCCAGCGACAGGAGATTGCGAGAGAAGGCCTCGACGATCTCCTGCGCCTCGGAGAAGAACTCCTCGCGCGCCTTGTCGGTCATCTCAACCATCGCGCCTCTGGGCGGGCGCGTCCGACGGCAAATGCTGCCCCACCGCGCTCCACAGCTCCTCGGGCGTGAAGGGCTTGGGGAGGTAACCGTCGGCGCCGAGGGAGAGCCCCCGTTCGCGGTCCCGCTCCGAGGCCTGGGTCGAGATGAGGAGCACCCGCGTCTCGCGGTGCTGGTCACTCTGCCGAATGAAGCGCACCAGCTCCAGCCCGTTGATGTGAGGCATGTTGATGTCGCTGATCACCAGCTGGTAGGGCCCCCGCGGGAGCAGGCGCAGGGCGTCGAAGCCCGTCGCCGCCTCCACGACGTCGACGGGGCCCAACCCCGCGGCGGGGTCCTCCAGAGCCGCGCGCACGAACGCCCGCATGCTGAACGAGTCTTCTACGACCAGAATTCGCTGCACCGACAGATCCTCTGCTCTCAATCTAGCAGGATTGCGATCCCTCAAGGAAGTGCGACGCTCGCCCCCATGGCTCCCCGCCTCGGGCTCCTTCCGCGCGTCTGTGTGATCGGTGCTGGCTGCTCGGGCTTGACCGCCGTCAAGGCGCTGCGGGAGGTGGGTGTTCCACACACCTGCTTCGAGATGAGCGATCGGGTGGGCGGGAACTGGGTCTTCGGAAACAAGAACGGGCGCAGCGGCGCCTACCGGTCACTCCACATCAACACCTCCCGCCAGTGCATGGAGTTCCGGGATTTCCCGATGCCGGATCACCTGCCGGACTTCCCCCACCACCGCCACGTGGCGGCGTACTTCGAGAGCTACGCACGCCATTTCGGACTGCACGAGACCATCCGCTTCGAACACGAAGTGCTCTCCTGCCGCCCCCTCGCGGGCAGCCCGCCAGGGGGCGCCGGCGCCCTCGACGCGGGCGGCTGGGCCGTGACGGTCCGCGATCTGAAGACGGGGAAGACCCAAGAGCATCTCTTCGACGGGGTCTTGGTAGCCAACGGGCACCACTGGGATCCGGCCTGGCCGGATCCGCCCCCCCCGGGTTCCTTCCACGGCGAGGTGCTCCACTCCCACGGCTACGTCGATCCGACCACACCGCTGGATCTGCGCGGCAAGCGGGTCGTCGTCGTCGGGATGGGCAACAGCGCGATGGACATCGCCGCCGAGCTCTGCCGTCCCGGCGTGGCCGAGCGGCTCTTCCTCTCGTCCCGCCGCGGCGCCTGGATCCTCCCCAAGTACATCCGCGGCAAACCGCTGGATCAGGGCTCCCTCTTCCCCCACTGGCTGCCCGGCAAGCTGCGTCGCCGCCTCGTGACCCGCGGCTTCACGCTGCTCTTCGGGCGCATGAGCGACTACGGGTTGCCAGAGCCGGACCACCTCCTCGGCGAGGCCCACCCCACCGTGTCCAGCGAGGTGCCGAGCCTCACGGGCAGCGGAGACATCGTGCCCAAGCCCGCCATCGAGCGCCTCGACGGCCACGAGGTCCAGTTCACCGACGGGAGCCGGGAGAGGATCGACGCCATCGTCTACTGCACCGGTTACCACGTGAGCTTCCCCTTCTTCGCCCCGGAGGTGCTCTCGGCGCCCGGCAACGAGCTGCCCCTGTTCTTCCGCGTGTTCGAGCGGCGCTACCAGGGGCTGGGGCTCATCGGCTTCGCGCAGCCTCTCGGGGCCATCATGCCCATCGCGGAGCAGCAGGCGCGGTGGGCCGCGGCGTACTTCGCGGGCAGCTACGCCTTGCCGTCGCTAGCCGAAATGGACGCCGCCATCGAAGCGGAGGCCGCGGCCATCCGAGAGCGCTTCGTCGCCTCGCGCCGGCACACCTTCCAGCTCGAGCCGGCCCACTATCTCCCGCGCCTCCAGCGGGAGTGGGAGCGGGGGCGCGCGCGGGCTCGCAGGGGCACGGGACGCGCCTTTCGCTTCGGCGCCGCCAGCGGGACCGGGACCGTCTCCCCGACAGAGCCCGCCCCCCGTGGCCAGCCCCACCGGGCCGGCCCACCCGCAGCGCCCACCACAGGGCTCACCACAGCGCTCACCACAGCGCTCACCACAGAGCCCAGCGAGAAACCCTGAGCGGCTCGCGAGGGATGGGCACGACCCGCGCGGCTCGGGATGTGCTGCCCTCGCCGCTCCCTTGATCTATGCTTGGCGCGATGACCGTCACAGGGGGCCGACCGCCGCTCCAGAGGCCGCGGCCTCCTTCCACGGCTTCCGAGCCGACGCCGCGCTCGGGGGTGAATCGCGCTGGAGTCAATCCCGCCGGGGGGAACCCCGCGTCCGTCCCGGCGCAGGATACAAGCACGCGCGCCCAGCCGAGTTCGGCGGCGCCGCCGGAGGCCGCGCCGAGCGGCGCCGCCGCCCGGCGCTCGAGCGCACCACCCGACAGCCTCGATCCCATCCGTGATGCGGTGGTGAGCACCCGTCGCTACGGCGCCACGTTGAACGGGCTGCTGAGCGCCATCGACAACTTCGCGCGCGGGGTGGAGGCAGCGCGAAACGCCAACGACGTCCTCGGGCAGAAGCTCGACCGAGTGCAGGAGCTGCTCAGCGCCACCGAGCGCGACGCCACCGCGACGCGACGCGAGCTCGAGGAGCGTGTGCTCGAGCTCGAGCAGAAACTGCGGAGCCAGCGGAAGACCTTCGAGGCGGAGCGTCGTTTCCTCACGGAAGAGCAGGATGTTTTTCTCCGGGCCCTCCTCGAGGAGCACGAAGAGGAGCTCGCCCGTCTGCGCGAGGAGCGGGACGCAGCCCTCGCGATGAGCCAGGGAGCGTCGTCCCCCGGCGACGCGGGCGCGGGGGAGGACGAGGAGGCCATCGTGGCGTTGCGCCGGGAGATCGCCCAGCTCCGGGAGGAGCGGGAGAAATCCCGCGCCCTGGTGCAGCGGATGCGCTCCCAGCGGGACGAGGCGCAGGCGGCGCTCCGACGCCTGGGCGCTCCCTTCGACGCGCCCCTCGACGAAGAGATCGCGCATCCGACCACGCCGGCTCCGCCGCCCTTCTCCGTCGCTTCGCCGCCGCAAGTGCCGTCGGCGCCGACCCCGCCGGCAGAGCTGCGCGCCGCCCCGACCGCGGCCCCGCCGCGACCAACGTCCACCCAGGCAGCGCCCACCCAGGCAGCGCCCGCCGCTCCCGCCTCCACCGCGGCCCAGTCGACGCCCACCGCGGCTCCGCCGCGCGCGCGCAAGCAAGAGTCCGCGGGGAGCTCGGAGCCGAAGCTGAAGGGGGCCTCGCCGATCTCGGAGCTCCACGTCGCTGCCGACGGGTCCCGCACTGCGCCGCGCGAAGGCTCGGGCTAGAACCCGCCCACGGTGTCCGACCTCTCCCCCTCAGCTCACCCGACGACGTCTCCCACCTCCGCTCGCGACCGCGCCACCCCGGTGCTCCTCGTCGGCGCGGCCCTGCTCGGCCCCGCGGCGTTGTGGGAGCCCCGCCTGGCGGTGTTCTCCGTGCTGCTGCTCGTCGTGGCCTCCGCGGCCCTGACGCGCCACCGTGGACCTCACCGGCGGGCCCTCCGGATCGCGTTGGGCGTGGGCTTCGTCACCGCGCTGCTGGGGATGGGGCGCTTCGTCCTCCAGGAAGCCCTGCCGGGCATCGTCGCGGCGAGCACCCGCGCCTCGGGGGAGCGGGCCGTGTCCCGGCTCCGGGAGATCCTGTTCGCCCAGGACGCCTCCCGGCGCCTCGCGCTCATCGATCCGGACGGGAACGGGGTGGGAGGAGCCGGCCGCCTCGGCGAGCTCGCGGGGACCGACCCGGTGCGTCCGGGACCGTCGAGCTCCGGGCCCCTGGACTCACCGCCCTTGGGGCACCGCCTGCGCCCCTCCGTGCCGACCCGAGAGGGCGCGGCGGCCCTGGAAGGAGACTATCTGTACATGGCGTGCGTGCCCGGAGCGGACGGCCGACTCACGGCCCACCCCGAGGCTCCCGTCGACGAAGCCGCCGCCGAACGACGCTTCGTCGCCTACGCGTGGCCCGCCCGGCCGGAGGCACCGCCCACCGCCTTCTTCATCGACGAGCACGAGCGCATTCTGCAGACGGACAACGAGCGCACCGAGCCAGGGCCGCGCCTCCTCGGCCCGGAGCGCCCGCCCTCCTGCGACGACGCCCTCGTCCCTCCCTACGACCAGACCTGGACTCCCTGGCGCGGCAAACGTCCCCGAGAGAGCTTGCCGGGGCTCTGAGGGCCTCTGAGGGGCCTCGGCACCTCCCGGCGTGTGCTATCCCTGGCCAGTGTCCAACGCCGACAGGCCTCGCCGGTTCCTCCTGACTCGCGAGCCCACGACCGCCCTCGCCGACGATGACCTGCCGCCCGTCGTGGCACGCATGGTCGTGGAGATCCGCTCGGACGGCTCCCGGACCGTCGCGCGGGGCGCCATCGAGGATCTCCAGAGCGGCGAGCGTGTGGCCCTCCGCGCGGACGCCTCGACGCCGATGGCCCTCGCCAGCGAGCTCGCCAAGGGGTTGCTGCGCACCCCTGCCCTCGCGCGGGAGGCGGTCAGGGCAGTGCTCCCGGGCATCCTCCGACGCAAACGCTGAGCGCCAGGGCGCCAAAGGCTGAGCGCCACCGACGCCCAAACGCTGAACGTCACCGGCGCCAAAGGCTGAGCGCCCGTCGCCGACGTCTGCTGGTTCGTTCCCTCCCGGCGCGCGATCTTTGCCGAGGATCGCTGCGCCCGCTATGTGTCCGCCACCGAGCCGCTGCCCGCGTGCTTCGAGGAGCGACTCGCCGATCGCCGCGCGGAGTGTCCGTGGATCCCCGTTATCAGAGCCCCATCAATCGAGACGTACCTCCCGCCGCGGAGGGGGAGTTCGCCGCCCTGCAGCTCGGCCCGCTCCGCGTCTGGCCGCCCGTCGTGCTCGCCCCGATGGCGGGCGTCACGAACTACCCGTTCCGCGCCCTGTGCCGTCGCTTCGGGGCGGGGCTGTACGTCAGTGAGATGATCACCGCCCGCCCCCTGGTGGAGGGCAACCAGAAGACCCTGCGCCTGGCAGACTTCGGCCCCGACGAGACGCCCCGGAGCCTCCAGCTCTACGGGGTGGATCCCCACTACGTGGACGGCGCCGTCCGGCGCCTGGTCGGCGAAGGGCGCGTCGACCACATCGACATGAACTTCGGCTGCCCCGTCCCCAAGGTGACCCGGCGCGGCGGAGGCTCGGCGATCCCCGTCAAGCCACGACTGCTCGCCGCCATCGTCCGCGCAGCCGTCCAGGCCGCGGGCAGCAACGGGCAGCAGGTGCCCGTCACCATCAAGTTCCGCCTCGGCATCGACGATGAGCTCATCACCTTCCGCGACGCTGGCCGCGTGGGGGAAGAGGAGGGCTGCGCGGCGGTCGGGCTGCACGCGCGCACCGCCGCCCAGCTGTACGACGGCGTCGCCCGCTGGGAGCACATCGCCGAGCTGAAGAGCCTCGTGCGGATCCCGGTGCTCGGGAACGGAGACATTTGGGAGGCCCAGGACGCCCTGCGCATGATGCGCACGACGGGCTGCGACGGCGTGATCGTCGGGCGCGGCTGCCTCGGCCGGCCCTGGCTCTTCCGGGACTTGGCGGACGTGTTCCAGGGACGAACTCCGAGCGATCCGCCGACCCTGGGCGAGGTGATCGACACGATGCTCGAGCACGCGCGCTTGCTCTGCAGCTGGATGGGTGAAGAGCACGCCATCCCCGCCTTCCGACGGCACACCACCTGGTACACGAAGGGCTTCCGCGGCAGCGCCCGCCTGCGCCAGAGCTTCATGCAAGCCAGGACCCTGGCGGAGCTGGAGGCCCTGGTGGCGGACGTCGACCGAAGCGAGCCGTTCCCCCCGGGCGCGATGCGGGTCCCCCGCGGGAAGACCGCCGGGACCCAAAAGGTCAGCCTCCCGGCGGGGTACCTCGAGGATCGAGAGGACGCCACACCTCCCGACCCCTCGGCCGAAGACGCCTTCTCGGGGGGCTGAGATCCCCGCCCGTCCACGGCTCCGCCCCCGCCCAGGCGGCGCCGGACCCGGCGCAGGCGCGCCCTGAACGGGCCCCCCTCGAGGAGGCGACGCTGGCGCCCCGGCGGAGATGCGCCCCCCGCTCCCCTCTTTCCCTCCGCGCGGGTCCGGGTCAAGCTTTGGCGCACACATGTCGGCGGTGGAACGACTCCTGGCGATCGCTCGATGGCGATGGACTCCGCTCGCGGGGCTCACGGGAGGCACCGCCACGCTCGTCATCGGCATGGCCACCCTGGTGCCCGAGCGCTTCGGCGACGTCCTCGAGCCGCCCGCGCGGCGGACGCCGTCGCTGACGACTACGGTCGCGCCCTCTCCGGACACCGACGTCGAGCCCGCCGCGGAGAACGACGAGCCGGCGGCGCGCCCCACGCGTTCCTCCGCACCCGCGCCGCGCGCGCCCCGTGCGGAACGACGTCGCGGGTTCTCTCCCGTGATCCGCGCGGACGCACCGCCCGCGCGACCGACCCCGCCCGAGACCGAAGACGAGGCCGTCGCGCAGGTCGAGATGGTGCAGCGCACGGAAGAGGAGGAGCGTCGTTGGAGCGAAGGGCAGGCCGCCGCCGCACGCGCCGCGACGCGCGCGGCCCGGCACGCCTCCGCGGTGGCGGGGCGCCCCTTCGGTCCGAATCGACGTGGCCTCGCGGCGCCGGCGGAAGCGAACACCGAACCTCCCGAGGCGGCCGCCGCGAGCGAGGCCCCCGAGCAGCCCGCGGACGACTCCGCGCAGCCGGCGCGCCCCCCCGAAGACGACGGGCAGAACGCCAACGCGCCGCCCCTCGACGTCCCCGACGAAGAGGTCGAGTAGAGCCCTCGGGGTGACCATCCCAGCTCACCCCCCCATCCCAGCTCACCCACCCCGCAGCCGCTCGAGCTGGCGGCGGTCCGCCTTCGTCGGGCGCCCCGCGCCTCGATCGCGCACGCCGATCTTCGGCTCCGGGGGAGGCGGGGGCGGCGAGTGATCCTCGTAGAGGAGTCGCGCCGCGGGTGGGGACAGGCGTTTGTCGGCGAGCGCCACCACGATCAGCACCACGCGACCGCGCGGAGCCGACGCTTCGACGCGATCGCCCACCCGGAGCAGATGGCTCGCCCGCACCGCATGTTGGTTGACGCGGACGTGGCCGCCCACGCAGGCGTCCTGGGCGGCCGTCCTCGACTTGAAGATGCGCGCCGCGCACAGCCAACGATCCACCCGGACGGCGTCCATGCGGGCAGCTTATCCGCGAACTCCCGGCTCTTCCAACGCCCAGGCGACGGGGCCGGTTCGCTCCGCGGGTGATGGAGTGGCCCGCCAGGTCCATACTCTCCCGTGATGGTGGGTGGAGATCACGGGCGCTCCGCGGCGCCCCGGGAGGAGTTCGAGCCCTACGATCTGGCCGACGCGAGCTGGACGTTCCGCGCGTTCCCGCACCGCTCGGGGGAACGTCGGGCAGCCGAAGTGAGCCTGCGCGGCACCTCGCCCGCCGGATGGCTGCCCGCCACCGTGCCTGGCCTCGTCACCGAGGACTTGCTGCGCGCCGGGCGCATCCCGGATCCCTACTTCGCCGATCGGGCAGCCGCGGCGCGCTTCATCGAAGAGCAGGACTTCGTCTACGTCCGGCGCGTGATCCTCCGGCCCGAAGATCTCGACGGAGCCACCCGGGCGCGCATCGTCTTCGACTCCCTCGACACCTTCGCGACCGTGTTCGTCAACGGTCGGTGTGTGGCGCGCCACGAGAACCAGTTCCGCCGCCTGTTCGTCGACGTCTCCGACGTCCTGCGGCCGGGAGACAACTGGATCGCCATCGCCTTCGACGCGAGCTGGCCTGCCACCCTACGGCGCGCCGGACCCGAGCTGCCCCACTGGAACGCGCCGGGGGAGCGCCTCTACGTGCGCAAGTCCGCGATGAGCTTCGGCTGGGATTGGGCCCCCCGCGTGCCCACCGTCGGCATCGCCGGCCCCGTCAGGTTGGAACTGAGCCGCGGGGTGTTCGCGGACGATCTCTGGCTGTCGGGACAACCCATCGCCGAGACGGGCGGCACGATCACGGCGCGAGCCGAGTACATGCCCCACGAGAGCTTCGAAGGGGAGGTCGCCCTGTTCCTGGATGGTGAGGAGCAGGTCCGCGAACACGCCGTGTTCCACGCCGGACACTCCCAGACGCTGACCCTGACCAGCACCTTGCCCGCCGCGCGGCGCTGGCACCCCCGCGAGCGAGGCCCCGCGCATCTGTACACGGGGGAGCTCCGTGTCAGGCGAGACGGCCGGATCGTCCACGTGCTCCAGGGGCGCGTCGGCATCCGCAGCGTCGCCCTCGATCTCGGAACGAGCGCCGCACCCGCCTTCCGCCTGGTCGTGAACGGCGAGCCGCTGTTCGTCCGCGGCGAGAACTGGATCCCGATGGATCTTCTCCACACGCGCACCAGCGACGCGGAGCTCCGGGCGTATCTGGAGCTGTTGATCGCGGGCGGGGTCAACCTCGTGCGCGTCTGGGGGGGCGGCATCGTCGAGCGCCGCGCCTTCTACGACGCCTGCGACGAGCTCGGGCTCCTGGTCTGGCAGGACTTCCCCTACGCGTGCGGGGTGTACCCGACCGACGAGCGCTTCCTGGACGAGGCCCGCCTCGAGGCCGAGGACGTGATCCGGCGCCTGCGCAGCCACCCCAGCGTCGCCCTCTGGTGTGGGAACAACGAGGGGGAAGTGTTGGCGGTTCGTGAGCACCCCGAGCTGCGTCGCCACCCGCTCTTCTACGAAATTCTGCCGGACGTGCTCGCGCGCCTCGACCCCGAGCGGCCCTACTGGCCCAGCAGCCCCGCCAGCGTGTCCCCCGAGGAGCCGCCGAACGGTCCACGCGAGGGCGATCGGCACGACTGGGACGTGTGGTACGGGTGGCGAGAGGTGGACCGTCCCGGAGACGGGGCGCTCTTCTGCTCCGAGTGCGGCGCCCAGTCGCTCCCCCAGCGCGAGAGCCTGGAGACGTTCCTCCCCGTCGAGGATCTCTGGTCGCCCGGCGCCGTCGGCGCGCCCCACGGCCCGAGCCCCGGCGCCCTGCTCGCGCGCCACGGCGCCCAGCTGGACAAGCTCCTGTCGCGCAGCGCGGACTACGCCTTCCCGCGCAACCTCGACGCCTTCATCGCCGCGTCCCAGGCCCTGCAGGCCGACACCGTCGCGAGCGTGATCCGACGGCACCGCGTCCAGGGCTCCGGTGGGGTGATCCTCTGGAACTACACCAGCGCCTGGCCAAGCGTGTGCTGGGCGCTCGTGGACTGGTATCGACGCCCGAAGCAGGCCTTCTATGCGGCGCGCCGCGCCTTCGCGGACGTCCTCCTCGCCATCGAGCCCGTCGACGGGTCGGAGCAGAGCTTCGCGCTGCACGTCAGCCTGGATCGCGCCGGCGAGCTCGAGGGCTCCGTGACCCTCTCCCTGCGCGATCTCGCCACCGGCGCGTCCGTCGGTGAGCGCACCGAAACGATCCAGCTGCGCGGGCCCGGGGCCATCGCAGCGGTCACGCTCTCCCTCCCCGAGCTCCCGCCCCTCGCCGAGATCCCGGCCCTCGCCGAGATCCCGGAACTGGACGAGCGCTGGGATCGCCGGCGGTACGCGCTGGTCGCCACGTCGACGCACCGCGTGCGAGACGACGTACGTCCCGAGACGTCGACGCGATCCCTGACCGAAGAGGGCCAGCCGCGAGAGCTGCGCGAGATCCGCTATCTGGCCCCGCGACGCCTCCTCCGGCTCACGGGAGACGCGCCCGACGCGGCGCGTGCCGGCACCCTCCGGGCGATCTGGCGGAACGATCGCGTCCACCTGGTGTCCAAGGCGTGGCGCCTCCGCGTCGGGCTGGAGTCCTACGAAGCGCCGGTACTCTGGGACGACAACTACGTCGATCTCGTGCCGGGGGAGGAGCGCACCCTCGAGCTCGTCCATGGGCAGCCGGAGCACCTGTGGCTCGTCGCGGATTTCGGCGCGCGGACCGTGCTGCGCCGCAACGAGGCCGCGTTTCTCTGAAGGCGCTTCTCTGAAGACGCTTCTCTGAAGACGCTCCTGTCCGTCTCTACCTACCCACGCACGAGGTGTGCGCGTGGCGGGCCCGCGCGGCCGGTGTCATGGTGTATCGGAACATGGGTGTCGCCCTCCTTCGCCCGCGACTCACCGCCGGTGGACACGTCCTCCGCGCGGCCGAGCGCGGCGCACCCATCGCTTCCTCACGAGAACCGAGATGAACGACTACCTCGAGGACCATCGCCCCTCCGAATGGCTCCGGCACCTGCTGGAGACCGCCGACGGTTATCACCAACTGCTCGAGCACTCGGGCTGCTTGACCCGCGCGGCTTACCGCCTGGCTCGCGCACGCTGCCGTGTGCACTCCCTTCCTTCGAACCTGCCCACCGCCCGCGAGCTCGGCGCCGCGGCGGCGGAGCTGTGCGAGCTGCTCGATCGCGAGCGACCGAGCGCGACGACCCTCGCCAGCGAGTGCGAGCGCCTGGGCCTGCACGTCATCGTGCCCCTGAGTCGCAGCGCAGCCTGAACGCAGCGCAGCCTGAACGGAGCCTGGACGGAGCCGGAGCGTGAACGAAGCGCGCCCCGGCTCCGAACCCGGCGCGATCAGTAGCTCTCGATGAGGAGGCGTTCCTCGGCCACGCCCAGCTGTCGGAGCCGGTCGCTCACCTCGGAGACCATATCCCGGGAGCCACACACGAACACGTCCGCATCGCGCACCGCGCTCTCGAGCTCGTCGACGTGCGCCTGCACGTAACCTCGACGCCCCCGCCACTCCGGGCCGGGGCGCGAGAGCGTGGGCATGAACACGAAGCGCGGATCCTGCGCCAGCTCCGTCAGCTCCTCGCCCCAGAGCAGATCGGCCTCCGAGCGACAGCCGAACAACAACAGCAGCCTGGCGGTCCCGGCATGGGCGAACGCGCTCTGGATCATCGCGCGCATCGGGGCCACCCCCGTGCCGTTGGCCACGAGCACCGCTGGCGCCAGCGTGTCCCCGGGCCGCACGAACGCTCCCCGAGGTTCCGCCACGCCGATCCGATCCTCGGGGCGGAGCTCCTCGATGATCGACGCGGCCCCGCCACGGCGCACCGCGAGCTCGAACCGCCCCGGCGACGACGGACGCTCCGCGCTCGCCACCGAGTAGGCGAAGCGTCGCTCCGGGGCCTCCAAGTCGAAGAGCTCCACGTACTGCCCGGGGAGCCAGTGGAACCCGCGGGGGGCGTCCACCTCGAAGCTCAAGTGGCGCACGGAGGGCGCGAGGGGGGCGTCCGTCCTGAGCCGAGCGGTCCAAGTACGTTCCTCCAGCATGCCCGTCCGAAGTAATCACCTTCGAGGCCACAACGCCACTGCCCTGCTACAAGGGGATCGGGTGAACTACTTCGGACACGCCGCCATCGCCTCCGAGCGCCGCCGGGACGCCGATTTCGTGCTGGGCGCGATGCTCCCGGATTTCGCGGCGATGCTCCGCACCGTCTGCCCCGACGCCGCGAGCGAGCCTCTGCGGGCGGGGTTGAGCTTTCATCACGACACGGACGCCGTCTTCCACGACTGCCCCACCTTCGGCGCGCTCAACTTGACGGGCTTACGTGAGCTGCGCGCAGGCGGTGTGGGACGTGGGCCCGCCCGCGCCGCGGCCCACCTCGGCACGGAGCTGCTGCTGGACGCCGTGCTCGCCGACCAGGACGCCTACCGCCGCTGCTACCTCGCCGCCCTCGAGCACGCCCGAGACGCGGCGCGCGAGCTATCCTGGAGAGATACCAGGGCAGCGGAAGGTTTCCTCTGGCTCACTGCGCGCCTGCACGGGCGTGGCGTCTCCCTCCACGAGGGAGATCCCGAGCGCATCGCCCAGCGGCTCGCCCGCGCCCTGGAGGGACGCCCTCGGCTCGAACCCAACCCGACCGAGCTCGCCGCCATCACCCGGTGGCTCGACCAGCAGCGCCCGAGGGTCGTCCGCGCGGCCGAATCACTGCTGACGGAGTTGCGTCACGGCCTCGCCCTTCGGGAGCAGGAGAGGGCTCGAGACTTTTTCCCGACACATGGGTGAGTTAGGGAGAAAGTATGACTACCCACACGGTCGTGCTGATTCCCGGGGATGGCATTGGTCCAGAGGTGAGCGATGCCGTGCTGAGCATCCTGCGGGCGGCGGAGGCGCCCCTCGAGTTCGTCGTGCGCCAAGCGGGCCTCGCGGCGTTGGAGCAAGGCAGCGAGGACGTGCTCCCCGAGGAGACGCTCGCCACCATCCGTGAGCACCACGTCGCCCTCAAGGGGCCGTGCACGACCCCGGTGGGACACGGCTTCAGCTCCGTGAACGTCGCGCTGCGCCGCGAGCTCAATCTCTACGCCGCCCTGCGCCCCGTGCACTCGGTGGAGGGCATCCACACGCGGTTCGAGGACGTCGACCTCGTGGTGGTCCGCGAGAACACCGAGGGCCTGTACAGCGGCATCGAGAACTTGATCACCGACGGCGTGGTCGTGTCGATGAAGGTCGCGACGCGCGCCGCCTGCGAGCGCATCGCCCGGTGGACCTTCCGCTACGCCACCCAGAGCAAGCGCAAGAAGGTCTCGGTGTTCCACAAGGCGAACATCATGAAGCTGAGCGACGGCATGCTCCTGGAGGCGGCCCGCCAGGTGCACACGCGGGACTATCGGAACATCGCCTACGAAGAGGTGATCATCGACGCCGCGCACATGCGCATCGTCCAGGACCCCTCCCAGTTCGACATCATCCTCTGCGAGAACCTCTACGGGGACATCGTGTCCGATCTGTGCGCGGGGCTCGTGGGCGGCCTCGGTGTCGCCCCAGGCGCGAACATCGGGGACGACGACGCGGTCTTCGAAGCCGTGCACGGCTCGGCCCCGGACATCGCCGGGAAGAACCTCGCCAACCCGACGTCGCTGCTCATGAGCAGCACCATGATGCTCCAGCACCTGGCAGAGAGGCGGCAGGACCCGCGGTGCCAGGAGGCCGCCACCCGCATCCGACGCGCCTACACCCGCGCCTTCGCCGAGGGGCAGAAGACCCGGGATCTGGGGGGCGACCTCGGGACGCGCGAGTTCACCCAGGCGGTCATCGACCGCCTCGGGGATTGATCAGCCCCAACGCCGGATCTGCGTCGCCAGCTCGGCGGGAAACTCCGTGAAGAGGGGGCCGCCCCGCTCGAGCGCCATCAGGTTCAGCTCTGCCTCCCGCGCCCGGAGCAGCGCGTTCCAGCGCGGCGCCTCGGCTTCCTGCGCCGGCAGCAGCTGCCTCACCTCGGCGAGATCGTGCGCGTCGCCGAGGAGCTCGCCGAGCTCCTTCAGCTCTCGGATGCGGGCCTCGTGGTCGTGGCCCTTCCGCCGCAGGAGCTGGACGTGGTGGAGGTGATACTTGACGTGTTTACGCCACTCGTGGAGCACGTCGGCGTCCGGACGACGCAGGGACGCGTGGTAGCCGCGCTGCGCGCGGCGCCACTCGGCGCGCACGCCCCGAGCAAAGGTCTCGGGAAGATCCGAGACGTCGAACCAGGTGTGCACCTCCTCCCGACTGCGCTCGAGCAGGCTCGCCGCGGCACGGCGCGCGACGGCGCTGTCGAGCTCCAGGGCGGCCGCGTTCTCCGCTGCCGCGGCGCTCGCCCACTCCTCGGGGGTGCGAGGCTCGGGGAGACCGAAGTGCGCGGCGAGCCGACGCAGCGCTCCCGCCTGGGCGATCTGCGCCCGCCAGGAGGAGAGGAGCCGAGCGGCGTCCCGGAGCAGCCGATCTTGCTCGGTGTACCTGCGCTTGCGCAGACCCGGGCGGCAGCCCCGGAGGATCCCCCGCAAGCGCTTGAGACGCTTGCGACACTCGTGCAAGGTGACCGGGAACTCCGGGTGTCCATCCTCCAGGAACGCCAGGCACTCGTCCAAGAGGGTGAGCGATAGCTGATGAAGCTCCGCGGCGAGCGGGCCTCGTCCAAGTCGCGGGGCCATGGAGCAAGCCTAGCAGCCCCATTTTCGAATGCCGGCCGAGCACCGGAACGCCGCACCCGAGCGCCGCACCCGGACCTCGAAACGCGCTCGTTCGGAGGGCGCCTGGGGGCGCCCGGGACGGCCGCGCTCACTCAGCGCGGCAGCGCGCGCCGGGGCGTCCGCGCCGTCACGGTGGGCGTGGCGACGCGCAACGTCTCGACGGACGGGGACGACACGCTCCACGTCCGCGCCGCGGCACGGCGCCGCGCGGGCACCTCTGCTGCTGGCGACTGCGCCGCCGACGTTGGCGGCTCCGCGCCCTTCCTCACGGCGGTTCGCGCTCCTTCGGTGACGCGCGCCCCGGACGCACACACGTCGCAGCGGCCACAGGGGGTCGCCTCCGTGGCGCCCAGGTAGGTCTCCAAGAAGGCCCGGCGACACTCGCTCGTGCTCAGCAGCTCCGCCACCGCGTCGAGCCGCCGCACGTCCTCGTCCCGCATCTGCCCCAGGGCGCTGCTCAGCAGACTGGCCACCTGACGCAGCGCGTCCTCGGCGACCCGCCGGAACACCGTGGCCCCCTCGTCGCTCTCCTCGGTGACCCCGGCGTCCTT
>JAAZAA010000245.1 GCA_012514535.1 Myxococcales bacterium | reverse complement strand
TTCGTTCGTGACGTAGTGTGCGTGGGGGTCGTAGAAGTGGCTCGCGAGCACGAAGCGCTCGTGCCCTAAAACCATACGCCTGAGAGCGTCCAATGTTGCGCGAGCCACGAGCGCCGACGTCCGCGCCTTCTTGCCTTCGGGCAAGCGCTCCTCCACGTACCGTGCGTCCAACTCGAAGGAATCTCCCAAAGCAGTCCCGAGGTTCTTGTGCGCTATGATCGCGCGCCTCGCTACACCAGCATTTTCAAGGATTGCCCCGAGATCCAAGGGAGCATCGCGACGGTCGGCGCGAGGCCAATAGGTTCCCTCCACCATCGCGCGCACAGACTCGGACGTACCCGGAAAGCTCGCATAGGCGCTCACGAACTGGGTCGACTGATCAGCGAGTGCTTCGAGCCTCGGAGCCACTGGACGCCCTGAACGCAGCTTACCGATCCTATCAGCGCGAAGTGAATCGACGATGACCAGCAACACCCCCCGAACGTTGACGCTTGTCGATGCTGCGTGTTCCGCAACTGAACTCCGCACCCTCCGCGTGGCACATTGACCCATCAAAGAGTTCCCACGCTTGGGCGGGGGGACAACTTCGGTGACCGCAGCGATCCCGCGGTGAACGAAAGCCGTACGCTCGAACAACAGAACTCGCACCGTGTTGTTGGAGAACAATAACAACACCCAGCAACCAACGATTAGCCCAGCAACAGACAACAGAAGCCGCTTTGCGAGCGCACCCCATGAAGGAGCAGTCCCCAGTGGCCCGAAGCACTTTACGAGCAGCGCGAGAAATGCAGCAACCCCCACGCCGTGCAGGAACCTCATGGCGCCGTACCGGGAGAACTCGTACAGGTACCTCGAGAGCAAAACGTAGCCGCCAACTAGGCACGACAACGCCGCCCAACGGAGCAATCCTGGCCAACGGACGAAAGCTCTCGTGACTCCCAGAGCGACTGCGATGGCCACCGGGATACTCAACAACAACTGCCATGCCGTTGGACCGAGCTGAACCACACTATATCGAGGCACGATGGCGACCCATGACAAAAGGACCATCAGACCAAACGTTGCACCCAGCCAGATCGCTTCTGACCGGGCACCTCCAGGCCCGATACAACGCACCGCGATGTCTATGGATGTCGCTGATACGCTGGCCAAAGCGGCCAGCACCACGACCGATGAGATCAGTACAACGAGCCCATTGACGCCGACTAGGGATGCGCCGTGACCGAGAGCGAGCATCTCGAGGAGTTCGCAAAGCGCCACGGATGCCCCCGCGAGAACAACGGAGCCAAGGTGCGACGCCCGCAGGCCCCTCAGGACGTCAACAGGCCGAGCCATTCCTCGAAAAAGCGCAGATCCAAACGATCCACGACTAGGTCAGCCCCACCGCAACCGTCGACAGCGTGATGCAGTCCCCCGGGCCTCCGCACCCGCAGACACCGCCAACCAAGAGCCTTTGGCGCAATGAAGTCTTTTGATGGATTATCAGCAATATAGGCGCATGAAGCTCCGGCTAATCTTACGGAACCCTCGACTTCCTCGAATGCACGGGGGTGCGGCTTTCCGAACTCGCGTCCGTAGCGCGCGGTCAGAACAATAGGATCGCACCAACGTTCGAGCCCCAGGGCCTTCGCCTTTTCCCGTTGGCTCTGTTCCGGACCATCCGAAATCACAGCGAGGTGAACGTATCGACTGAGAGTGCCGAGAGCCTCCCGCGCATCCGGGAGGAGCTCGATGTCGGGTTCGTGCTCTCGGTAGACCCGGACCAGGCCGGGGACGAGCGCTTCGGGCAGACCGAGCTCGGCGAGCACCACGTCGAACGTACTCCCTCGGTGCCCGGACTCGAACAGCTCCCATGCACGTCGGGAGAACCCGTCGACGCCGTGCGTCCTCCGGAGGTGCTCGCCGACTGCGTGGAACCCGCTCCGCACGTAGTCACGCTCCAGGTAGAGCGTGTCGTCGATGTCGAAGACGACGCATTGAACGCCCGTCATGGTCGCTCCTCGAAGAAGACCGCTGCGTCGTAGCGGAGCATCACCAGCCCGTCGCGCCAGCCCATGGGCGCGGCGTCGATCGGGAGCTCGAGCAGATCGCGCATGAGCCACTCCGCGTACCGCGCTCCGGCTTCCCATGCGAGGGGATAGCCCCCACCGAAGCGCGGGTTGACCTCGATGATCGCGACCCTGCCCGAGTCGGGGTCCAGGAACATCTGTACGTTCAGGACCCCGAAGGGTTCGGGCAGCGCCCGCGCCACGGCGAAGGTGGTCTCCAGGAGTTCGTCGCGCCGTGCGGTCACGGCCTTACTGACCTCTCCCGCGCGGACCTCGAGGCGTTTGCGTGGGATCGCTGAGCGGCACACCCCAGAGCGGTCGACCCAGAAGTCGACCGTATACTCCTCGCCTCCCGCGAGCTCCTGCAGGATGTAGTCGCTTCGGTCGCCAAGGGCGTCCAGCTCTTCCTTGCTGCGAACCAGAGTTACGCCGATCGCCGAGCTCCCTGCTCTCGGTTTGGCGATCGCAGGCAGGGGCCACCCTTCCGAGGCGGCACGCGCTTCCTGCAGGCTCGCCTGGCGCACCGTCGGCAGCCCCGAGCGCACCAACCACTCGTGCGTGAGGACCTTGTCGGCCGCGATACGGATCGTCTCGGGGGACGAGACCGCCACGAGGATGCCGGCAGCCTCGAAGTCCGCCCGTGCCGCGGCGTAGGCTGGGAGCTCCGTGTCGATCGTCGGAATCACCAGGCGAACGTCTCGTCGTACACACTCCTCGAGGATCGTGGGGATGAACTCGGGGTGGGTGCACCGGGGGACGACGAAGGCGTCGTCCGCCGCGTGAAAGGCCGACGCGTAGACGCTCATGTCCGCCGCGAACACCCGACCGCCGCAGCCGATGCTGCGCTGCGCCTGACGAAAGATGTCGAGCAACGCGACTCGGCGCCCCGCCGACGAGAGCAACACATTCATGCGGCGATCTCCTCCGTTCCCATGAACTCGGGCATCGTGACATGACCGTCCTGGCTGATGCCGTCGCGCCTGAGCACGGTGAGCGCAGTCCGGAAGAGGATGTGGAGGTCCAGGAGGAAGCTCCTGTGGTCGACGTACCACACGTCGAGATCGAACTTCTCCTTCCAGCTCAGCGCGTTTCGCCCGTTCACCTGAGCCCACCCGGTGAGCCCGGGCACCACGTCGTGCCGGCGTGCCTGCTCCCTGGTGTAGCGTCGGAGATACCGCACGAGCAGTGGTCGGGGCCCGACCAAGCTCATCTCACCGCGCAAGACGTTGATGAGGCTCGGCAGCTCGTCGAGGCTCGTCGAACGCAGCAGCTTCCCCAGCCGGGTGAGACGCGCTGCGTCCGCTTCCGGCCCCAGCTCTCCAGGACCAGCGGTTCGCATCGTCCGGAACTTGAGCAACCTGAAGGTACGTCCGTGAACGCCCGGTCGCTCCTGGGAGAACAAGATCGGGCGCCCCATGGTCACCCCGACCGCGGCCGCGATGGCAGCCAGCAAGGGCGAGAGGGTGATCAGCGTTCCCCCCGCGACGATGACGTCCAAGGCGCGCTTCATCACCGGATACCAAGGCTGGGAGGGCGCGGGGACCGAGCGCAGGAAGGACTCCCAACGTTCGGCCAAGCGACGGATTCCGTACGCCTCGACCGCGGCGGCGCGGGCTCGTCGCCGGGCCTCGTCGAGCCGCGCGGGGTCGTCGACGAACTGCCGCAACGCGTCCACGAGGCCATCGACGTCGCCCGGGCTCACCACGGCACCGCATCGGTGCCGTCGCACGAGGGCAGCCAGGTCCGACCGTTCGGGCGCGACCGCGATGAGCGCCGAACCCGCCGCCAGCGCGCTGTACGCCTTGCTCGGCACGCAAGTGTGAGCGGCGCTCTCCTTCAAGGTGACGAGGGAGAGCTGCGAGCTCGTCATCAGCTCCCTCCATTCCACGTCCCCCAGAGGGGGGCCATGGCGAACTGCGCGGCAGTGCGCCGTGGAGGCCGCCAGACGCTCCGCTCCCGCGCCGGCGGCGGCGATGACCACACGCACGCCCTTGGCGACCAGCTCGTCGTCGAGGACCGAGAGAGCACCCGCGAGTGTCTCCCACTCATGCATGGCGCCGAGGTTGCCGACATAGGAGACGACGACGTCACGCTCTCGCCCTGCCGCTGGAGCGAGCTCCTGGGGATCCGCCCCCGTCTCCAGCACCGTATGGAGCGCCGGCGCACCGTACCGCGCGATGCAGTGCTCTTCCATCGACCTTCCGATGAAGACCAACGCGCTGGAGCGCCGCATCCAGTACCGGTTGCTGGCCGCGTAGAGAGTCGACACCAAGCTGGTCCGCTCGAGGAGCCCGCCCGCCTCCAGCGCGTCCGGGTAGAGGTCATACACCAGCGGTACGACGCGACTGCCGTGCAGGTGGCGGAGCAGCACGGCTACCAGGGGCAGGTTGGGAGGGTTGGTCGTGGGGACGAGGACCCACCCCGGCTTCCGGATGGCCTGAAGCAGGAACCAGGCGGGGAACGCGACGTGCGTCGAGAGCCGGGCCCAAGCGCGCCCCCAGCGGCCCTTCTGTGCCAGTGAGCGCCACCTCTCGGGAGAGTACATGTGCGCGAGCTCTGCTCGTACGCCGAGCTCCTCGAGCTGAGGGACGAGGCGGGCGAGCGGCCCGCCCCCCACGGACGACCCAAAGAGAACCCGCAGGGTCATATCTGATACCGCCTCAGCAAGTCCCAGCTCCGCGAGATGCCAGGTCGAATCAGCCCTGGCAGCCCCGCCCAGCGCACCTCCTCCCGGCGCACCCCGACGGCGCTCGCCACCAGGTCGACGGGGTCGTCGAAGAGGACGGAGTGGAACCCGATCATCTCCAACCGGGAGAACTTCACCTCATCGGGTTCGAAGAGATCCGCCCGCCGGAGCCAGGCGCAGAAAACTCTCTGACGGGCCTGCGACGGCGCGAGCGGGGCGAGCACCTCGTCCGGGATGGGGGTCCCGAGGAGGATGCCAGCAAGCACCAAGGACCAGTACACGGCCGTTTTGACGCGAAGCCCCTCGACCAGCCCCAAGAACTCCGACCACTCGGGCGGCGCGAACTGCACGAGGCGGTCGACGTCGGTGTGCAGTCTCAGCCCCGGCGCCCTGACGTAAGAGTGCTTGGCGGTGTGTAAGGCGACCTGCAGCAGATTGTCCGCGGGCGAGAGCAGACGGACCTTCGTCCCGTCGATGGGAACCGAGCGTTCGAGCAGCGTGCTCGTCGCTGGCTCTCGATCTGGCTGGATGAGTCGCCCCGCCACGGCGCGCCACTGAAGCTCGAACCAAACTTCGTGGTCCCCGATCTTCTTGTGATACTCCGTGCCGCCGTGCTTGAACCCCTCTTCGAGGTCCGCAGCCTCGACCTGGGACCGAGTGCGCAGGTGAAACCCCTGCTCCAGCAGGAGGGCGTGCGCCTCCCGAAACCGACTCCTGTCGACCAGCACGTCGATGTCGCCCATCGGGCAACAACCAGCACAAGGAAAGATCCCGCGGGCGATACCGGCGTTCTTCAGAGCCACGAGCTGAATGCCTTCGCGGTCGAGGCGCTCCGCCAACGTATCGAGCTCGTCGAGCAGGACGTCCATGCGCCCGCGCTCGCGTTCATGGAGCTCCTTGGCGCGGTCGTGGGTCGCTTCATGGCCCAGGTCGAGCAGCGCGTGAGCGGCGATGGACCCGATGCGGTTGCGCTCGGCGAAGTCGAGCCATTCGTCTTCACGCCCGCGGATGCCTCTCCGCACGAGCTCGAGGTTCTGGGCGCGGTTCGTCGCCGCCATGGCCGCCAAGCTCGCCTGACGGAGCGGATCCGAGGCGTTCCTCAGAACGGCCTCCTGGTTCGGGAATGAGAACTGAGCCATCAACAAATCGCCTCCGCCAACCGCGAGTACCTCTCGCCGACCTGGTGCCAGTCCTGTCGGACGCACCGGAACCGCTCCTGCCCCGAACTTCCGAGCGTGGCGCACTTCCCGTCCAAGACCGCGCCGACGTGCTCGGCGAACGACGCTGCGTCGTCCGCGCCCGCGTACAGCGCCGCGTCGCCGCACGCCTCCCTCGCGAAGGGACGGTCTGCTGCGATTACCGGCACTCCGAGCGCCAGCGCTTCGTAGTAGGGGAGCCCGAAGGACTCGAGCTTCGACGGGATGATGGCGGCTCGGGCTCCCGCGAGGAGCTCCATGGACGCGCGGCGGCTCAGGGCGCCGTGGAACACGAACGCCTCGAACACGCCGAGCCGACGAGCGGCAGCGGAGAGCGCCGGGACCTCCTCCGGGCGGACCGTCAAGTGGCAGGTCACCCGCGGAGAGTGCCTCCTGACGCGCGCCAGGACGGGGGCGAGGATCTCGTGGTTCTTGTGGGAGTTCGCGCTCGCCAGGTAGCAAAGATAGGGCTCTGGAGCCGGCGCGCGGCCGCGCTGGGCGAACTCCAGCACGATGTCGTCCAACGCGCTGGGGACGACGGAGACGCGATCACTCGAGAGGCCCCAGCGAGCTGCCAGGCGGCGCTTCATGTCCTCGGTCTGCACCGTGAAGTGCGTGACTCCCGGGAGGCCAGCTTGGAAGTACTTGCTCATGAGGGTGAGCTTGGCGCGGAAGGCCGCGGTGAGGGGAAAGTCGAGATCCTCCGAGGTATAGGCGAGGAAGGCCTGCTGAACTAGGAGGAGGTGGGGGACGGGAGGCGCGATCGTCCCGGTATCGCCCAGGGAGAACAGGCAGGCAGCGTCCAGGCGGCGCAGGTGCGCGCGCACCGAGACGTTGTCCGCCAACAACTTCGGGAGCAGGCCGCTCCGCACGCGGCTCACGTTTCCGCGAAAATCGGGGAGGTCTGGCCACACCTCGGGGATCCAACAGTGAGCGATGTCCACGCCCGCCGCCAAAAGACCGGTATGGATGCCTTGGCCCACCTGGCGGCTCCCCTGCCCGCGCAGGTTCGCCATGTTCAGAGCGATCCTCATGACGCGCCTCGGTCACTCAGGGCGCCGAGCAGCGCGTCGGAGCGCGCGAGTCGCATGCGCAAGCCGGCCGACTCCCGCGTGAAGGGGCCCCCGAGATCCGCCTGCGTGAACCACAGGAGATCTTCGAGGAGAAACGCGGCGAGCAGCGCGCGCCGCCGCCGCACGTCCCAGAGCGCCTCGTGCCCCAGGCGGCGCCAAGGTTCCCCCCCGAGGAAGCGTCGGACCTGCTCGACGATGATCGAGGGGCCCCTGCGAGCTCCGAGCTCGTAGACCAGGGGGTCGTAGTCACACATGCGCTCGCCTGCGTGCTCCCAATCGATCACGACGACGCGACCGCCGTCGCGGCTCACGAGCACGTTCCCCGCCTGGAAGTCGCCGTGGGTGCGGCCCACGGTGATCTCCTCGAGAGGTGACGTCTGGCGAGCGAGCGCGGTCGCGAACCGGACGATCCGATCCCCCGATCCGCTCCGGGAGCGCGGCAACCGTTGGCACAGAGCCTCGACGCTCTCGAGCTTCTCCGCCGCCCAGGAGGACACCCCTTGGACGCGCAGCCGCGCGCTCGTCCACGCCCGAAGTATCTCGAACGCTCGCTCCTCGAGGGCCGCCCGCGGGAGCCACGGGGGACAGCGCGCGAGCGCGTAGCCGTCGAAGAGCGGCTCTTCGAACCAGGTCCAATCGTCCGCGTGGCGAAGGATCGGCAGCGAGCTCGCCCCGGCCTCCGCCCGCGTCTCCACCTCCCGACGCATGCTCTGGCTCGAGAACCCGTCCTTCAGCAGCACCAGGCTTCGCCTCGCAGCGAAGTCGAAGAGCCGGACCCGCAAGTTGCCGGGCACGACCAGGGTGTGCGCCGCGCCTTCGAGGGACGGCGTGAGGGCGAAGCAGGGGCGACCGGCGAGACGGAGCCCGGCGGCCGTGGTGAGGGCGACGCCGCCCGCGTACTGCAGGGGGGCGCGGCGCGTGACGGCGGTGAACGCGATCGAATCGCGCAGGAACCGCCGCACCCGCCGGTCTGCGCCGGGCACGTAGCAGGCGCTGAGGAAAGGCTGCAGGAGCCAGGTCTGGCGGCCCGGGGCGGGCTCCGCGTGCACCTCGACGGAGGCGCCGAGCCACATGGAAAATCCCCGCTCGAGCGTCCGACTCAATATGGGGAGGAAATCCTCCCGCTGCTGCATCTCCTGCACACGCATCGGGAACTCACACGAACAGCTCACGCACGGAGAGCCAGAGCCGCTCGTGGACCTGGCTCGCCGGGCCCGCCGCGTCGATGGGGGTCGCCTGCCCGGCGCGCACCATGGCGTCGTACGCTTCCCGGCGCGCCACGCGGGTGTCCGCGTCATCCGGAAAGGGCTCGTGCTTCGACGTCAAGCGCTCCTCGACCTCGGCCGGGGAGGCCTGGAGGACGTAGGCGCCGTCCGGGCGGGGACACAGCGTGTCGAGGGTCCGCCAGGCCGTCCGCAGCCGCTCTCGGTGGGCAGGAAAGCGCAGCTCCAGGTCGAGGCTGGCGTCCAGCAGGTAGCGATCGCACACGACCGTCTCGCCGCGGGCCATCCATGACCTCAGCTTGACGCCGAGCTGGAGCGCCGTGTCCGCGAGCGCCATCGTCAGCCAGGCGCCGCTCACCCCCGGCTTCCGAAAGGCTCGTGCGCGCGCCTCCCCCTGATCCGCCGTAGGCAGGGCTCGCCGGGAGAAGCGCCTCACGAAGGCACGGGCCGCGTCGAGCTCGTGCGAGTACCCGGGACGGAACCAGAACGCTCGCGCGGGGCGCCCCTCCCGCAGGAGCCGCTCCACGAGCAGTCGGGCCTGGGTGCTCTTGCCGACGCCGTCGGGTCCGGAGATCGTGATCAAACGTCCACGCATGGTCGGTCTCTTCGATCAGGCCGTGGCGGCCTGCACCGCCTTCAGGCCCGACTCCGCCCCCAGCGACTCGCCGCTCTCTCCGTACTCCGGGACCAGCCGCCCCAAAGCGCTGCGGGCCCGAGCGTCGCTCACCTGGTCATTGACCAGATCGCCCAGGCGATCCAGCTCACCAGCCAGCCACTCCAGCGGTTGGGGCGCGATCCGTCCCACGAAGATCTTTGGGTGACGGGTCTTGTCCGCCTTCTCCTCCGCCACGGACAGCTCCTCGAAGAGCTTCTCTCCGGGCTGCGCGCCCGTGAAGACGATCTCGATGTCGTCGCCGACGCGGAGCCCCGACAGCGTGATGAGGTCCCGCGCCAGATCGACGATCTTCACCGGCTCCCCCATGTCGAGCACGAAGATCTCGCCGCCGCGCCCGATGCCCGCCGCCTGGAGGACGAGCTGGCTCGCCTCTTCGATCGTCATGAAGTAACGGCGCATGTCCGGGTGCGTCACCGTCACGGGGCCGCCCTTGGCGATCTGCTCCTGGAACAGGGGGATCACGCTCCCGGCGGAGCCGAGCACGTTGCCGAAGCGCACGGCCACGAAGAGGGTCTCGCTCCGCTGGGAGAGGGCCTGCACGTACATCTCCGCGAGGCGTTTGCTCGCGCCCATCACCGAGGAGGGGTTCACGGCCTTGTCCGTGGAGATCATGACGAACTGGGCGACCCCGCTGCGGTGGGCGAGGTCGGCGAGGAGGCGCGTCCCCAGGACGTTGTTGCGCAGCGCCTCGCGGACGTTGTGCTCCATCATGCCCACGTGCTTGTACGCGGCGGCGTGGAAAACGGCCTCGGGGCGGTGGGCCTGGAAGAGCTGCTCCATCCGCGGGCCGTCGCAGATGTCCGCGATGCAGGGGATCACCTCGAGCTCCGGGAACCGCTGCCGCAGCTCCCGGACCGCGTAGAACAAGCTGGTCTCCCCCTGGTCCACGGCGACCAGGCGCCGCGGGGCGAAGCGCGCCACCTGCAGGCAGAGCTCCTTGCCGATGCTGCCCCCCGCGCCCGTCACCAGCACCACCCGATCACGCAGGACGTGCTCGATGGACTCCTCCTCGAGCTCGACGGGCTCACGCCCCAGCAGGTCCTGGATCGCGACGTCACGGATGCGTGACAGGTTCACGTGCCCGCCCACGATCTCGTAGATGCCCGGGATGATCTTGGTGGGCAGCTTGGCGTCGTGACACAGCTCCGCGATGCGCCGGATCGCCTTGCCCTCGGCGCTGGCGATGGTGATGAGCGCTTGCTTCGCCCCCGTCTGCCGCGCCAGCTCTTCGATCCGGGACGAGGGTCCGAGCACCCGCAGCCCGTGCACCATCGAGCCCTCCTTCAGAGGGTCGTCGTCGATGAAGCCGACGGGCTGGATGCCCAGGTCCCGCCAGTTGGCGAGCTCCTTGGCCACGAGCAGGCCCGCCTGCCCGGCGCCCACGAGCAGCGTCGGCACTCCGGCGCGGGACTGGACCGCGTGGGCGCGGGCCGACCGGGCCTCCACCTCGACGCGCCGGAGCACGCGCACCCCGGTGATGCCGAGGAACGTGAGGACGAAGTCGATGATGATCACGCCCACGGGGATCTGCAGGTACTGCAGGTAGCCCCCCTCGAACCGAGCCGCCCCGAAGCGCGCCGCGAGCAGCACCGCGAGGCTGATCGAACACGCCGTCAGGATGCGCTTCGCCTCCCAGAGCCCGACGTGCCGCCAGGAGAAGCGCGTCACGCCGAGCCAGCCGAGGAGCGCGAACTGACCTCCCACCACGTAGGGCCACAGGAAGATCGCGCGCTTGAACATGTTGAGGGGGATGGCCCCCTCGAAGCGCAGCGTGAACGCGAGCCAGTAGGCCGCCGAGAGGATCGCCAGGTCGACGGCCGTGCGGAGTGAGCGCGCGAGGAAGATCTGCATCAGCCCTGCCCCCCCGCCGTCCGAGAGCTCCCCTCGCGCAGCAGCGCGCGGATCCGATCCACCACTCGTTGCCGGTCCTCCGCCCGCAGGCTGGAGCCGCTCGGCAAGCAGAGCCCACGCGCGAACAGACGCTCCGCGACGGCGCCGCCGCGGCGCGGACACTCCTCGAACACGGGCTGCAGGTGGAGCGGCTTCCACACGGGGCGCGACTCGATGTTCTCCGCCTCGAGGGCGAGGCGCACGTCCTCGGGGGCCACGCCGGTCTCCTGGGGATCCAGGGTGATGCACGTGAGCCAGCCGTTGGAGCGACCGTAGGGCGCCTCGGGGAGGAAGCTCAAGCCAGCCAACCCCTGGAGGGCCTCACGGTACGCCGCGTTGTGGGCTCGTCGCTGGGCGATGCGCTCGTCGAGGACGCGCAGCTGGCCCCTGCCCACCGCCGCCAGCAGGTTGCTCAGGCGGTAGTTGTAGCCGATGTGAGAGTGCTGATAGTGCGGCGCCGGATCGCGCGCCTGGGTCGCGAGGAAGCGCGCCTGCTCGATCCGGCGAGCGTCGTCGGACACCAACATGCCGCCGCCGCTCGTGGTGATGATCTTGTTTCCGTTGAAGGAGAACACGCCGAACGTCGCCAGGGAGCCCGCGGCGCGCCCCTTGTAGGTGGCCCCCAGGGCCTCGGCCGCGTCCTCCACCAGGGGGACGTCGTAACGGGCGCACAGCTCCGTGAGGCGGTCGTAGTCGGCGCAGTGACCGTAGAGGTCGACGGCGATGACGGCCTTGGGCAGCTTGCCGCGCCGCGCCCGCTCCTCCAGCTCCTCGGCGAGGAGCCCGGGGCTCAGCTGCCAGGTGTCCGGATCCACGTCCAGAAACACGGGCGTCGCCCCGAGATACGTGATCGGGTTGGCGGTCGCGCTGAAGGTGAGCGTCGAGGTGATCACCTCGTCCCCGCGCCCCACCCCCAGGAGGATCAGAGCCAAATGCAGGGCCGCGGTGCCGCTGGACAGGGCCGCCGCGTGCCCCACCCCGACCCGCTCCGCCACCTCCTTCTCGAAGGCGTCCACGTGCGGCCCCAAGGGTGCGATCCAGTTGGACTCGAACGCCTCGAGCAGGAGCGACCGCTCCTCGGGCCCCATGTGTGGCGGTGAGAGATAAACGCGCTCCAAGTAAGCCTTCCCCTCGTTGGAGACCATGCAGGTCGAAGATCCGTTCTCAGAAAACTTCTACCCCCGTCCTACCGTCCACCCGAGGAGGTCGCAAAGGGGTCCGACGGCTTACTCACCGGCATCCTGACGCGTGCCGTCTATCGCGGCCCCCGGGCCGGCAGGGCCGCGCGGGAGGAAGCGTCGCCGGGGCTCCGGCCCGCGGGGCGGGCTCGCAGGTGGTCGAGCATGCTATGGGAACCCATGGCCGGGTTCGTGGTGCACCCCGGGGCAGTGACGCCCTACGAGCGGTTGCGGAGTCATCCAACCTACCCCGCCCGACACCTCGCCCCCGCGGCGAGCTCCGAGGGGCCGAGCACCTCCAAACAG
>JAAZAA010000244.1 GCA_012514535.1 Myxococcales bacterium | reverse complement strand
GACGGCGCGGCGGAAGACGGCGCGGCGGACGACGGCGTTGCAGCGAAGGACAGGCCCGCGGAGAACGGAGCGGGCGGCGCCGCGGGACGACAGACCTGCGGTCAACGGAGCGGCGGAACGACAGAGCGGCGGAACGAGCCCCGCCGCGGCCAGGCGGCGGTCAAACCTCATCGGCCACTCCGCGGTGAGCCGTGCGGCGGCGATGGCCGGGAAAATCCGCTGTCCCCTAAGGATCCGCGTCGCGTGACCGATTTGAAATGTCGATCGTTCCGCGTCTGGCCCATTCGTCGGGCACGTGACGGGAGCGACGAGTTCCATGGTCGCAGCCCCTACTCCCCCCAACGAGGAAGAGCGTCTCCGCACGCTCTATTCCTACGAAATCCTCGACACCATGGAGGAGCAGAGCTTCGACGACGTCTGCAGGTTGGCGGCGGGTCTCTGTCAGACGCCCATCGCCTTGATTAGCCTCTTGGACCGTTCACGACAGTGGTTCAAGGCCCGGGTCGGCCTGGACATCCGGGAGACCTCGCGAGACCACAGCTTCTGCGCGCACGCCATCCTCGAAGACGAGCGGATCCTCGTCGTGCCCGACGCGCGTCGAGACGCGCGGTTCTCGGACGACCCCCTCGTGCTCACGAGCCCTCACGTCCGCTTTTACGCGGGCGTGGCCCTGGAGGTGCCCGACGGCAGTCGGCTCGGCACTATCTGTGTGATCGATCACGTGGCCCGCGAGTTCACCGCGGAGCAGCGAGAACACCTCCGGGCGCTGGCACGTCAGGTGGGAGTGCTCCTGGAGCTGCGCCGGGCCCAGAGCCGCATGATGAGGGTGCTGCAGCAGCGCGAACGCCTCGCCCGCTTCGTGATCCACGATCTGAACAACCCGCTGGCTGCCTTGATCCTCAACTCCGAGGCCATCCTTCGCGACGAGCACATGAGCGAGGACACGCGCCGGGAGCTCGAGCAGATCTGCGATCAGCTCCTGTACGTCAATCGCCTGGTCAAGAACTTCCAGGACGTCGCCGTCAGCGACGTGGACGCCTTGCCCGTACGACGCAGGGAGGTGCGTGTGCGGGACCTGGTCGAGCGAGTGCTCCACCGGGTGCGCCCGTCTGCTCTTCGGCTCGGTATCGAGCTCACGCCCGTGTTCGACGGAGAGCTCGGGCGCGTCTCCGTGGATCCCGACCTGCTCGAGCGGATCCTCGAGAACCTGATCCACAACGCGCTCGCCTTCGCGCCCCAGGGCAGCGCGGTCGGAGTGGAGCTCACGAGACGCGGCCGGGAGCAGTGGCGTTTGGCCGTGCGGGATCAGGGGCGCGGGGTGCCCGAGGAGGATCGGGCGCAGATCTTCGAGCCGCACGTGAGCAACGGGGCGCGGCGCGCCCGCAGCACCACGCGGGGCCTCGGGCTCGCCTTCTGCCGTATGGCGGTCGAGGCCCACGGAGGCCAGATCTGGGTGGAGCCCAACCTGCCCCAGGGCAGCACCTTCGTCGCGGAGTTCCCGGAGCGTCCCACTCCGGACGCGTGATCGAGCTTCGCTTCACCCGGGGCTCCGCTCCGGTGCTCGCGAGAGCCTCGCCGCTGGCTATCGGGAGAACGGCCGTCGAGTCACTTGCGCATCGACACGAGGGGCACGCTCTCGACGACGTTCAACCCGTAGCCATGGATGCCGGCGATCTTGCGTGGGTTGTTGGTGAGCAGACGGATCTGCTTCACCCCGAGATCCCGCAACACCTGGGCGCCGAGGCCGTACTCGCGCAGGGTGCCGCCGTGGGGGCGGCTGCCGTCGCCCGTCGCGGTGCTGGCCTCGGGGTCCGCCTTCCGCTCGCTCGTCATGCGGGCGAGCTCCCCCGCGAGATCACCCTGCGGCGGCAGGTACACGACCACGCCGCGCCCGGCCTTCTCGATGATCTCGATCGCCTCGCGGAGGTTCTCGCGCCCTTCGCTCGTCGTGGAGCTGAAGGTGTCGCCCAGGGTCGCGCCCGCGTGCATGCGGCACAGCACGGGCTCGTCCCCGTCGAGGTCTCCCCGCACGAGGGCCAGGAGCTGCCGCTGATCGACCGTGCTCTCGTACACGAGCGCCTTCCAGCGCGTGCGCGTCTGATCGAGCACCAGGGACGCCTCCTCGAGGCAGCGGACCAGGCGCTCGGTCTGCAAGCGATAGGAGATCAGGTCCGCGATCGTGAGGATGCGCAGGCCGTGCTTCTCCGCGAACTCCTCGAGGTCCGGCATGCGCGCCATCGAGCCGTCGTCCTTGATGATCTCGCAGATGACGGCGGCCGGGTTGAGCCCCGCCATGCGCGCGAGGTCGACCGAGCCCTCCGTTTGGCCAGCGCGCACCAGCACGCCGCCGCGCCGGGCCTGCAACGGGAACACGTGCCCGGGCACGACGATGTCGTCGGGCTGCGCCTCCGGGTGGCTCGCGACGCGGATGGTGTGAGCCCGATCCTTCGCGCTGATGCCGGTGGACACACCCCGACGGGCCTCGATGCTCACGGTGAAGGCGGTGCCGAGGGGGGGGCCCACCCGTCCCGGGGCGGCCATCATCGGCAGCTCGAGGCGACGCACCTGCTGATCCGTCAGCGTCAAGCAGATGAGGCCCCGCCCATGGAGGGCCATGAAGTTGACCGCTTCGGGGGTGACCCGATCGGCGGCCAAACAAAGGTCACCCTCGTTTTCCCGATCCTCGTCGTCGACGAGGATCACCATCTTGCCCGCGCGAATGTCGTCGAGCGCCGCCTGCACCCGCTGGAGGGGTTCGGGGGCGATGTCGAGTGTGGGGGGCGTGCTCGGAGGAGATTTAGGCATCGATTTCCGCTTCCGGGGAACGCTCCTGCAGGGGCGAGCGCGACCGCGGCTAGTCCGATTTCGCCGGGGCGGAGCGCACGCAGAAGGCGCACGGCGTTAACACCGTCATCGCCGCCGTGCAATGCGCGCCGTCCTTGCGCTGCGGGGCCGCGCGCGCCGTTCACGCCGTGGAGCGGGGCGAGGCGCTGGGCGACGCCGAGGGAGCGCTCGCAGCAGGTGCTTGGCGTTAACACCGTCATCGTCGCCGTGCAACGCGCGCCTCCCGCGCGACAGCGGACGGCGAGCGGACGGCGTCATTCCGTGGCGCAGGCGAGGCGCTGGCAGAGCTCCTGGATGCGAGCCTCCAACTCCCGCAGCGTGTCGATGGCCTCGGCGCGGGCCGCGGCGCTCACGTCCTCCAGGTCGTCCAGCTCGGAGCTGCGCTCGAGGGTGCGCTTGAGCTCCCGTGCCCAGATGGTGATTTGTGGGAGCGGCCGGCGCCCGCGGCTCCCGTCGCGGAACTTCGACGCCTCGCGCTCGAGCTGACGTTTCGTCCAACGTTCCCGCGCGGCTTGAGTCAGGAGCCTCTCCTGATCCGCGGGATCGAGACCGATGACCGCCCGCAGGTGCGAGATGCCCAAGCCCTCGACACCGAACAGGTGGGGAATCCGCAGGGACATTTCGTAGACGGAGACGGCGCGCCAGATGGTCGTCACCTTGAAGGGCACGTCGGGGTGCGCCGCGATCCGTCGCAGGGAGGAACGCTTCGCGCGCTCGCTCGAGTCGGCTGCCGTCGCCCTCATGACGCCGTACACGAGCTCGCCGAGACGCAGGATCTGCTCGGGAGTGTTCGCGGGGCCGAGCTCGCGTACCTGTTCGACGAAGTGGTCGAGTGAACCGCGCAGCGCCTGGAAGGAGGGGGACAGCTCGGCGAAATGGGAAGGTCGTTCGGTGACCTCCTCTCGTTCCTCGAGCTCGACAGCGTGGGAGCGGGCCATGGTCACTTCGTAGCACCGGTTCAACGAGGGAGACTAGTGGGAAAATGGAAAGGTCGTCACGCGAGCCGGGTCGGCGCCGTGGTCCCTCGTCTGCAGCGGGCGGGTCCGCAGCGGCGCGGCGCGCGCCGTACGGGGGCGTGCCGTCCAGATAACCATACCGTCTGGCGCTCAGGCGTTCAGGCAAGCGCCCTCTCGAGGGGGAGCTTGTCCGGTCACCCGGACGCCCGCAGAGAACTCCACGGACGACGTTCGATGTCCGCTCCGTGTCCGTCCTGAGTCCATCCGCACAGGCAGCGCTGGGTCGTCCGTGTCGCCGTCGACGCCGCGAGTGCACGTCGCCATCCACAGAGCCGAACGTTTCCGAATGGATCCGCCTCGAAGTGCGTGAGTCGTTTGTGGTAGACTGGAAGAACCGGTCGGAAAAATCCGATCAGGGAAGCCGACGGGCAACCTCAACGATTCGGGCGCCAGGGAGGGGCGCCAGGGACGGGGACCAGGGACGGGCGCAGGCGCTCGACCCAGCGAGCCCCGCGAACCCCCGACTCCCCAAGATTGGAGCGCCACTGTTTCCCCACGGGTGTTTCCCCGCTGGCCACTTCCCGGCCGGCGCCCCTCTCAGCCGCCGGTCTCTCCGCCGGCCCCTCCGCCCCGCCCCTCCGCCCCGCCCCTCCGATGGTCAGCTCTCCGGCCGGCCCTGCACCGCCGGGATCACGCCCTACCGGGACCACGCCCTACCGGGACCACGCCCTACCGGGACCACGCCCTACCGGGACCAACAGGCCGCTGGACCACGCAGCCGATCTCTCACCGCCCGCGAAGTCACGTCCCCCCCCCCACGCTCCGCCCCTCCCCCGGTGTCTCGCTCCTCCCCCCGTCGCGTCCACCCAGTCCCGACTCTCATGACCCCTTCGCTCCTCCCCTCGGCTCCTCTTGGTCGTTGGCCGGTTGCCGGCGGGGTCGGAGTTCCCTAGGCAAGCAGGGGGGCGGGGCAGACGAGACGAAGCGATCGAGAAGGTTCCGAACATGCGCAGGACTCTGTACTCCTACAGGATCGTCAACGTCTTCGCGGAGACGCCCTTCTCCGGCAAGGCGGTCGCCGTCTTCGCGGACGCGTCCGGTCTGGACACGCTGTCGATGGCGGCGGTGGCCCGGGAGCTCCACTTCCCCCAGTGCGTGTTCGTGTTTCCCCCGGGAGACGGATCGGATCGCCCTCGGGTGCGCGTGTTCACTCCGACGGTAGAGCTGCCTCGCGCCGGCCTGCCGATGATCGCGACGGTCTTCGCGATGCACCTCGACAAGCAGGGGGGGCAGCACCACGGGTTGGCCAAGCCGGAGCGGATCGTCCTGGAGCAGGCGGAGGAGCCGGTCTCCGTCGCGTTCTCGGCGCCCGTCTTCACCGTGCGCCACGAAGTGCCCCTGTTCGGGAACGTGTACCCCGAGCGGGAGACCGCCGCCGCCCTGCTCTCCCTGCGCCCCGACCAGCTCGGCGCGTCTCCGGTGGAGGTGGCCTGGTCGGGCATCCCCTACCTCCTCATCCCGCTGAAGGGGCCCCAGGTGCTCGCCGCCGCGAAGCTGCGGGAGAGCATCTGGGAGAGGACCCTGCGGTACTCCGAGGCGCCGAACGTTCTGACCTTCACGCTCCGGGACGTGGCGCCGGGCGTGCTGGCGAACCTCCGGGTGTTCACCCCTGCCTATGGCGTCCTGGAGGAGTCCGCCTCCGAGAACGCGGTCGGTCCTCTGCTCGGGTACATCCTGCGGCACGGCTTGGCGGATCTGCCGATCGAACACGCAGTAGTTTTTCAGCAAGGGGCGGCCGTCGGTCGACCAAGCTTCTTGCACGCCGCCTATGAGCGCTCGGGATCGGAGCTGGTGAGCCTGCGGGTAGGGGGGCAGTGCATCGTGATGGGCGAGGGGACCATCTACGTCTGAGGGGCGGTTCCGGCGAAGGCGACGCGGCGTTCTCCTGGCGTCTCCAGGGGGCGGTCGCGTTTCCCCGGGAGTGTTTCCCCGAACGTCTCCCAAACATCTCCCCTCGAACACTCGTCCCGAAGCGGCGCTCGCGCTCGCTCTGGCGCTCCCTTCGAGCCCGCACGCGCGGTGGGCGCCGCTCGAACGCCGCCCCGCGTTACCGCTTCAGCCGATCGCTCCCGATCGCTCCAGCCGACTTGGAACCGTCGAACCGCTCCGTCGAATCCGGAGCGCCAAACCCGGAACCTCGAGCCCAGAACGTCGAACCCGGAACCTCGAACCCGAGCAACGGAGTCGTCGTGCCGGGAGGAGGCCGGGAGGAGAGGCTCGCTGCCGGCTTGGCCCACCGGGGTCCTGCCCGCTCGGTGGCCTGTCGGCGAGACGTCATTCACCCATTTACTAAGGACGAACCGCGCGGATACTAGGGTTGCCTCATTTCGCCTCTGGCAAAGGTGACAGGATCATGGCGAACGAAGGAAAAATCAGAGACGGGTTTCTCCGGAGCTACGCGTCGGTCGTCACGGTGGGACAGCGTGTCGCCGATGCCGTTCTCATCGTGCTTGCGCTCTACCTGATGGTGACCGCGTACGAGCAGGAGTGGCGTGATCTCGACACGATCACCGCCTGCGCCGCGGTCATCGTCTTTCACTTCATCGCAGAGCTCAACGGGCTGTACCGCTCCTGGCGCGGCACGCCCCTCATGCGCGAGATGGGCCGCACCCTGGCGACCTGGGCAGTGACCGTCCCGGTCCTGCTCCTCCTGGCGTTCTCCACGAAACGCTCACTGGACTTCTCGCGCGTCGTGAGCTTCGGCTGGTTCTTGCTCGTCCCGAATCTGCTCGCCGCCTCGCGGCTCGTCGTGCGCTTCACTCTGCACGAGCTCCGCCGCAGGGGCAGGAACTCGCGCTCCGTCGCCGTCGTGGGCATGACGCGCGTCGCTCAGAAGCTGGTCGATCAGCTGAAGGATCCGGCGGTGGGCATGCGCATCGTGGGGTTCTACGACGATCGCATCCCCGCGCGGCGCCACGAGGTCACCGGCGTGTCCGCCGAGTTCCGGGGCGGCTACGACGAGCTCGTCCAGCACGTGAAGCAGGAGAAGATCGACTACGTCTACATCGCCCTGCCGCTGCGGGCCGAGTCCCGCATCAGCCAGCTGGTGCAGAAGCTCTCGGACACCACGGCGACGGTGCTGGTGGTCGGGGACTTCTTCGTCTTCGACATGCTCCACGCGCAGTGGTCCATGGTCGGGGACGTGCCCGTGGTCGCGATCCTCGACACGCCGTTCCAGGGTCTCGGCGGCTGGGTGAAGCGCCTGGAGGACATCGTGCTCAGCACGTTCATCCTGCTGCTCATCGCCGTGCCGATGGCGGTCATCGCCGTCCTCGTGAAGTTGACGTCACCGGGCCCGGTGTTCTTCATCCAGCGACGCTACGGTCTCAACGGCAACGAGATCCCCGTCATCAAGTTCCGCACCATGACGGTGTGCGAGGACGGGGACGACGTCCGCCAGGCGAAGCAGGGGGACAGCCGCATCACGAAACTGGGCGCGTTCCTGCGACGTACGTCGATGGACGAGCTGCCCCAGTTCTTCAACGTGCTGGCGGGCCACATGTCCATCGTCGGCCCGCGCCCCCACGCGGTGGCGCACAACGAGATGTACCGGGCGAAGATCCACCGCTACATGCTGCGCCACAAGGTGCGCCCCGGCATCACCGGCTGGGCCCAGGTGAACGGCTGGCGCGGTGAGACCCAGACCCTCGACAAAATGGAGAAGAGGCTCGAGCACGACCTCTACTACATTCATAACTGGGACCTTTTCCTCGATCTGCGGATCATTTTCCTGACGGTGTTCGGGCGGAAGGTCCGCAGCAACGCATACTGACTCCGAGTGCGCGGGGGGAGCGCGCTAGGGGGAGAGAGATGTCCCTTTGGGTCTTCTTCGCATGAGCTCGGTCCCGGTGTGGGCGTGGCTAGGGGTCGTCGTGCCCCTGGTCGCGCTCGTCGTCATCGTCGGGGAGACGGCAGCGATGGAGCAGCGCTCGCTGCGGCCGCCGCGCACGTCTCCGGGCTCCGTCCCGGAGGCGTTGCAGGAGCTCGCCGTGCAGGAGGTCTCGATCGATGCCCCCGATGGCGTCTCCCTCTCCGCCTGGTACGTCCCGCCGCGCAACGGGGCCGCCGTCGCCCTGTTCCACGGGTACGCCGGCGATCGCCTCCAGCTGACCTTCGAGGCGGTGGAGCTCGCCCGGCGTGGGTACGGCGTCCTCCTCGGTGACGCGCGGGCCCATGGACGGAGCGGTGGTGAGGTGACGACCCACGGCGATCGGGAGCGCGACGACGCCCGGGCGGTTCTGGATTTCCTCGCGGACGCTGCGGGGAGCTCGACGCGCCTCGGGGTGTTCGGGTTCTCGGCGGGCGCGACCCCGCTCCCCGCCGTGGCTGCTGAGGACCCCCGGGTGAGGGCCGTCGTGCTGGCCGGGTGCACGACGTCGGCGGCGGACTTCAGCCGGGACGAGTCCGGGCGGCTGTCATGGCTCAAATCGCCCGTGATCTTGGCGGTGATGCGCGCGAACGGGATCGATCCGGACGCCATCGATCCCCTGGCCGCGATCCCCCGCTTGAGTCCGCGCGCTCTGCTGATCGTGCACGGCGAGAACGACTCGGTCGTGCCCGTGGGCCGCGCCCGCTCGCTGTTCGCGGCGGCTGGTGAGCCCAAGCGCCTGCACGTGTTTCCCCAGGCGGGTCACGGAGGATACGGAGACGTCGAGCCCGCCGGTTACGCGCGACTCTTACTGGATTTCTTCGACCAACATCTCCTCGGGCGCGACGGCCGACCGTCGCCGGCGGCTCGGCGATCCGGTTCCGAGGAACCGGCTGTCCGGGGGTCGGATCATCGAGGGGCGGAACGAGCGCAGACGGATTGAAGGTGGCGCAGGGGAATGGTACCGATGCGCGCTGGGGTGACATAATGACAGCAGAAACTCCAAGTCGACAGCGCCCGCCAGCGCGCCTGGTCGAGGCCTTTGGCGCCCAGGTGGATCGCACCCCCGAGGCGATCGCCGTCTCTCACGGAGCCGCTCGGCTGTCGTACCTCGAGCTCGAGCGTCGCTCGAACCAGCTCGCGCATCGTTTGCGAAACCTCGGCGTCGGCGCGGACGTGCTCGTCGCGATCGCCGTGCCGCGCTCCTTGGACATGGCCGTCGCCGTGCTCGCCACCCTGAAGGCGGGCGGCGCCTACGTCCCGCTCGACGCGGCGTATCCGCAGCAGCGGCTGGAGTTCATGTTGAGCGACACGCGCGCTCCCGTCCTCCTCACGACGTCGGCGCTCCGGGCCAGCCTGCCGAGCGGTGACGCGGAGGTCCTCTGCCTGGACGAGATCGCCGAGAGCCTGGCGAGCGAGCCCACGGAGCGTCTGGCGGAGAGCTCCACGCCCTCGGACCTCGCCTACGTGATCTACACGTCTGGCTCCACGGGGAACCCCAAGGGCGTGGCCATGTCCCGGGGGCCCCTCGAGGCCCTCGTCGAGTGGCAGCTGCGGGTGTCCTCCGTGGGCGCCGGCGCGCGCACGCTGCAGTTCGCGCCCCTGAGCTTCGACGTCCATTTCCAGGAGATGTTCGCGACCTGGCTCGCCGGGGGCGAGCTGGTGTTGGTGGACGACGACCAGCGCCTGGACGCGGGGCGGCTCTTGCATCTGCTCGACGAGCTGAGCGTCGCGCGTTTGTTCTTGCCCTTCATCGCGCTGCAGAGCCTCGCGGACGTCGCTGTCCTCCACGGCATCTATCCGCGGGGTCTCGTGGAGGTGATCACCGCGGGGGAGCAGCTGGTGGTCACGCAGTCGCTCGTGCGGTTCTTCGAGCAGCTGCCGTCCTGCACGCTCCACAATCACTACGGGCCGTCGGAGACGCACGTGGCGACGGCGTACACCCTCGTGGGGGCGCCGAGCGAGTGGCCGCGCTTGCCCCCGATCGGGACACCCATCGATCGCGCGACCATCCACGTGCTCGACGAGGCCATGCAGCCCGTCGCCCCGGGGAGCGAAGGGGAGCTGTACCTCGGGGGCGCCTGCGTCGCGCGGGGCTACCTGAACCGCCCCGAGCTCACCGCGGAGAAGTTCCTCACCGATCCGTTTTCGGAGGAGCCTGGAGCTCGGCTCTATCGTACGGGGGATCTCGCCCGGATCCGCGAGGATGGCGTCTGCGAGTTCTTGGGGCGCCTCGACGGGCAGGTGAAGGTCCGCGGCTATCGCATCGAGCTCGGCGAAATCGAGGTCGCGCTGGACTCGCACCCGGCGGTGAAGCAAGCGGTCGCGGTCGCCCGTGAGGACGAGCCGGGAGACAAACGCCTGGTCGCGTACGTGATCCAGAGCGAGCCCGTCGAGAACCTCGCCGGGGAGCTGCGTCGGCACCTCGCAGGGCTCGTGCCCGAGTACATGATCCCCTCTGCCTTCGTGCCGCTGGAGGAGTTCCCGCGCACGCCGAGCGGGAAGATCGATCGCCGCAGCCTGCCCCGCCCCGAGGGCAAGCGTCCTGACGTGACGGCCAGCTACGTCGCGCCGCGGAGCGATCTGGAGCAGACCATTTGCTCCCTGTGGGCGCGGCTCATCAAGATCGATCGGGTCGGCGTGTACGACGACTTCTTCGAGCTCGGGGGGAACTCCCTGCTCGCCCTGCGCACGGTGGCGCATCTCCGGGAAGAGAAGATGCTCGTGTTGCCGGTGGCGCAGCTCTTCGCTCACCCGACGGCGGCGCAGCTCGCCGCCTACCTCGAAGGCGGACACGTGGACACGGGCGAGCTCGTGACTCGGCGTGCGCGCGGGGGCGCCGATGCCAGCGAGCCCGTCGCGGTCGTCGGCATCGCGGGGCGCTTCCCGGGTGCGCTGGACAAGGACGCCCTGTGGGCGGTGCTCAGGGACGGCCTGGACACGACGACGCTCCTCGAGCCCGAGGAGGTCGACGGCAGCGTCGAGCGTAGCGTCCGCGAGGATCCCGCCTACGTGAGGCGCCGCGGCATCCTGGAGGACGCGGACAAGTTCGACGCCGCCTTCTTCGGGATCACGCCGCGCGAGGCGGAGCTGATGGATCCCCAGCAGCGCTTGCTCCTGGAGACGAGCTGGGCGGCGCTCGAGGACGCCGGCTACGTCCCCGAAGCGCTCGAATGCCCCGTCGGCGTCTTCGCCGGGGTGCACAACAACTCCTATTTCGTGACGCGGGTGCTCGCGCGGCCCGACGCCGTCGAGAGCCTGGGGCCGTTCACGGCGATGGTCGGCAACGAGAAGGACTACACGGCCACCCGCGTCGCTCACAAACTCAACCTCACGGGGCCGGCGCTGAGCATCCACACGGCCTGCTCCACGTCCCTGGTGGCCATCGCTACGGCCGTGCAGAGCCTGCGCAACGGAGACTGCGACGTCGCCCTGGCGGGAGGAGCGTCCCTCACGGTCCCCCAGGCGAGCGGGCACCTCTACCAGCAGGGGGGCATGCTCTCCGACGACGGGCACACGCGCCCCTTCGACGCGAAGGCCCGGGGCACCACCTTCAGCGACGGCGTGGCCATGGTCGCGCTGCGCCGCCTCTCCGACGCCCTCGAAGCGGGCGATCACGTGTACGCCGTGATCCGCAGCGCGGCGCTCAACAACGACGGCGCCGACAAGATGAGCTTCACGGCGCCGAGCGTCGCCGGGCAGGCCGCCGTGATCGCCACGGCGCACGCCCTGGCGGAGATCGATCCTCGATCCATCTCCTACGTGGAGGCGCACGGGACGGCGACGCCCCTCGGTGACCCCATCGAGGTGCAGGCGCTCACGACCGCCTTCCGGCGGGGGACGGACGACAAGGGGTTCTGCGGGATCGGGTCGGCGAAGAGCAACTTCGGTCACCTGACCGCCGCCGCCGGGGTCACGGGGCTCGTGAAGGTCGCGTTGGCCCTCGAGAACGAACTCATCCCGGGCACGGTGCACTTCGAGAGCCCCAATCCGGAGATCGATTTCGAGTCGAGCCCGTTCTACGTGGTGCGCGAAGCGCTCCCCTGGCCGCGTCGACAGGAGGCGCCGCGCCGGGCGGGCGTGAGCTCCTTCGGGGTCGGTGGGACCAACGCCCACGTGATCCTCGAGGAGGCGCCAGAGCGGGCGCCGGGCTCACCGTCACGGCCCGAGCAGCTTCTGATGCTCTCGGCGCGCACCGCCGACGCTCTGGAGCGCGCCACGCACCGCCTGCGGGATCATCTGCGGAGCCACCCGGAGCTGGATCTGGCGGACGTCGCATACACGTTGCACACGGGTCGGCGGAGCTTCGCCCACCGCAAGTTCGTGCTGGCGCGCAGCACGGCCGAAGCCGTCGAGCGCCTCGAGCAGGCGGGACCGCTCCACGGGGGCGCGGCGGTGACGAAGCGGAAGAGCCCCTCCGTCGCCTTCCTGTTCCCCGGGCAAGGCTCCCAGTACGTGGGCATGGGCGCGGCGCTGTATCGGGACGAACCCCTGTTCAAGCTCACCGTCGACCGCTGCGCGGAGCTGCTGCTCCCCGAACTCGGAGTGGACCTGCGCGAGGTCCTCTATCCGGCGGAGGGGGCGTCGGAGGCGGCGGCGGAGCGCCTGAAGCAGACCGAGCTCACGCAGTCCGCGCTGTTCACCGTCGAGTATGCCCTGGCTTGCCTCTGGATGAGCTGGGGAGTCCAGCCCCGGCTGATGATCGGCCACAGCGTGGGTGAGTTCGTCTGCGCGGTGCTCGCCTCCGTGATGCGGCTGGAGGACGCGCTGCGCCTCGTGGCGGCGCGCGGCAAGCTGATGCAGGGGATGCCGCCGGGGACGATGCTGTCCGTCCGGCTCGCGGCCAGCGAGGTCGCGCCGCGGCTGCCGGAGGACGTCGCCATCGCGGCCAGCAACGGCCCGAAGCTGTGCGTCGTGGCGGGACCGTCGGAGGCGGTGGCCCGGCTCGCGGGGGAGCTCGAGGCCGAGGGCGTCGTCACGCGGGCGCTGCACACCTCGCACGCGTTCCACTCACCGATGATGGAGCCCGCGGTGGAGCCCTTCGCCGCGCTCGTCCGCGACGTGGAGCTCTCGGCGCCGAAGCTCCCGTTCATCTCCACGCTCACCGGGGAGCCCGTCACGGAGGAGCTCGTGACCGACCCCATGTACTGGGCGCGTCACCTGCGGGAGACGGTGCGGTTCGCGGAGGCGGTGGCGGAGGCCTGGCGCGGCGACGATCACGTCCTCCTCGAGGTCGGGCCCCGGAGCGTTCTGGCGACGCTGGCGCGGCAGCAGGTGACGGACAAGGCGCGTCAGGTGGTCGTCTCCTCTCTCGGGGACACGGCCGCGGACGACGCGGAGTGGACGGCGCTCCTCGGCGCGGTGGGCAAGCTGTGGCTCGCGGGTGTGGCCGTGGACACGGGGCAGTTCTTCCAGTTCGAGACTCGTCGTAGAGTGCCGCTCCCCACCTACCCGTTCGAGCGTCAGCGGCATTGGCTCGAGCTGCCGGACGCGGCGCGCGCTCCCACGCCGCCGCAGCGCGTCGCGGCGCTCGGGGCGGGCCCGACCGCGCCGATGGCAGTGAACGGCTCGACGACGAGCCTCGCAGGGAGGCAGCCCCAGGGCGCGGAGCCGCAGGTGCTCCGGGGGCGCACGGTGAGTGAAGCGCCGATGGGAAATGGGGGAGCGCCGCGGGCGCTCCCTGCTGAAAGGGTAGAGACAGTGACCTCGAAAGAGCAGCATCAGGTGAACATCGTCCAGAAACTCACGGGGCTCGTGGAGGCCGCGTCCGGCATCGAGATCGCCGGCGAGGACCTGAACGCCAGCTTCTTGGAGCTCGGGCTGGACTCTCTCCTGCTCACGCAGGTGGCGATGTCGCTCAAGCGTCAGTTCGGGGTCGAGATCGGGTTCCGGCAGCTGCTCGAGGATCTGTACAGCCTCGAGCGCCTGGCGGCGCACCTCGCGGAGGTGGTTCCCCCCGAGGAGAGGCCCGTCGCTGCGCCCGCCGCCGCTGCGCCCGTGGCCGCACAGGGAGCACCGCAGGCAAGTGCTGCGGCGGCGCCCGCGCCCGTCGACGCCGGGGTCGCCGCGGCGGCGCAGTGGTCCGCGGCCCTGCCGCTCGCGCCCGGAGCGGAGCCGAACGCCAGCGTCCAGGCCGTGGTCGAGGCGCAGCTGCGCCTCATGCAGCAACAGCTCGCCCTCCTCGGCGGCGCGCCTCTCCCGGTGAACGCCGCGCCCGCCCGCGCCGAGGCGCCTCTCGAGGCTCCGGCCAGCCCCGTGGCTCCGGCGGAGGCCGCCGCGTCGCCGGCTCCGACGACGAACGGCCACGCTGCGCCCGCGGAGCGTTCCTCCCCGTACCTCGAGGGGGACGAGCCCGCGGGACCCGTCCGCTACGACGTGAAGAAGGCGTTCGGCGCCATCGCCCGCATCCAGGTCGACGACGCGGGTGATCTGCCCCCGCGGCAGCGCGCCGCCCTCGACGCGCTCACCACCTCCTATACCCACCGCACGCGCGGGTCGAAGGCGTGGACGCAGGAGCACCGCAAGGAGCTGGCGGATCCCCGCGTGGTCACGGGCTTCCGCCCCCCCATCAAGGAGCTGGTGTACCCCATCGTCGCGGTGCGCTCGTCGGGCTCCCGCATCTGGGACATCGACGGGAACGAGTACGTCGACGCCCTGAACGGCTTCGGCTCCAACTTCCTCGGTCACGCGCCGCCCCTCATCCAGGAGGTGCTGCGGGAGCAGCTCGAGGCGGGCTACGAGATCGGGCCGATGCAGCCCTCCGTCGGAGAGTGCGCGAAGCTCGTGTGCGAGCTGACGGGCCTCGATCGGGCGGCCTTCTGCAACACGGGCTCCGAAGCGGTGATGGGCGCGATGCGCATCGCCCGGACCGTGACCGGCCGCAACCTGATCGTCGTCTTCAGCGGCTCGTACCACGGCATCTTCGACGAGGTGATCGTGCGCGGGACCAAGCGCCTGCGCTCCATCCCCGCCGCGCCGGGCATCCTCCCCGAGAGCGTCCAGAACGTGCTGGTGCTCGACTACGGCACGCCCGAGTCCATGGCGATCATCAAGGAGCGCGCCTCCGAGCTGGCGGCGGTGATGGTGGAGCCCGTGCAGAGCCGTCGTCCGGATTTCCGCCCCGTGGAGTTCCTGCGCGAGCTCCGCGACGTGACGACGCAGGCGGGCTGCGCGTACATCTGGGACGAGGTGATCACCGGCTTCCGGGCTCACCCCGGCGGCGCGCAGGCCCTGTTCGGCGTGCAGGCGGATCTGGCGACCTACGGCAAGGTCGCTGGCGGTGGCATGCCCTTGGGGGTGATCGCGGGCAAGCAGCCCTGGATGGATGCCCTGGACGGTGGCCACTGGCAGTTCGGTGACGACTCACGGCCCACCGCGGGGGTCACCTACTTCGCCGGCACGTTCGTGCGTCACCCGCTCACGATGGCGGCGACGAAGGCGACCTTGCAGTACCTGAAGGCCCAGGGGCCCGCGCTCCAGGAGCGCATCAACGCCCAGACGGAGCGGCTCGCGACCACCCTGAACGCCTTCTTCGAGCAGGTGGGCGCGCCGGTCAAGATCAAGCACTTCAGCTCGCTCTGGAAGGCGACGCAGCTCGAGGATCACCCGATGCAGGATCTCTTGTTCTGCTACCTGCGAGAGAACGGTGTGCACATCTGGGACGGCTTCCCGTGCTTCTTGACGGAAGCGCACACGGACGCGGACGTCGACTTCCTCATCGACGCCTTCAAGCGGAGCGTCCGCGCGATGCAAGAGGCCGGCTTCTACCCCGCCGCTCCCGGCAAGGAAACGAGCGTGCAGGACGCCCTCCGACCCCCGGTCCCCGGCGCACGCCTGGGCAGGGATCCCGATGGCAACCCCGCGTGGTACGTCCCCAACCCCGCCGAGCGCGGAAAGTTCATGAAGGTCGAGCACTGATGGACACCCCCGAGACAGACAAGGCCCAGTTCGTCGCCGTCGATTTCGATCCCTTCGCGGGCTCGGAGTTGTCCGGGACGGCACCCTCCACCGAAGGTCAGCGGGAGATCTGGGCGGCGGCCCAGATGGGGGAGGACGCCTCGGCGGCGTTCAACGAGTCGGTGTCCTTGCGCTTCGTGGGGGACCTCGACGTGGCGGCGTTCGAGGGCGCCGTGCAGGACCTCGTGGCGCGCCACGAGGCCCTGCGCACGACCTTCAGCCCCGACGGCCTCACCCTGTGCATCGCGGCCTCCCAGGAGATCGCCGTGGCGCAGGAGGACCTGAGGGGAGCGGAGGAGCGCGACCGCGCCTTCCGCGTTCGGACCGTCCTCGCCGAGGAGGTCCAGCGCCCCTTCTCCCTCGAGTATGGGCCGCTGTTCCGTGTGCGGTTGCTGAGGCTCGGAGAGCGTGAGCACCTGGCCACGTTCACGGCGCACCACATCGTGTGCGACGGCTGGTCGATGGCCGTCATGCTGAACGATCTCGGCGCGCTCTACACGGCGCGACGCCAGGGGAAGGCCGCCGAGCTGCCCGAAGCCCCCCGCTTCAGCGCCTACGCCCGGGCCGAGCGGGAGTTCGAGCGCTCCGAAGAGTACGCGGCCGCCGAGCGCTACTGGGTCGAGCGGCTCTCGGGGTCGCTGCCATCCCTCGATCTGCCCCTCGACGCGGCGCGGCCACCGAGCAAGACCTACTCCTCCCGTCGGGAGGACTACGCGCTCGGCCCGGAGCTCGTGACGCGCCTGAAGAAGGCGGGCGCCAAGCAGGGCGCGAGCTTCTTCACCGTGCTGCTGTCCGCCTTCTCGACCTTGCTGGCGCGCCTGTCCGGGGAGTCCGAGCTGGTGGTGGGCATCCCCGCGGCGGGGCAGTCCGTGACCGGCCAGGCAGGCCTGGTGGGGCACTGCGTGAACACGCTCCCGCTGCGCTTGCAGGTGGAAGACACGAGCAGCGTCGCCGAGTTCCTGCGCAGCGTCCGCTCGACGATGCTCGACGCCTACGAGCACCAGCGAGTCACCTTCGGGGGCATGCTGAAGAAGCTGTCCATCCCGCGGGATCCGAGCCGGATGCCGGTGGTGTCCGTGCTGTTCAACGTGGACCAGGCGATCCGCGGAGACGAGCTGCCCTTCGAGGGCCTGGAGGTCTCCTTCAGCTCCAATCCCCGGAGCTTCGAGAACTTCGAGATTTTCATCAACGCCGCGGAGACGCGCGGCGCCGTCGTGCTGGAGTGCCAGTACAACGCGGACCTGTTCGCGGAGGAGACCATTCGCCGCTGGCTGTCCGCCTACGAGGAGCTCCTCGAGGGGTTCGCCCGCGACGCGGAGGCGCCCCTGGGTGAGCTCTCGTGCCTCCCCGAGGGGGAGCGGGCGCGGCTACTCTACGAGTGGAACGCGACCTTCGCCGATTTCCCGCGGGATCTACCCCTGCATCGGCTCCTCGAGGAGCAGGCCAAGCGCACTCCCGAGCGTGTGGCGGTCGTGTGCGGCGAGCACTCCTTGTCCTACCGGGAGCTCGACGAACGCGCCAACCGCCTGTCGCATCGGCTGCGCCGGATGGGCGTGCAGCGGGACGTGCTGGTGGGGCTCTGCACGGAGCGCTCCCTGGACATGGTGGTCGGCTTGTTGGGGATCCTCAAGGCCGGCGGGGCCTACGTCCCCCTCGACCCGATGTTCCCGCGGGATCGCCTCGCCTTCATGGTGGAGGACTCGCGGCTCGGGGTGCTCGTCGCCGAGAGCCAGCTCCAGGAGGAGCTCGGCCTGACCGCCCCGGCGGTCCTGTGCCTCGACAAGGAGCAAGAAGCCCTGAACGGGGAGAGCTCCGCGCCTCTCGACGCCGATCCCGAGCGGGACGCGACCCCCGAGAGCCTCGCTTACGTGATCTACACCTCCGGCTCCACCGGGAAGCCGAAGGGCGTGTGCGTGCCCCACGTGGCGGTCGTCAACTTCCTCACCAGCATGGCGAAGGAGCCGGGCCTGGGCGCCGAGGACGTGCTGCTCGCGGTCACCACGCTCTCCTTCGACATCGCCGTGCTCGAGCTGTTCCTCCCCCTCAGCGTGGGGGCGCGGGTCGTGTTGGCGACGAAGGAGACGGCCTCCGACGGCACCCTGCTGCGGGAGGCCATCGCCGCCCACGGGGTGACGGTGCTGCAGGCCACGCCGTCGACCTATCGGCTCCTGCTCGCGGCGGGCTATCAGGGAGACGGCACCTTGAAGATGCTCTGCGGTGGTGAAGCGCTCCCCCGGGAGCTCGCCGGAGAGCTCGCGCGCCACGCCTCCAGCCTCTGGAACATGTACGGCCCGACGGAGACGACCGTCTGGTCGACTTGTTACCGCATCCCGCCGGGCGGCGGACGCATCCTCGTCGGCAAGCCCATCGCGAACACGACGCTCTACGTCCTGGACGCCCACATGAAGCCGGTGCCCGTCGGGGTGCCCGGCGAGCTGCACATCGGCGGCGACGGCGTCACCCGCGGTTACCTGCACCGTCCGGAGCTGACGGCGGAGCGCTTCGTCCCGGACACGTTCTCCGGTGACCCGAGCGCTCGCATCTACAAGACGGGCGACATCGTCCGCTTCCTGCCCGACGGGAACCTCGAGTACCTGCGGCGCAACGACAACCAGATCAAGCTCCGCGGCTATCGCATCGAGCTCGGTGAGGTCGAGGCGGCCATCGCCAGGACCCCCTCCGTGCGGCAAGCGGTCGCCGTCATCCGCGAGGTGCGACCCGGCGACAGCCGCCTCATCGGCTACGTCGTGCCGGAGCCGGGCACCTCGCTGACGGACGCGGAGATCAGGGCGCACATGCGCGAGTCGGTGCCCGACTACATGGTGCCGCAGCACTTCGTGCAGCTCGAGGAGTTCCCGCTGACGCCCAACGGGAAGGTCGATCGCAAGGCGCTGCCGCCGCCGTCCCTCGCGGGAGGCGCGCGGGAGACGGAGCTCGTCGCGCCGCGCACCGAGACGGAAGCTCACATCGCCGCCGCGTTCCAGGATCTACTGGGCGTGGAGTCCGTCTCGGTGCACGACAACTTCTTCGACCTGGGCGGACACTCGGTGCTCGCGGCGCAGGTGTTGGCGCGGTTGCAGCGAGAACACGGCATCGTGCTCCCCTTCCGGAAGCTGTTCGAGGCGCCCACGGTGGCGGGGCTCGCGGCGCTGTTGCCCGAGTCCCAGCCGACGGCGGCGCCGCGCGACGCGGTGACCATCCCGCGGCTGGAGGAGGGCGCGCCCGCGCCCCTGTCGCTCATGCAGCAGCGCCTCTGGTTCTTGGAGCAGCTCGACCCAGGGCTCGCGGTGCAGAACCTGCCCTCGGCGTTCCGCATCCGTGGGGCGCTGAACGCAGAGGCCCTCGAGCGAGCGATCCAGGAGATCCTGGCGCGGCACGAGGTGGTGCGGACCGTCTTCGGTGAACACGACGGGGAGCCCGTGCAGATCGTGCGCTCCGACGCGTCGATTCAGCTGCTGCCGCCGATCGATCTGTCGGACGTGCCCGCGGCGCGCCGGGAGGCCCACCTGATCGAGCTGCTCGAGGAGCGCGCGGCGCGTCCCTTCGACCTCGCGCGCGGGCCGCTCTTCACGGGCGCGCTCTACCGGCTCGGGCCGGAGGAGCACGTGCTGTTTTGGATGGTGCACCACGCGGTGTGGGACGGCTGGTCCTTCGACGTGTTCCTGCACGAGCTGGACGTGCTCTATGGAGCTTTCTCACAGGGGAAGCCCTCCCCGCTGCCGCCGCTGCCGATCCGCTATCGGGATTTCGCGGCGTGGCATCGCCGCTGGCTGCAGGGGCCGGAGCTCGACGAGCAGGCCAGCTACTGGCGGGAGCAGCTGAAGGCGCCGCTGCCGATCCTCGACATGCCGACGGATCGGCCGCGCCCGGCGCGCATCACCTACGCTGGCGCGACGGAGCCCTTCCTGCTGACGAAGGCCGAGATGGACGCGCTGGCGGCCCTCGGGCGCCGCGCCGACGCGACGGTGTACATGGTGCTCCTCGCGGCCTTCCAGCTGCTCCTCTCCCGCTACAGCGGTCAGGAGGACATCATCGTGGGGACCCCGATCCGGGGTCGATCCCTCCCGGAGACCCAGGACCTCCTCGGCTTCTTCGTCAACACCCTCGTCTTCCGCACCGACCTGTCCGGGGATCCGAGCTTCCTGGAGCTCCTCGGGCGCGTGCGCCGGGTGGCCCTGGACGCCTACGCGCACCAGGACATGCCCTTCGAGCAGCTCGTGCAGGATCTGGACATCCCGCGCGACACGAGCCGCACGCCCATCTACCAGGCGTTCTTCACCTACCAGAACGTGTCGGATCGCGCCGCGAGCATCGGCGAGCTCGCCTACTCGCAGATCCACGTCCACGCGCCGGTGGCGATGACGGATCTGTACCTCTGGGTGAAGGAGACCGGCGACGGCCTGACGGGCGGCATCGACTACGCGACGGACCTGTTCGACCGCGAGACCATCGTGCGGTTCCTGAAGCAGTTCCGGCAGCTGTTGTCCGCGGTCTGTGAGGACGCGACGCGCACGGTGCGCCACGTCAACATCCTGCCCGAGGCGGAGCGCCGGGCGATCCTGGCCGTCAACGACACCCGCCGCGAGTTCCCGCGGGAGCTCGGGCTGCATCAGCTCTTCGAGCAGCGCGCGGCGGAGGCACCCGAGCGGGTGGCCGTCGTCTACGGCGACGAGGAGCTCACCTACGGGGAGCTGGACCGACGAGCGACGGAGCTGGCGAGCCGGCTCCGCGCCGCGGGCGTCGCGCGGGACGTCTTGGTGGGGCTCTACCTCGACCGATCTCCGGCCATGCTGGTGGCGCTGCTCGGCGTGCTGAAGGCGGGTGGCGGCTACGTGCCGTTGGATCCCGCGTTCCCCCGGGAGCGGCTGGAGTTCATGGTGGCGGACTCGCGGCTGCGCTGCATCGTCACGGAGCGCGCCCTGAAGGGTGAGCTACCGGCGCACGAAGCGCGGGTGCTGGTGATCGACGAGCCGGAGGCGGACGCGGCGAGCGAAGCGGCCGAGCCGGCAGAGTTGACGCCATCCAGCGGCGACGCGACCGCCTACGTCATCTACACGTCGGGCTCCACGGGCAAACCGAAGGGCGTGATCGTGCATCACGAGGCCGTGGTGAACTTCGTGAACAGCATGGCGAACTCGCCCGGCGTGAGCGCGTCGGACACGATCCTGGCCATCACCACGCTGTCCTTCGACATCGCGGTGACGGAGCTCTGGCTGCCCCTCTCGGTGGGCGCGAAGATCGTGCTCGCCTCGAAGGACGACGTGATCGACGGCGAGCGCCTGCTCCAGCTGATCCGCACGGGCGGCGTGACGCTCGTCCAGGCGACGCCCGCGACGTGGCGCCTCCTGGTGGGCAGCGGGCTGCGCGACGGAGAGTTCGCCAAGGCGCTGGTGGGCGGCGAGGCCTTCCCGCTGGACCTGGCGCAGGAGCTGGTGGAGCGCGTCCCGGCGGTGTGGAACGTGTACGGGCCGACGGAGACGACGGTGTGGAGCACGAGCTACTTGGTGCCGCGCTCCGTGGAGCGCATGTGGATCGGCCGGCCCCTGGACAACACGAGCGTCTACGTGGTGGACACGGCGGGCGAGCTGTGCCCGCTCGGGGTGCCGGGCGAGCTGCTCATCGGTGGCGCAGGCGTCACCCAGGGTTACCTGCACCGACCGGAGCTGACGGAGGAGCGCTTCCTGCCCGATCCCTTCGGGGGTGAAGGGCGCGTCTACCGTACCGGGGACATCGTCCGGCAGCTGGCAAGTGGCAACCTCGAGTACCTGCGCCGGAACGACTTCCAGGTGAAGGTGCGCGGGTACCGGATCGAGATCGGCGAGATCGAGACCACGCTGAAGCGGCACGACGCCGTGGAGGAGGCCGTGGTGTTGGCGCGGGAGGATCGCCCCGGCGACGTCCGGATCGTCGCCTACGTGACCCGCAAGGACGACGTGACGGACTCGGAGCTGCGCGCGTTCCTGCGCACGACCTTGCCCGATTACATGGTGCCGCAGCACTTCGTGGACATCGAGACGTTCCCGCTGACGCCGAACGGCAAGTTCGATCGGAAGGCCTTGCCACCTCCCGACGGCGTGGTCGAGGCGGACGAGGAGTTCGCCGAGCCGGAGCCGGGGACGGAGCAGGTGTTGGCGGAGATTTGGCGAGAGGCCCTCGGCGTGAGCGCCGTCTCCGCGCATCACAACTTCTTCACTCTGGGTGGGCACTCTCTGCTGGCCCTGAAGGTCACCGCGGAGATCGAGAAGCGCCTCGGCGCCAAGGTGAGCCCTCGGAGCCTCCTCCTGAACTCTCTGCGGCAGATCGCGGCGGAGCTCCCGGAGACGGCCGGAGCGGCGGCGCCCACCACGCCGGCACCCGCGGCGTCGGCCCCCGCCACGTCGACGTCGACGACGCGGGTTCCGACCACGGAGGCGCCGCTGCCCCTGTCGCAGCGCCTGGAGAGCCCGATTTCCGCCGTGGCGGCGTCGGGCGTGCGGGCGCTGGAGTCCAAGGTCCCGATGGTGGGGCGCCTGTTCCGGAAGGTGCAGAAGACGCTCCGGGGTTCCTGACGATGGGTGCCCTCTTCTTCGGGAGCTCGAAGGAGCCGCTCTACGGCTTTTTCCATCCGGCGCGCGGGAACCGGCTGCGGGACACGGCGGTGTTGCTGTGTCCCTCGCTGCCGCAGGAGTACATGCGCATGCACTGGGCCTTCCGCAGGCTCGCGGATCTCATCTCGCGGCAAGGCTTTCCGGTGCTTCGCTTCGATTACTACGGGACCGGGGACTCGTCCGGCGACACGGGGGCGGGCTCCCTGGAGGCCTGGCGCCGTGACATCGTCACCGCTGCCCACGAGCTGAAGGATCTCGCCACCACCGCGAAGATCTCGGCGGTGGCGTTTCGGCTCGGCGCGCCCCTGGCGGCGACGGCGCCAGTGCACTTCTCGAGCCTCGTCCTGTGGGATCCGGTCGTCCACGGGGGCAAGTACGTCGCCGAGCTGGAGGCGGGACAGCGGCGCGTTCTGGAGCAGGATCCGGCCTCGGATCGGGTGACGCAGGAGGAGCTCTTGGGGTATCCGTTCCCGGCGGCGCTCAGGAGCGATCTGCGGAGGATCGACATGGTGGCGGCGGAGCCGCCGCGCGCGCAGCGCGCCAACGTGCTCGTGTCGGCGCCGAGCCCGGAGGCCGAGGGGCTGGCGCGTGCCTGGAGGGCCCGGGATGTCGCGACCAGCGTGGCGGTGGTGCCCGACGACACCGCGGGCCTCGGACAGTTCCAGACGGCGTCCGTGGCCAACGAAATGCTCCAAGCCATCGTGTCCCAGTTCGCTTGAGCCCGCCCCGCATGACCTCGCTCGAGCCCCTCCGCTCGAGCTCGCTCCGGTTTTCTTGAATCCAATGCGCGAGAAAGTCTTCACGTTCGGCCCGGGCAAGGGCATCGTCGGCGTCCTGACGGAGCCCGACTCCTCCGTGTTGCGGCCCGACGCCCCCATCGCCCTCTCCTCCAACGTGGGCATGCACAGCCACTCGGGGCCCCACCGCCTCTACGTCGATTTGGCGCGCAGCCTGGCAGCGCGAGGCTTCCCGATGCTCCGCTTCGACCTGTCGGGGCAGGGGGACAGCGCCCCGCGCACGGAGCGCGTGAACGAGTTCGAGCGGGCGGTGCTGGACGTGCGGGACGCCATGGATGCGCTGACGGAGCGCGTCGGGGCCAAGCGCTTCGTCCCGCTGGGCCTCTGCTCGGGCGTCGACAGCACCCACACGATCGCCCGGGACGACGCCCGCGTCGCCGGAGCCATCTTCATCGAGGGCTACACCTACCGCACGCCGGAATTTCACCTGCGCCACTACGGCAAGCGCTTCCTGACCAGGCGCTTCTGGGAGATGTACGGCAAGCGCAAGTTCAACGAGTACACGGAGCGCTTGCTCGGGCGGCAGGGCAAGGACGATCCGGTGCAGGTCATCTACAGCCGCAACTATCCCTCCGTGGAGCAGCTCGAGCGGGACTACACGGCGATGCTGAACCGCGACACCGCGCTGCTCTTCGTGTTCGCGGGCGGGATGCACTCCATGTACGGCTACAACTACGAGGGCCAGTTCGCCGACCTGCTGCCCGCGATCGCCCGGGATCGCCGCGTCGAGGTGGCCTTCTTTCCGAAGGCGGACCACGTCTACACCGCGCTCGTGGATCGACGACAGCTCGTCGAGCGCATCGTCCGCTGGTTCGACGCTCGGTTCCCCTGAGGGGCCCCCTCCTCGAGGGCCCCCCTCCCTGAGGCCCCGCTCCCGAAGACTCGTCCTGAAGACCCGTCCTGAAGACCCGTCCTGAAGACCGAGCTGCGCTGTGCCCGCTCAGGGGTCGAGCACCATCGTCAGCAAGAACGACCGCGGGTGGCGCAGCGCGCGGTAGACCTCGTGTCCCCGCGAAGCCCAGCCGGGCCAACGGTCGTCCTCCGCGTGGGTCGCGTCCACGGCGAGCCCCTGCGCGCGGCGGCTCTCGAGCCAGCCCAGCCAGCGCGCGGCCTCCTCGGGGCGCATGCGTCCGGCGAGTCGGCGTAGGTTGATGACGAGCTTCAGGTAGGAGCGATGGCAGTAGATGTAGCCGCGGCCCTCCTGCCAGCGTCGGGCGCGGGCGATGGCCTCGTCGAGCCCGCTCGTGTCGCCGCGCGCCGCCAGCCACGCCATGTGCCCGAGCGGGAGGCCTCGAGCGATCTCGAAGCCCATCTGCCCATAGAAGCGCGGGTTGAAGTCCAGCAGGCGGAGGGCCCCGTCGTGGGGGACGAACTCCGCCTCGAACACGCCGTAGTAGCCCACCCGGCGGCACAGGCGGACGAGGCTGGCGAGCACGGCGGCGTCGACGGGGGCCTCCTCGAAGCACATCCCCACGCCGAGCCGCCGCGGCCGCTGCAAGACCTTCATCGCGCCCCGCGCGACGACCTGGTGCTCCTTCTCCCCGATGAAACCCGCCAGGGAGTAGATGCCGTCGGCCGCCGCGGCGCAGTAAGCCTGGAGCATGGGCCGCTCCACGCCGGGGACCGCGCGCGCGAAGAGGGGATGGTAGCGGTTGGCGGTGACGAACTCCGCGTAAGCCCGAGGCAAGGCGCGCGCCTCCGTGACGAGCTGCCCCTTGTTGCGGCTCGTCAGGAGGATTTGCGTGCGAGGTTTCAGCAGGAGGGGCACGCCGAGCTCCTTGCCCGCACGCAAGGCGGCGTCGGCCGTCTCCGGGAACACGGAGGTGAGGGTGGGGATCCCGAGCTCACCGCACAGCTCGTGGAGCGCCTTCTTGTCGAGCAAGTCGAGGATCGTGCGCTCCGGCGGTTGGTAGAGCTCGAAGTGCCGGCGCAGCTCGGCGACGCGGCTGGCCATCAGCCAGGCGAGCTCGTCGCAGGTGGCGTAAAGCACGTGCCCCGAGTTCCTGACGCCGAACTCGAGCAGCCAATCGAGGAAGCGCTCCGCGTCCATGATGGGCGGGGCCGCCACGCGGCGCGTGACATGGCGCGACCAGCGCGCGGGCGCCGACAGCGCCGTCTCCGCCATGGTCACGGAGACGCCGTGCCTCCCCAGGCAGCGCGCGGCGGCGAGGGTGCCGTTGTACTCGGGCATGGTGAGCAGGAACGGCGCCGTGACCGGGCCGGGGCCCGTCTTCGGGACCACCGCGAGGCGCGGCTTCTCGGCGGTGGCCTCAGGCGATTCGAGTGCCATCGTCGTCGGGATCCTTTTCTCGGGGTTCGCGTCGCTCAAGGGTCATCGCACAGCACGAGATCCTCGAAGCGCTCCGCGCGCCGCAAGGGCCGAACCGCGCCGTCGTCGACGAGCACGATCGCGGGCTGCGGGAAGGAGAACGAGGTTGCGAAGGGGACGAAGTAGGCGCCAGCGTCCATGATCGCCAGCGTGTCGCCCGGCGCGAGCTCGGGCAAGGTGCAGCCCCAATAGAGGACGTCGCCCGGGCTGCAGATCGGGCCTGCGAGGCGATAGCTCCCGTAGTTGGAGGCGTGCATCTTCGTGGCGGCGTAGACTTGGTGAAATTCGCTTTGCACGCTCTGGGCGAGGTTGATGCCGGCGTCGAGGATCGCGTAGGGCGCCGCGTTGGAGGCGTGCTTCAGTGTGTGCACCGTGGTGAGGAGCAGCTGTGTGTTCCCTGTGAGCGCGCGCCCCGGCTCCAGTACGATGCGGGGGACGGGGAGCCCACGCCGCTGACACCCCGCGCGCACCAGCCGACGAACCAGCCGCACGTAGGCGCGGATCTCCAGCGTGCGCCCGGGGTCCGGAGGCGGGAGATCGGCCAGGAACGTCATGTTCAGGCGCTTGTCCTTCGAGCTCAGCGCCTGAACCGTGGGGATGGCCAGGCTGCCGCCGAGGTCCAGGATGTCGAGCTCGAAGCCGAAGCGCTCGGCAGCCACGTGGGCGAGGTCGAGGGTCTCGTCCAGGAGCTGACGGAGCTGCTCCTCGGTGCGCAAGGGGGCGCCGAAGTGGACGTGCAGCGCGCGCATGTCGAGGTGGGGATTCCGGCAGGCCTCCTCGATGGCCGCGAGGGCCTCTCCGCCGTCGATGGGCGCGCCGAACTGACCTCCCCAAGAGGCGCTGGTGCAGACCCTGACCCCCGTGATCGGGCGCCGCCCGAGCTCGGCGGCGACGGCGCCGATGCGCGTCAGCTCCTCTCGATGGTTCGCGTTGAGGAGGGCGATCCCGCGGCCGATCGCCTCGCGCAGGGAGGCGTCGGACTTGACCGGCCCGTTGAAGACGATGCGCGCCGGGTCGACGCCGAGGCGCAGCGCGAGCCACAGCTCGTATTCGGAGATGACCTCCGCGCCGATCCCCTCGGCGTGGAGCAGGCGCAGCACACCGGGGATCGGGTTGGTCTTGTAGGAGTAGTAGACCTCGCAGGGCGGGCCTCCCTCGTCGTCGAGGAACGCGCGCGCGTTGCGGCGCAGGGCCGCGGCGTGCACGACGTGCAGCGGCGAGCCCCAGCGCGCGGTGAGCTCCGCGAGAGCGTGGCCCTCCAGGGTCAGGTGTCCGGCTGCATCGACCTCGAGCTCCCAGAGCCTGGGCGGCAGAGGGCGTCGCCGGGCGTTGCGATGCTGGGCGAGAGTCGAGAGCGCGGTCTTCAGGGCCTGCTTGGAGCGGCGGGTGAGGGGGCGGATCATTGGGGAGGGGGTCCGTCGAGCGGCAGGAGCTTCGAGACGATCTGCAGGGCGCGGTACTCGAACATGCCGTGACGCGCCTTGTACTTGTCGTGCATGATTTTGTACGACTCGACGATGGGGGCGCCGTCACCTCGTAGGTCGTGAATCAGCGAAGGTCGGCCGGTTCGGTAATGCAAGACCGGGCGATCGACGAAGACGTGGCCGAACTCGCGGATGCCACGGGTGAAGAACTCGACGTCTTCGTAGTAGGGGATGGCTGGATCGTAGCCGCCGAGGCGCCGCGCGAGCTCTCGACGCATCATGCAGACGGAGTTGATGATGAGCGTGCCCCGGAAGAGGATGGTCCCGGCCGTGAGCCAGCTGGACCGGGACACGCGCGCAGCTGCCCGTGCCGCCCAGTCGAACCAGACGCGGTAGCTCTCGACGATCTGCGGATCGGGACCGAAGCTCTCGACGCGCCCGAAGGCGACGCCCGCCTGGGGCGCCGCGTCGAGGGCGTCGGTGAGCGCCTCGAGGGCGCCAGGCAGGACGTGGTCGTCGTCGTCCAGGCAGTAGACGTAGCGGCCCGTGGCCAGCTCGATTCCTTCGTTGCGGACGTAGGCGGGGCGCCCGCCGGAGGGGGTCGCGCGGGCGACGTAGCGCACTCGCGGATCGTCGATCGCCGCGGCGACGCTCCGCGCCGAGGCTTCGGGGCTGTCGTCGAGCACGATGACCTCGACCTCGACGCCTTGCTGCGAGAGGGCGCTGTCGATGGCTTCGACGAGCTCTCGCTCTCGGTGGAACGTAGGGATGATGACGCTCACGTCGACGTTGGCCATGGCGGTGTGCCTTGGAGTGGGGCGCCTCGCGCGGGCGGCCGGCGGCGTCTCCGTCGACGTCGGCGGGGTCGTTCGTCGAGGCGAGGTAAGCGGTTCATTTCTAGCCGAACCCCGCGCTCCCCGTCCATCGCGGGCGTCGCGGTGGACCAGGGTGATCGCGGACCCGGCGCCAGGTCGCGCGGGACGGAGCGAGGCACGGCGCGAGGGACGGGGAGCGCGGGGTCCAACGTAAGTCGCCCGCGGCCTGTGTCCAGCGGGTGTCGCCCGGCCATCGCCCAACCCCTCGTCGTGTCAGCACACGGCGTTGCGGCGTCACCATACGGCTTCTCCCACGTCAGCGACGTACGACCCGACCACGCGTGAGCCGCACCCTGCGGCGCATCCAGAGAGCGGCGCACCGCGGCGACGATCCAGTCTGAGCCAATCGCCTACCGGGTGTCTTCCCGTCACCCCGGAACGGCAGGACGACCGGGCCCGAAAAGTGGTGGGGAGGGGGCGCGCTCGTGCGGAGTCCGGGGTCACAAGCTCCCGCGAGCGTGCTATGCAGAACGTCAGGTGGAATTCTAGAGTGTCCGTGCTCCCTTCTTCGAATCGCACCCCGACCGACTCCGAGCGCGGAACCCAGCTCGTGGTTCGGGCCCCGGACGACCTCACCTCGGCGCCGGTGTCCGCAGTCGTCGCGCCGGAGGAGCAGGACGCCCCCTGGAAGCACCCGGAGTGGCAGCGGCTCTGGCTGGCGACGCAGCGGGCGGAGTGGCGTTCCCTCGCCCTGGTCCCCGCGGGTGCGATGCCGCCGCGGTTCACCCTCGAGATCGCCCTCGCCCTCGCTTACACGGGCTCCCTGCACCTGGGAGAGCCGATCCGCATGGCCGACGCGACGAGCGTCCCCCTGACGCACCTCAAGCAGTTCGTGGCCGAGCTGGAGGCGCTGCGGCGCGCGGGCGATCGCCTGGTCGTCGCCCTGGGGCCCGTGCGCGACAGCGCCACGGCGGTCGCCCTCGCCCAGTCTGCGGATCAAGCGCTGCTCTGCGTGCCCCTCGAGGTCTCGAAGGTCGCGGACGCGAAGCGCACCATCGCGGAGGTGGGTGCGCGGCGGTTCCTCGGGAGCGCGGTGTTTCGAGTTTGAGGTGGAGGCCGGGCGAGAGCCCGCCCCTCGACGAGTGAGTGAACAAGGTAAGTGGTGGGATGAAACCGAAGATTGGCTTCGTCTTGGAGCAGTCCCTGGGGCACGTCGCCTACGGGATGAGTCTCAAGCACGCGCTGGCGGGGCGGACGGATTTCGACGCGGTCTGGCTCGACGTGCCCTTCGAGCCCGGTGAGTTCGCGAAGATCCCGTTGGTGGGGCGGAACTGGACGGTGCGCGGGAGCTTTCGCGCGTGGCGCGCCCTCCGAGAGGCTTGCGCGACGCATCATTTCGACGCGCTGTTCGTGAACACCCAGACCATCGGGCTGTTCCTGGGCGGCGTCATGAAGGACATCCCCACGCTGCTGTCCCTCGACGCGACCCCGAAGAACTACGACGAGCTGTCGCCCTGGTACGGGGATCGGGTCCACCCCGAGCCCGTCGAGCGCGCGAAGCTGTGGGCGCACCGCTCCGTCATGCGGCATGTGAGCTGGTTCACGACCTGGTCCGAGTGGGCACGCCAGTCCCTGGTGCGCGACTACGGCGTGGACGGAGACCGCGTCACGATCCTCCCGCCGGGGACCACCCTCTCGAACTATCCGCCGGCGGGCTCGAAGCAGTTTCATCGCGAAGGGCCCCTGCGGCTGCTGTTCGTGGGGGGCGACTTCAAGCGCAAGGGCGGGGACCTGCTCCTGGACACGTACCGAAACCACCTGCGGGGTGTGGTGGAGCTCCACCTCGTCACCGGGGCGGACGTGCCGCAGGAGGACGGCATTCACGTCTACAAGGGGCTGAAGCCCCACAGCGAGGAGCTCCTCCGTCTCTATCGGGAGGCGGACGTGTTCGTCCTGCCCACGCGCGGCGACTGCCTCGCGGTCGTGCTCGGAGAGGCCATGGCCTCGGAGCTGCCGATCATCACGACGCGGGTCGGGGCTCACGCAGAGGCCGTCGAGGACGGCGCCAGCGGGTTCTTGTTGGAGAAGGACGACGCCGCGGGGCTTCGCGAGCGGATCGAGCGGCTCGCTCGGGATCCGGAGCTCCTGCGGCGGATGTCGCGGCGCTCCCGGCAGATCGGCGAGGAGCGCTTCGACATGGCCAAGAACGCCCACCGCATCGCGGACCTCCTCGTGCAGCTCGCGCGGCGCGCGCCCGAGGTCGTCGCCGCCCCGAGCCGTGTGTCGGCAGCGCTCTGAGCGGGGGCTGGTTCGGTTGCAGCGATGAAGGCGCGGCGGCTCGCTCGACGCGCTGGCCAGGCCCTCGTGGTGGCGTACCCCGTCGCCTTGGGCGTGGTCGCGCTGCTGCTCCATTACGTCGGGGAGGCCCACTGGGCGACGACGGTGGGCCTCTACCTGCCCGCGGTGTTCTACTTGGCGCCCCTGCTCCCCATCGCGCTCCTCGCGCTGTGGGTCGGGCCGCGATCTCTGCTGCTGGCGCCCGCCGCCGCGGCGTTGATCGCCTTGTTTCCGCTCATGGGGCTGTGCTGGTCGTTGCCGAGCGTCTGGGCGGACGAGGGCCCGCGGTTGCGCTTGCTCAGCTACAACGTGGACTCGGTCCACGCGGGCACCGACGCGGTCGCCGCGGGGATCGGGGACGCGGATCCGGACGTGCTGCTCCTCCAGGAGTCCGCCTTCGGGCGGGAGGAGCTCGTGGAGCGGCTCGCGCAGAGGTACCCGGTCGTCGAGCTCTCCGGTCAGTTCGTGCTCGCGAGTCGCCATCCGGTGCTCGAGGTCACGGAGCCCGATCGGATCCCCTATGGGGATGCCCTGCGCTCACCGCGGTTCATGCGGTATCTCCTCGACACGCCCCTGGGCAGGATCGCCCTCTACAGCGTGCACCCCCTGTCGCCGCGCGAGAGCCTCGGCGCCGTGCGCGGCGAGGGGCTACGACGGGAACTGGCCACCGGCAGGATCTTCCGTGGGGAGTCGCGGGAGATCGTGGAGGCGAACACGGGGCTGCGCGTGCTGCAGATCGAGGCCATCGCGGGCATGGTCCGCGCCGAGACCGTCCCCGTGATCGTGGCGGGGGACACGAACTTGCCTGGCCCCAGCCCGGTCCTCCGTCGCGCCTTCGGCCACCTGCAGGACGGCTTCGCCTCCGTCGGCAACGGCTTCGGCTACACCTTCCCGACCAAGTGGCCGTTCCTGCGCCTGGACCGGATCTACGCCACGTCGGAGTTGCGGTTCGTGAGCTTCGCCGTCGGGTGCGGGCGCGCCTCCGATCATCACTGCGTGATGGCGGATCTCACCGGGAGCAACTGAACCGAGGGCGCGCGGCGCCCCAGGAACGGCTTCTCGAACACCACGAAGAAGGCGTAGGTGGCCGCGATCACCAGACCGAGCCCGCCGCTCATCAGGAACAGGAAGGTGAACTCGTGGCCCACGCCCAGAGGCTGGAGCAGGTACTGCCAGAGGATCTGCAGCAGCGGCGCGTGCACGAGGTAGAAGCTGTACGAGAAGGTGCCCAGCACGACGAGGGGGCGCCACTCGAGCAGCCTCCGGGAGGGTGAGGTCTCCTTGAGGCTCGAGGCCACGAGCAGGGCGCAGGCGAACAGCCCGACGCCGACGTCGAACGGCGCGATGTTGTGGTGCGTCGTGTCCCACCCGAAGTAGGCGACGGCCAGCGCGACCGCGGCGAAGGAGGCGCCCGCCGCGCCGGACCAGATGGGCAGAGAGCGGAGCTTCACGAAGATCGCCGCGCGGCTGCGGACCGTGTAAGCGGCGACCACGCCCATCGCGAAGAGCCCGAGGTAGTGGGGGGAGGCGCGCTCCACGCGCGTGCCCTTGCTCGCCAGGGAGATGGCGAAGCTGAGCACGAGGGTGACCACGGTGACGCGGAGCAGCCCCCACTTACGCGCGGCCAGCAGCAGCAGCGGGAAGAGGAAGTAGATCTGCCACTCGACCGCGATGGACCAGAACACGTAGTTGATGCGCCCCGTGCGGAAGAAATCTTGCACGAGCAGCACGTGGGCGACGATGGCCTGCCAATCCACGACGATGGGCACGTCCCAGAGGGAGCCCGTCGGCTCGCCGATGATCGTCCAGATCAACGCGAGGCTGAGGAAGAGCGCCGCGTAGTACGGCGGCAAGATGCGCCGCGCGCGCCGCAGGAAGAAATTCTTCGTGCCGCCGCGGAGCTGATCGCCCGAGTCGATGACGGGCAACGCCAAACAGAACCCCGAGATGGCGATGAACACACTCACCGCGAAGTGCCCCGCCACGAGGCTGTATGTGAAGAGGGACAGCGGCCCCTCCGGGTACTCTTTGAGGATGGGGTTCCAGCTCTGGGCGTAGGCGTGGTTCACGTAGACGACCAGGGCCGCCAGGGCGCGCAGCCCCTCCACGTGCGTGAGGTGCAGGCGCGGAGCGGGCACGTCGCGCTCCGAGGTGACCGTGACGGGATGGGCGGAGCTCACCATTCGCTGCACCTTTGCTGAGGGCTGCCATCCAGCCAGGCTCCTCCTGGGGCGAGTCCTGCGGCGGGGGTCCTTGACACGGCCATGCCGAATGGTACCGCTGCTCGGGCGTGACCGCACCGAGGCTCAGCGTCATCGTCCCCACGTACAATCGCCGCCAACGACTGGGGCGCGTGCTGGACGCCCTCGGCTCTCAGACTGTTTCCCCAGAGATATTCGAGGTGGTCGTCATCGACGACGGCTCGACCGATGGGACGCGGGACTGGCTGGCGCGGCAGACCTTCCCCTTCGAGGTCCGGACGCTGAGTCAATCCAACGCGGGGCCCGCGGTCGCGCGCAACACGGGCATCCGCGCCGCGCGTGGGGAGCTCTTGGTGTTCCTCGACGACGACGTCGTGCCCGTCCCCCAGTGGCTCGACGAGCACGTGCGCACCCACGACATCGCTCCGGGGGACATCGTGGTGCTGGGCCCGCTGTCCTCCTTGCCCCGCTACGATCAACCCTGGGTCGCCTGGGAGCAGGTGCAGGTGGAGAAGCAGTACGCGGCCATGGAGCGGGGAGATTGGGAGCCGACGTACCGGCAGTTCTGGACGGGCAACGCCTCCGTCAGCCGCGCGCGGGTCCTGGAGGCCGGTTTGTTCGACGCGGAGTGCCTGCGGGGCGAAGACGTCGAGCTGGGGTGGCGCCTGGCCCAGCGGGGGGTCGGGTTCCGGTTCAACCCGCGCGCCCAGGGGTTCCACCACGCCGAGCGCTCCCTCGAGTCGTTTTGCCGAGCGCACGAGAGCTACGGGCGCCTGGAGGTGGAGCTTTTCGGGCGCACGTCCAGGGACGAAGGCCGGGCTATCCTGGCAGGGAACCTCGGTCGGCTGCACCCGGCGCAGCGGCACCTGCTGCTCCAAGCCGTGAAGCGCCCCTGGATGGGCACGGAGCTGGAGCGCACGCTGCGCGCCGCGTTGACCTCGCCCCTGGCGATCCACCGGACGCGGCTGACGAACCCCGCGTGCAGCCTGCTCGCCAACCTCCTGTACTGGCGCGCCGCGGCCGCGGCGCTGGGGCCCGAGGAGTTTCGTGAGGTGACGCGCCGCGCCCTCGGCGGGGCGCCGGGGCCGGCGGTGAACGGAGCAGAGAGCGGAGGGGTGTCGTGAGCCGTTGGAACGCTTTGCGCCTGGCCGGAGACGCCCGCGCCGCCTTGGCCGCCCGCCTCCACCTACATCGCGCCGAGCGCATGGGGCCGCGGGTGCGTCTCTGGGGGCGCCCGGCGGTCTCCATCTACGGCAAGCTCGTGATGGGCGACCGGGTACGCCTGGTCTCTCGCCCGATCCCCCTGGAGATCGCGGTGGGGAGCGAGGGGACCCTCGAGATCGGCGATAACGTCTTCATCAACTACGGCGGCTCGATCGCCGCGACCGGGCACGTGCGCATCGGCTCGAGCTGCACCATCGGTCCGCACGTGCTGCTCATCGACAACGAGTTCCACCGCCTGGAGCCGGATCGCCGCGACGAGATGCCGGAGGCGAAGCCGATCGTGCTCGAGGAGAATGTGTGGCTCGGCGCTCGCGTCATCGTCTTGCCGGGGGTCACCATCGGCAAGGACAGCGTGATCGGCGCGGGCAGCGTCGTGACCCGCGACGTGCCCGCGGGGGTGATCGCGGCGGGTGTCCCGGCGAAGGTCATCCGGCCGCTGCGCGACGCTCCCTGAGCGCGCGCCCCGATCAAGGCTCGAACAGGAACGGATCGGCGCGGTACTTCTCGACGGCGCGCTTGAACTGCCCGCCGTCGCTCGTGATGTACGTCTGGTTCGCCGCGCCCACGCCGAACACGGCGCCCACCCCGCCGGCGGCGACGAACTCGTCCACGTGAGCGAAGAGGTAGCGCACGCGGTTGTCCCGGTAGCGCCCCGGCTCGCCCCCGGGGACGTCGCTGGGCACGCCCAGGGGCATCTGCCACCAGAGCAGGGGCCGCTGTACTCCCTCCGCGATGGCGCGGGCCCACTCGAGGTGCTCGTGGAAGTTGGGGCTGCGCTGGTTCGTCTCGTCCCAGTACCAGGGGCCGTCTTGCCGCTGACAGTTGGGGTCCTTGCGCGCTTCGAAGCAGCCGGCGTCTCGATCGAGGGTCTCCACCCCGACGAAGTCCGCCTCGCGCCCGCCGAGATCCACCAGGTAGTCGGCGATCATCTTCGGCTCCCGGTGCGCCCAGCTCGAGGCGTGGAACCCGATCAACGTCTTCGGTGCGTTCTGTCGCGCCAGCCGCACCAGACAACGGCCCAGCCCCGCGACGTGGTCCCCGAGCCCGGCGCACTCCGGCGCGTGCGCCTCGACCCGCGCCTTCAGCTCGCGCGGATCCGGCTCCTTCTGCTGCATGAACCCCCAAAAGTCCGGCTCGAAGTGGACGACCGCCGGATCGCCGAAGGCCCCGAGGCGCTGGAAGAGCAAGCGCGCCCCGTCGAGGTACGCCTTCATGTAGGCGTCGTCCTGGAGCACCTTGCTCTGCCCCTCGCCGGCGTCCGCCATCGAGTAGAGCGTGAACATCGGCACGACGCCGTGCTTGCGCGCGGTCTCGGCCATGATGTCCACGAAGGTGCCTCCTGGGTTCCAGTCGGGCCAGCCTCCCTTCCCGCCGAGCCCGACCAGGTAGGCGTAGTGGAGATCCATGGGCGGCCCCAGGACGTAGGCGCCGTCCTTGTCGTGGTCCTCGTTCAGGTCGTTGCCCATGCCGATCAAGAAGTGCTTTTTGCCGAGCTTGGCGGCGAAGGCCGCCGCGCGCTGGGTGAGGGGCGGCGCAGAGATCGGCTTGGTGGCGCGGATCGGCGACGGGCCGCGGCGCTCCTGGCTGGACGGGCCCTGCGCCGGATCGCGCTCGGCGGGCTGCGAGCAGCGCGAGCAGCCGGTGCCCGCCATCAGGAGGCCGAGGCAGAGCGTGAGCGCGGCACGAGTCACACGCCGGGGTCGTCGCGTCATGCGCCAGGTGTACGCACGACGTCAGAAGGAGGCAAACGTCCCTGCAGCCGTCACTGCGCGGGGACGGCGCGCCCCTCCCGGGTCGCGCGCGTCGCCGGTGGCGGCCGTGAGGCGCGCGTCTTGGGTCGATTCCAGGCGCCTGCGTGGACGGCCAGCTTGCCAGCCAGGGACAGACAGGGCGCGACCAGGAACACACCGGTCCAGGCGCCCAGCCCCATGTCGCCGTAACACTGGATCATGTAGATGATCACCGAGCCCACCGCGAGCACGGCGGCGACCCGTTCGGTCGGCACCTTCGTCGCGAAGTAGGCGCGCATCGCGAAGAACACGCCGCCCGCCCACAACAGGACGAGCATCGTGAACCCCACGAAGCCGGCAAAGGCCCACAGCCCCAGGATGCTGTTGTGGGGGCAGTAGTGCTCGAGCTCGTAGGGGACCGCGGGCAGCGGGATCACCTCCCAGAAGGGATGCCCGTAGCCGTGGCCGAAGATCGGCGCGCGCCGGAAGGTGTAGAGGATGTCGTAGTTCTCGATCTCGCGCCAAAGCGAGGAGGCGTCCGTGTCCGGCTCCACCACCGAGCGGATGATGCCCACTGGCTTGAAGATCGACGCCTCGGAGCTCCACCCTGCCGCCACGTACCCCGCGATGGCGGGGCTGAGCGCGATCAGGGCGCGCTTGATCTTGCGCTTGACCACGTTGGGCGGTGTGACGAGGTACAAGGTGACGAGCACGAGCCCGATCTGCACCCACACCATGCGGCGGTCGTTGGCGATCATGCCCCAGACGTAGAGGGGCTGGATCAGCAGCAGGCGGCGCAGCGCCTTCTTGTCCGCGCGCTCGATCACCATGAGCACGAGCAACAGGGACGCGAAGGCGAACAGCATCGAGTCGTGGTGGCTCGTCGCATGCTCCAAGAGCAGCTCGCCCGTCTCCGGGTCTCGCTCGGCGGTGACGTGGACGACGTAGATCGCCAGGATCGAGCGGAGCGCCGCGGCGACGAGCACGATCTTGCCGAGCACCGCGTGGTCCTTCGGCCCGCGCAACCCGCGGTTGCACAGGAGGAAGACGATGGGGACGTAGATGACCTTCTCGAGCTGCCAGAGCGATTTGCTGAAGTCCCCGCCGGTGGCGATGCCGTACATCCAGGTGAACATGCTGCCCGCCAGGGAGACGTAGGCGAGCTTCACGAAGGGGCGCGGCGTCTCGACGCGCCCCCTCGCGTCGATGGAGGAGCCCGTCGACTCACGGAGCAGCGAGACCCCGAGCAGGAAGATGAGCAGGTACTCCATCCCCGACAGGAAGAAGATGCTCACCCCGGTCATGTGCTTGATGTGCAGGAACATCAGCGTGCCGATCGGGAAGAACGGCGAGGTCCAGGGCGGCATCTCGGTGGGCTTCTCCACCGCCAACGCGCAGAACGTGAGGACGTAGATGGAGTACCGGAGCGGCGCCCGAGCGGCGGCGTAGAGAAAGCACCCTACGAACACCGGGGACAGCAGCCAGGCGACCACCCCGTCGTTCACGAAGGTCGCCACGAGGGTGGCGACGACGCCCAGGGCGAACGCCCCTTTGACGTCGCCTCCGAGGCGGGGCTCACTCACGCTGCCAGGTTTCCTTCCGAGAGGGAGCGTTGCCCCGGGGCATCACAGGCGCGCCTCCAGGTAGTAGAGGCCGAACAGGTAGAAGAGGTTGAACGCCACCATGTGCCAGAGCGCCTTCTTGAAGCCTTGGCGGGGGTTGGGCAACCGGGCCGCACGCACCGGGATGGCTACCGTCGCGAAGATGACCGAGAGAAGGAGCAGCTTTTTCATTCCGTTTCCCCGGGTGAATCCTGTCGTCGTTGCCCGTGCGCTTGCCCCCGCGTAGAAAGCGAGGGCTCATGAAGGCATTGATTCTAGCGGCGGGGCGCTTCGACGAGAACCTACGGGCGGCCATTGCGGCCGGGCGAGAGCCCCGGCTGGATATCTTCGAGCTGGCCCGGAAGCTGGGAGCGGACCACCTCGACTACCTGGATGCGGAAGCGTCGCAGCATCCGGTCGTGGTTGCCACGCGCAAGGCCCTCGGAGCGTCCCCCGCGGTGGCGGTGCTCGGGTACCTGCGCAGGCACGCCTACGACGTGGTCCTGACCACGGGCGAGGACATCGGCATTCCGTTCGCGGCCCTGCTGCGGACCAGCTCGGCGCGCTGCGCCCACACGATGATCGCCCACACGTTGGCCCCGAGGAAGAAGCAGATCTTCTTCAAGGCGGGTGACGTCGCCCGGCGCATCGATCGCATCCTGGCGTACTCGAGCTCCGAAGAGACCCTCATGCGCGGCAAGCTCGGGATCCCTGCCAGCAAGGTGCAGCGCATCTACTATCACGCGGACGAGCAGTTCTTCCACCCCAGGGACACGCCGGTGGAGCCGCGGCTCGTGTGCGCCGCGGGTCAGTTGCTCCGCGACTACGACACGCTCGTGGAGGCGGTCCGCGATCGCCCCATCCAGGTGCAGATCGCCGCTGGCAGCCCGTGGATCGAGCGGAAGCTCGAGCCCAGCCGGGTCCTGCCCCCCAACGTGCGCTGGGGCAAGCTGAACCGCTTCGATCTCCGCGAGCTCTATGCGCGTTCGGCCCTCGCGGTCGTCCCGATCCTGCAGAACGAGTACCAGACGGGCATCGCCACCATCCTGGAGATGATGGCCATGGGCAAGTGCGTCATCGCCACCCGCACCCGAGGGCAGACGGACACGATCGTCGACGGCGAGACCGGGGTGTACGTCCCTCCCTCCGACCCCCTGGCGCTGCGAGCGACGATCGAACGGCTCCTCGACGCGCCCGCAGAGGCGGCGCGCATCGGCCGCGCTGCCCGCAAGTTCGTCGAAGAGCACGCGGGGCTCGATCGCTTCGTCGAGCGCCTGGCCACGGCGATGACGGAGTCTCACCGCGCCCGAGACGCCGCCGCTGCCTGACTCGGGCGCTCCGAAGTTCGCCGCCGCTGCCTGACTCGGGCGCTCCGAAGTTCGCCGCCGCTGCCTGACTCGGGCGCTTCGAAGTTCGCCGCCGCCACCATCAGCGAGGGGTCACGGCTACCTGCCGCGCGCCTCCAGATTCACCCCCTCCCACGCAGGCGCCCCCGATCCCCCACTCATGCATGCAAAAAACGCATGCATTCTCCCCCAATCATGCGCGGATCGCCGCTGCGTGAAGGCGCCGTCTCTCCGCTGCGCAAGGGCCGGATTGCACGACGTGGCACGACGCGCCGCCCCGGGTCCAGGCCGTCTCTCCCCTGCGCAGGGGCCAGACGCACGACGCGCCGCCCGGGGTCGGGCGGCGCGGTGCTGTCGGAGCGCGGTGCTGTCGGAGCGCGGTGCTGTCGGAGCGCGGTGCTGTCGGAGCGCGGTGCTGTCGGAGCGCGGTGCCGCGGAGCCCGCGCCGGGCGGGCGTCAGGAGGCGGCTCGTTCCAACGTACCCGGCTTGCCGTCGAGCTCTCCGAGGGCGATCAGCCGCTGACGGAAATCGGCGATCGTGCGCTCGAGGCCGGCGCGCAGAGGCACCCGGGGCTCGAAATCGATGAGCTCCTTGGCCAGGCTGATGTCGGGGCGGCGCTGCTTGGGATCGTCCGCGGGCAGCGGGTGGAACTCGATCGGGGTGTTGGAGCCCGTCAGCTCGTGCACCAGGGTGGCGAGCTCGAGCATCGAGAACTCGCCGGGGTTGCCGAGGTTCATGGGGCCACCGAAGGACTTGGCCATCGCGACGCGGAAGAAGCCCTCGACGAGGTCGTCCACGTAGCAGAAGGAGCGGGTCTGCTTGCCTTCGCCGTAGACGGTGAGCGCCTTGCCCTGCAGAGCCTGGGTGATGAAGTTCGACACCACGCGGCCATCGTTGAACGCCATGCGGGGGCCGTAGGTGTTGAAGATGCGCACGAGGCGCGCGTCCAGGTTCCAGCAGCGCTTCGCGTCCATCAGCAGGGTCTCGGCGCCGCGCTTGCCTTCGTCGTAGCAGGCGCGTGGCCCGATCGGGTTCACGTATCCCCAGTAGTCCTCCGTCTGGGGGTGCACCTGCGGATCTCCGTAGACCTCCGAGGTCGAGGCGTGCACCACGACGCAGCGACGGCCGCGAGCCATCTCGATGATGCGCTGCGCGCCCACGACGCTGGTCGTGAACGTGGTGTACGGATCGTGCTGGTAATGCACCGGCGACGCCGGGCAAGCGAAGTTGAAGATGAGCTCCGCGTGGACGTGCAGGGGCTCACGCACGTCTCCTGCCTGGAAATGAAAGTGCGGATCTCGACTGGCGCGGGAGAGATTGGCGAGATCACCGGTCATCAAGCTGTCGAGACCCACGACCTCGAAGCCCTCGTCCAGGAGCCGATCGACGAGGTGCGAACCGATGAAACCCGCGGCACCAGTCACGAGCGCCGTCCTGCGAATTGATCCAAGACCCATGATTACGACTCCTTTTTCGAGCGTCCCGATTTAACATTCCTTCTGCGGCGGTCCAAGGTCATCCCCTGGGGCGACAGGTTGGTGAAACACGAACGGACAGGCGGCACGACATCCGCAGGGCGAGGCCCGATGTTTTGGGGCCCTGGCGTCTGGTTACGGAGCCTCTGGCTACGGCGCCTTCGGTCCCGGCTCCTCGCCACGGCGGTGGCGTGCGCGGCGATCTTCGGCTGTCGCTCCGCGTCGGAGGTGGACGAGGTAACGGTTCACGAGCCGACCACTGGTCGCGCGTACCGGATTTTGGCGCAGCGGAGCGAAGCCGGCGGGCAGGGTGACCCAGCCCCCGGGGAGGCGCGCCCCGTGCTCCTCGTCCTCCATCCCTACGCGTACCCTGCGGAGGAGCTGGTGAACGCCTATCGCCTCCGGGAGCGCGCGGTCCGGGGCCGGGGCTGGTTGGTCGTCGTGCCCGAGGGAGAGCGGGACCGGGAGGGGAAACAGTTTTGGAACGCGAGCGCCGCCTGCTGCGGCGCCGAGCCGGGCGGGCCGGACGATGTGAGCTTTCTCCATGCGGTGCTCGACGACGTCGCTCGTCGGCGGCGCGTCGACACGACGCGCGTCTTCGTGCTCGGCGTATCGAACGGCGGGTTTCTGGCGCACCGCTTCGCCTGTGACGCGAGCGAGCGGGTGCGCGCCATCGTCAGCATCGCGGCGGCCGGGCCGGGCCCCGAGGATCCTCCCTGTCGCCCCACGCGCCCCGTCTCCCTGCTGCACGTGCACGGCGTGTTGGACGAGACGATTCGCTTCGCGGGGGGGACCGCTCGCGGAGCCCGCTACCCGGCGGTGGAGGACAGCGTCGCGCCGTGGCTGCGCTCTCCGGGAGGTGCCCTCAGCCGGCGTCGTGGCGCCTTGCGCTGGTTCGGGCCGAAGGTCGAAATCGAGACACATCACTTCCCTACCCATCGGGTGGAGGTGTGGACGGTGCCCGAGGGGGACCACGCGTTGTCCGCGCTCCGGCACGCGGTGCCCCGGCTGCTCGATTTCCTGGAGGCGGCTCCGAGCGGCTGACGGGGCGCGCCGTGGTGCCGCGCTGCCGTGCCGCGCTGCCGTGCCGCGCTGCCGTGCCGAACGAAGCGGATGGAGGAGAGTGAGCCGACGAGGGGCGTGGACATCGGTGACTCGGATCGATGACTCGCGTCGGTCGACCGCATCGGTCGGTCGCGCCGTCACCCTCGGAGGGGGGAGGGGCGGGCCGGGGGGTGATGTCCACGAGACGTGGGGGTGAGTCCCCCCGTGTGGGACGAGACGCTCGCCCCGACCGAATTCGTCGCTTCGACCGACTCGTCCAATGGCTGGCCGTTCGTCGTGATTGGGAAACAATCGAGTGCGCCCCCTCTCGGCCACCACCGTTTCGCGCTTCGGAGCGTCCCGCGCGTCGGGTAAGCTCCCCGTGATTCATATGTGGAAGCATCCCCGCGCGTTCGGCTCCCTGTGTGTCGTCTGGACGCTCTTCTCCTGCGGTTCGGAGAACGTCTCTCAGCAGGCCGCCACGCCGCCGCCGTCGGTGCCGTCGCTGCCGCCGTCCACACCGAACCTCTGTGAGTCCCGCGCGTCCAAGGAGGCCGCCTGCAACGACGGCGTGGACGACGACTGTGATGGCCTCGTGGACTGCGCCGACGACGACTGCGGCGGCGCCACCTGCGGTCTGCACGGCCTGACCTGTACCGCGGGCGCTTGTACCCTCGGCGGCGTGTTCGAGCCGTTGCCGGCGTTGAACGCGCTGCGCCACGAGGTGCGGAGCGACAGCGCCGTGTTCTCGTTCCTGCCTCTCGAAGGCGCCGCGGACTACCGGATCTGGGAGCTGCGGGATCCCTCGACGATCGAGGTGGGCGCCGACGGGCGCCTCGTGGTGCCGGGGGCCGTCTACCGCTGCGCGGGCAACCGACCCCTTCCGGAGGAGTGGGGGGAGGTCAGCCTGGGCGGCCACGTGCTCGACTACAGGCGTCCGGAGGCCGAGTCCTTGCTCGGCTACGCCTACGCCGTGGACGGTCCGGGGCGCGTGCCCGTCTTTGCGCTCGGTGACCCTGCGCCGGACTCGGACGAGCGCACGGGGACGCCCTTCGCCACGTCGCGGGTGATGAACTACACGACGAGCCGCGAGCTGCGGGACGAGCTCCTCGCGGCCGGGCACCGAGACGACGGGATCGTCTTCTACGTGCCCGCGGAGGGGGACGGCCCCGAGGTCCGCCATTTCGTCTCCGACCCGCAGGAGTGGCAGCAAAACCGCGTGTATCACCTCTTCTATACGTCGCCCGCGGAGCACGGCGTGCGGAGCCGGCAAGAGGGCATGGTGGAGAGCTCCTTCCGGCTACTCGGGCAGCCCGACGAGCACGCGCTCCCGGTGTATCGCGTCACCCGCGTCGCCCACGACGTGCTCGCGCTGGGCGCGGCCCTGCGGGACCGTTACTTGAAGCAAGGGAACCAGCCGCTGAGTCAGCTGGCGTGGTCGGGCCTCACGGAGGAGACGACGCTGGTGCTCGAGGCTCTGGACGAGGCGTGCCCCTTCGAGGGCCTCTACGCGGCTCGGGCCACGGAGGCGGTCGGGTACGCGGAGCCCTTCCTGTCTCTCCCGGACGTCCTCGGGACGAGGGAGGTCACCATCAACGGTCAAGGCGCGCCGGGGAACGAGCCGAAGGTGATCGCGCGCTCCTTCGTGACCGTGTCGTCGCGGAAAGCCCCGGAGATGGACTTCTACGCGGACTTCCAAAGCAGCGGGATCGACCAGACCTACACGGAGACGGATCGGGACAACGGGGCGAAGCGCCTCCGGCTGACCTCCGAGCTCTTCGACGTCGATTTCTACAACATCGAGCTGCCGTCCTGGTCGCTCGGCAACGTACTGGGGCAGCTGTGGGTCGGCTACGCGGACTGGGCCGCGGACACGAACGGCAAGTTCCGCATGACCCCCAAGCAGTCCGCGGAGCTGCGCAGCGACTCCTTCGTCCACGTCGTCGCCGAGATGGACATCCCCTCGACCCTGCGCCGCTACCCGCAGATCCTGATCAGCGATCGCATGGCGCCCGTGCAGGACAACCTCGAGCGGGGCTCGACGGTCATCGTGCAGCCCTTCGGCGCCACGACGGAGATCCAAATCCAGCTCTGCAAGCAGCGCACCTGGGACGTCAACGATCAGTGCCCGGAGTACCGCCTGGGCCGCTCGACGGAGTTCGAGCCCGCCTACGACGACGACGAGACGCCCTGGTTGCCGGCGCCCGTCCCGGGAGAGGTGTCGGGGCACGACTTGCCCGTCCTGTTCGACGTGTACGCGTCGACGTCGCGGGTCTACGTGTTCATGAACGGCGCCCCCATGGGGTGCGCGGACATCGAGCGCGGCACCTGGGAGGAGGGCCCGGTCTCCGTCACCCTCGGGGACGTGCTCTATCACTCGGGCGTCGACGAGGACATCGTGTGCGGCGACTGCCCGCACGCCTACCTCAAGGAGCGTCGCCTGACTCAGGCGCTCCGCCGCTTCGACAGCTTCGGTTTCAAGAGCGGTGTGAAGGCGCCCGCCTGGAACGAGGTGACGATGCCATGCTCACGGCGCCTCGACTGAGCTCCGTCACGAGCTGGACGCGGGTCACGACCTGGACGCGGGTCACGACCTGGACGCGGACGAGCTCTGCTTTGGCGAGCGGCGTCCTGGCGGGGGCGTTCGCGCTCGGCAGCTGCGGGGGCAGCCGGGGCGAGGGCGCTCTGGAGCCGGGGGGACCGCAGCCGTCGGAGGCGGAGTGGGAGCAGCTGCGTGGCCTCGCGCTGACGGAGGTGGTCGTCCCGGAGGACCCGACGAACGCCTTCGCCGACGATCCGCAGGCGATCGCCTGGGGGCATCGGCTGTTCTTCTATCCCGGGTTCTCCGGGCCGCTCCTCGACAGCGACAACGACGGCGGCCCCGGGTCCCTGGGAGCGCGTGGGGAGACGGGGCGCGTGGCCTGCTCCGGGTGTCACATCCCGGAGGCCGGCTTCGTCGACACCCGCAGCCGCGGTCAGCAGATCTCCCTGGCGGCCCGCTGGACCGAGCGGCGCACGCCTTCGCTCCTGGACGTCGCGCAGAAGAAGCTGTTCACGTGGGTCGGCAAGGCCGACACGCTGCACGGCCAGGTCTTCACGGTGCTCGAGAACGATCGGGAGATGAACACCTCGCGCCTCTTCGTGGCGCAGGAGGTGTTCCGGACCTTCCGCGCGGACTACGAGGCGCTCTTCGGTCCGCTGCCGCCCCTCGATGACGCGGAGCGCTTCCCCCTGCTGAGCCCGGAGGACGCTGGCTGCGATCGCGCCGCCCCGATGCAGCCCCCCGTGTGTCGCGGTCGCCCGGGCGACGGCGACGTGTACGACTCCATGAGCTCGGAAGACCAGGAGGCCGTCACTCGGGTGGTCGTCAACGTCGGCAAGGCGCTGGGCGCCTACCAGCGCCAGCTGCGCTGTGGGCCCGGGCGCTTCGACGCGTGGTTGAGCGGAGACACGGAGGCGCTGACCGCAGCCGAGCAGCGGGGCGCGCTCGTCTTCGTGGGACGAGGGAAGTGCGTCGACTGCCACTCGGGCCCGTACCTCTCCGATTTCGCGTTCCACAACGTCGGGCTGGAGCCGGCGGTGGTCGCGGTGGCGTTCCGCGAGCGCAACGAGCCGGGGGCACTCGCGGGCCTCACGCAGCTCACGAGCGATCCCCTCAACAGCAAGGGCGCGTTCAGCGACGGCGACGACGGGCGCCTGCCGGAGGAGCTGCCCGACTCGTTGCTGGGAGCCTTCGCCACGCCGAGCCTGCGCTGCGTCGCGCAGCGGCCGAGCTTCATGCACACGGGGCAGATCAAGTCCCTCGAAGGGGTCGTGGACTTCTTCGATCGCGGAGGGAACGAGTCCGGCTTCTTGGGCCACAAGGAGATCGGACCGCTCGGGCTCAGTGAAGGGGAGCGCGCGGATCTCGTCGCGTTCCTGCGCGCCCTCGACGGTGAGGGGCCGGCGGCGCGATGGCTCCAGGCCCCCGAGTGAGCCCCGGGGGCACCGCCGGTATCTCAACGGACCAGGACGCCCGCCGGCTCCGGCGGGGGCGCGCCGACCTCGCGCCGGGCCAGGTGGAGCACGCCGAGCAGCAGCAGAGCTCCGAAGTAGACGTGGGACTGGAGGAAGTTCCAGCCGGTGTCGTGCAAGGCGAGCGTCGCCGAGAAGCGCGCCGCGATGAGGATCCAGCTGAGCCCGAGCGCCGCCCACAGGGCGGGCGCCACGTCCTTCCGCGCGAGCAGCAGCGGCACCAGGACCGCGAACACGACGGGCACCAGGCCGTAGTGGTGCTCCCAGGCGATGGGGGACGCCATCGTGAAGCAGAGGCCCGCCAGGACCAGGTTCAGGGCGGGGAGCTCCCGGTGCGAGGCGCGCCGGGACAGCAGGGCGAAGGCGACGAGCGCCAGGGTGGACAGGGTCGTCCCCGCGTGGACCAGCGGGTGGTACGGCGCGAAGCGATCCGCCTCGAAGGTGACGTTCGTCCCGAGCTGCAGGGCGCGCAGCAGCAAGCCGTTGAAGGAGTGGTTGGCGTAGTAGGACTCGCCGTGGCGTGACAGCGCGCTCACCACCCCGACGTACTCGAGGTGCGGCGCGAGCCCATAGCGGAGCAGCGACGTCGTCATGATGACGGCCGCGCACCCGGCCATGCCCTTGGCGAGAGCCCAATCACGGCGCAGCAGTGCCCAGGGCAGCACCAGGGCGAGCTGCGGCTTGATGGTGGCGATCAGCCCGAGCAGCACGCCAGCGGCCAGCCTGCGGTCTTTGCAATAGAGGAGCACCGCCACGGCGAAGAGGGCGTTCAGCCAGGTCTGGATCTGCCCGAGCTCCACGGCCTTCAACACGGGGTAGCAGGTCACCGTGAAGAGCAGAGGGACGGCGTGCTGTCCCCAGCTGCCCCAGCCGGCGGGCAAGAGGTGTGTGTAGATCTTCCACACGGCTCCCAACATCAGGCCGAGCATCAGCAGGGAGACGCCGTTGAGGACGGCGTTTTGGAGCACTCGGGGGCCGAAGAGGGCGCTGGCGAAGTCCAGGAGGAGCAAGCTGGAGGGCGGATACTGGAACTTGATGCACTGCGCGAAGATCCCCGCGTAGAGGGGTTCGTCCGCCGCGTGAGGAATGCGCTCGAGCCCCGCGCGCATCGCCAGCCAGGAGTCCTCGTTGTCGAGGAAGAGGCGGCTGAGCAGGCGATTGGAGGACGACGGCGGCGGGGAGCCCGCGGTGGCGCACGCAGGGCGATCGGAAGACGCTGTCCCTGCTCGAGCCGCGCCCGCTTGCGCCGTCCCTGCTTGCCTTGCGTCCGTGCGCGCTGCAGCCGTCTGCGCGGCTGAGTCCGTGTGGCTGGCGGGTTCGACGAGCGTCGCGCGCTCTGCCTGCGCGCCAGAGGGCGGCGATCCGACGGAGCCGGCCGGGGCCTCTCCTGCGGCGGGGCCGCCCGCCGTCGTGGGGAGCTCCTGCGGACGCCATGACCAGGCCACCAGGAACACTGCGAGGCACGCGAGCCAAAACGACAGCAGATTGCGGGTCGAGCGGCGCGCCCGTCGTGAGCCCTGGGTTTCGTCGTTCATCACGCCTCCTGAAGGCAAGCTGCGGGACCCGCGCTCACCGGAGGGATCGCGTGGGAGCAAGCGTGGGATCTCGCCTCGGCATGTGAAGACGGGAAGCGAGCCCCGGTCAAGTAGCCTCTCCCGCGGGCCGACGCGCGAACGCGCCGGCCATGTCTCCCCGCGTTTCTCCACCGTCTCGCGAGCGATCGCGCAGTGTGTCGATTGCCGGTCGATTGCCTGCACTCGACGTGCAATCGGCCAATGTGCCCGATTGATCCAGCCATGCGCGGCGCGTAATAAGGGAGCGGTGAGGACGCCCCCCGGGCGCAGGAGCCCGTCCACGGAATCGGCCGAGCCTTCGGCGCGGGAGGACGCTCGATCGAGGCTCGAAGGCCTCGTCCTCGGTGCCACCCTGGTCGCGTTCGGTGTCTTCGCCTGGTGGGCGGGGGCGCAGTTCGCGGAGCGAGGGCTCTTCGACCATCAACACAATCAGTTCTTCGACGCGGATCCGAACCGGGTCATCTACAACTCCACGAGCTTCGACGGGCCCTATCAGCGAGCTCGCACCCATCCGCTCCACGTCCTTCTGATCGCGCCGATCGGCCACGTGCTCACCCGGCTGCTCGGATCCCCCGCGGACGCCGTGCTCGCGGTGACCGCCGTCTTCGCCGGGGGCGTGCTCTGGAACGTGAACCACATCCTGCGCGTGCAGCTGCGGCTGGGGCGAGGCGATCGAGCGCTCCTGCTCGGCCTGCTGGGAGCCTCCGCCAGTCAGGTGACGTTCACGATGGTGCCCGACACGCACATCTTGTCCGCCTTCGGGTTGAGCGGCTTGGCGCGATCCCTGGGCTCCATGGACCTCGCGGCGCTGCGGCGGTCGCGGGGGATCGCGCCGTGGTTGCGCGGGGGCGGCGCGAAGCTCCTGGCCTGGGGCGGCTTCGCGGTGGGCATGCTCGTGACCAACGTCCTCCTGGTCGCGTGGCTCTGTTACCTGCTCTGGCCGCGCGGGGAAGGGGAGCGCTGGCGGGCCGTGGGATTCGCGGGGCTCGGCGCGGCGTCCGTCCTGGTGCTCGTCGGGGGGCTCCACGTCCTGCAGGCGGTGGCCTGGCCGCCCGCGCGCTCGGAGGCGGAGGCGGCCAGGGACGACGCTGCTCTGGAAGCCTTGGCGGTGGAGCAGGCGCGTCATTCCCAGGATCTACATCAGCGCCAATATTTCAATATAGCACAGGACCTCGCGCGCGCGCCGGTCGAAGCGCCCGCCCCGGATCCCGAGGAAGCCCTCGTCGTCCAGCCAGCGAGCTTCTCCCGGGTCGTCGCCCAGGCGCAGGAGCGCATCCGCTACAACGCGACCTATTTGACGCCCATCCAGGAGCTGCCGGCCCGGGCGGTCCACGTGGTCACCGCGGTCTTCGTGAACACCTTCTACGCGCCGAGCTTCCGGGTGATCCACCGCTGGTATCCGCCGGTGACGGTCGCGACGAACGCCACCTTCGAGCCTTGGTGCGTCGATCATCGGCTCTGGGGAGGACTGGGCGCGGCGGTGTGGCTCCTCTGGCTCGCGGGCGTGGCCTGGTGTGCCCGCAAGGCCCGATTCGCCCGGGGGCTCAGCGGGGCGGGCGGGCTCAGCGGGGCAGGTGGGCTCAGCGGGGCAGGTGGAGCTACCGAGGGGAGCGGGGTCACCGAGGAGAGCGGGGGCGCTGGCGTGGGGAGCCAGGCGCGCGCAACGACGCGGAGCGAGGCGGGACGCGCAGCGGAGATCCTCCTGAGATATTCCCTGATGGTCGTGCTCGCTTACGCGGGGATCGTCTGGATTTATGGGGACGAGCTGTTCCTCTATTCGCCGAACTGGGCGTTCGCCGTCGTGCTGGTGGCGGCCTGCGGGTACGCCCGGGCGGTGGCGGCCCAGGAGGGGAGACGGCGCAGCTGGCTCCGCGCCGGGCTCGTGCTCGCGGTGGCGGCGCTCTGCGCGAACACGACAGCTCACGTGGGGGCTCTCTTCGCATTGTTTCTGTGAGTGACCGCAGGACGCCGCCGGGTGACCGCAGGGCATCCCCGATACCTTAGGCGCGGGCGCCGCCCGTCAAGCTCGGGTTTTGGCGAGGCTTTCGCGAGCACCGGAGCGGAACGTACGTGGGTACTTGAGCACCGGAGCGCAGCG
>JAAZAA010000243.1 GCA_012514535.1 Myxococcales bacterium | reverse complement strand
GAAGGAGCTCCACGGTCAGCTCTTCGCGTTCCTGGACGAGAACGAAGTCGTCGAGTTCGATCGCGCCGAGGCGGTCGCCGACCGGCTGATGGAGCTCGCCAAAGCCAACCAGCACAAGCTGACGAGGCTGCCGTGAACACGGTCGTGGTGGGAGATCTCGAGTTCGAGGTCCGGCGCAGCGCGCGTAGGCGCAGCGTCCAGATTACGGTCGACCGTGGGGGCGAGTTGGTGCTCTCGGCGCCGGAGGAGTGCCCCGTGAGCACGATGGAGGCCTTCGTCCGGGAGAAGCGGTTCTGGATCTACACCAAGCTCGCCGAGAAGGAGGCGCTGCGCCGCGAGGCGCCCCGAAAGAAGTTCGTCACCGGGGAGGGGTTTCCGTACCTGGGGCGAAGCCACCGGCTCTTGCTGGTGGAGGACGACGCGCAGGACGTCCCCGTGAAGCTCGAGCGCGGGCGTTTCCACATGCGCCGCGGCGCCGCCGCGGAGGGGCATCGACACATGGTGCACTGGTATATCCAGCGGGGGCGCCCCTGGCTCGAGCAGCGGGTAGAGCGCTTCAAGGGTCGGCTGGGGGTCTCACCGAGCGGCGTCGCGGTGCGGGAGCTCGGCTTCCGCTGGGGGTCCTGCGGCGCCGGGGGCAAGCTGTACTTCCACTGGCGCACGATGCTGCTCCCGCCGCCGCTCATCGAGTACGTCGTCGTGCACGAGCTCGTGCACCTGCTGGAGCCCCACCACACGCCCGAGTTCTGGACGCGCGTGGAGCGGGCGATGCCGGATTTCGAGAGAAGGAGAAGGCTCCTGTTCGAGGAGGGGAGCCGGAACGGAGAGTTCGAGAGGAGATCGAGATGACGGAAGGAAGCCGTGCCCTGCGGGAACCGCGCCGGAGTCTTGGCCAATGGTCGTTCGACGATCTCTGCGTGCTTCGGGAGGCCGAAGGCCGACTTGGCTAGTCGGCCCGCGAGCGCATCAGAACCCGTATTGGAGGAACCCGCCGTCGACGGCGATGCATTCGCCGGTGACGTAGGCTGCGGCGGGGAGGCACAGGAACGCGACCGCGCTGGCTACCTCTTCTGGTTCGCCGATGCGGCGCAGCGGCGTTCGGGCGATCACGGCTTCGTAATAGCTCGGATCCGAGAGGGGGCCGGAGGTGCGGCGGGTGCGGATGTACCAGGGCGCTACGGCGTTGACCCGGATGCCGTCGGGCGCCCACTCGCAGGCGAGGTTGCGGGTCAGCTGGTGGAGCGCCGCCTTGGTCATGCCGTAGATCGCGCCGCTGCGCACGTGGGTCAGGCCCGAGACGCTGCCGACGTTGACGATGCAGGAGGCCGCCTGCCGCGCCAGCAGCGGATGGGCGCGCCGTGACAGCTCGAAGGCGGAGAAGAGGTTGGTCTCGAAGATCCCTCGCCACTCGTCCTCGGTGTAGTCCACCGCCGCCTTGGTCACGTTGCCGCCGGCGTTGTTGATCAGGATGTGCAGCCCCTCGGCGCGCTCCTCCACCCAGTCGAGGATCGCCCGCCGACCGCCCGCGTCCGCCACGTCGGCGGCCAGGGCCCGCACGTCCTGCGTCGGGTGACGGCGGGCCAGCTCGTCGCGCGCCCTCCGTAGCTCGTCGTCGCCGCGCGCGACCAACATCAGATCCGCGCCCAGCGCGGCCAGCTCGCGGGCGATCGCGAGACCAATCCCGGCGCTGGCGCCGGTCACCAACGCCACCTGGCCGTCCAGGCGCCAACGGTTGCCATCCATGACGCCAGGATAGCTCCCTTCCCCCGGAGGCGATGCATCCGGGGGGCGCCGTGGGGGGGGGACCTCAGTGGAGGGTGAGCTCCCGGAAGCCGCGACGCAGTCGGCCTAGGCGGAGACCGGCTTTCGTCCAGCCGTCCTTCTCGGCCCGCGGCGTGACGAAGACGCGCCGGCCGGGCTCGAGCTTCTCTCGGGTGTGGGCGTCGCGCAGGGTGCCGCGGCCGCGGAGGTAGTTCGCCACGGCTTTCGGGGTCGCCGCGTAGGCCAGGTGGAGATCGTTCTGCTGACCCAGGCCTTCGGCGACGAGCCGATGCACGTAGGCCATGCGCGGTCCGTAGTGGATCGTCCCGACGACGATCGCCCCTCGCCCCAGGTGGGCGAGCTCCTCGTCGACGCGCGCCGTGAACCTCACGTGCTTGTCGTGATCGATGGCGCCGCCGTGCACCACCGGCTGAACCAGGATGAGCGCGCCCGCGGCCAGCGCCGTCACTGCGGCGCTTCGCCAGCTGGTGCGGGCCAGGGCGTCGAGCCCGACGCCGACGAAGGCCGTGGCGAGGAGCGCGATCGGGATGATGTACACGTCGATGTCGGGGATGTCGTAGCCGAGCACCCAGCCGAACTGGCCGAGGAGCGCGAGGAGCAGCGTGACCTGCGCGTAGCGCGGCCGACAGAGCCAGGCGCCCACGAAGGTGAGCGCGGCGAGCGCTCCGAGCTCGCCGAACAGCTGGGCCACGAAGCGGGGGAGGCGCTTCGTGTAGAGCTCCTCGGGCGTGAACGCGAACATGCTCGCCCGGTAGCGCTCGCCCGTGACGTAGTCGACAAGGGCGTCGAAGCTCCTGAGCTCGTACTCGAGGTAGGGAGATCCCGCCGCCGTGCGCCACAGCGGGTACAGGTACAGGCTCGCGCCCAGGACGATGAGGCCGACCACCGCGAGCACGAGCCGTGGGGAGCGGAGCACGCGCCGGTCACTGCTGAAGACGGCGTAGGCGAAGGCCGGCAGCAGCGTCACCACGGTGAGGTGATGGGCGAAGGAGAGCGCGTAGAGACCGCAAGCGAACAGATAGACGCGATCGTTGCCGGTGCGCCGCCAGCGGAGCAGAAGCACGAGCACCGACGCCACGAGCAGGCTGTTCAGCGTGTACACCTCGGCGATCACGCTCTGCGACCAGAAGGTCCTGGACCAGCCGAAGGCGGCGGCCGCCCCGAAGGCCGCCCAGCGCCCGACGCCGAGCTCGCGCTTTTGCAGGTGAAACACCATGAGCACCGTGCCCACCGCGCACGCCGCCGAGAAGGCGTTGATCCTCTGGGCCAGCGTCCCCAGCGGCACCCAGGACACGGCCCAGGTGAGCAGGTTGTACAGAGGATAACCGGGGGGATGCGTCGTCCCGAGCAGGCGCCCGACGAACTGCGCTTTGGTGACGTCACCGAAGCCGTGGAGGGCGGGCAGGAGCGTCGTCAGGTACGTCGCCCCGAAGATCAGGGTCAAGGCGACGTAGAGCGCCATGTCCGGGACTGCCCCATTGGCGGTGCGCCAGCGCGCCCACCGATCCCCTCCTCGGGTCATGGGCGCGGAGTAAGCTCCGGAGGGGCCGTGGATGTCAAGGACGCCTGTCGGGCGTCCCTCACGGCTGTGAAGGGGTGATGCGCCGAGGGATCGGGGGCGCCTGCGTGGGGTGGGGTGCATCTCGCGACGTGCTCGGGGTAGCCGTGACCTGCAAAATCTGCCGCGCGACTCGCGGTGGCGGCGTGGTCTTCCGTGGGGGCGCGGTGATGCGCGAGTGGGTGTGCGTGTTGCCGTCGCAGCGAGGCGGCGCCGTGTCGCAGGGTGCTGTGTTGCAGGGTGCTGCGGTGCAGGGCGCCGTGGTGCAGGGTGCCGTGTCGCAGGGCGCCGTGTTGCCGTCGCAGCGAGGCGGCGCCGTGGTCGCAGCCGTGTCGCAGCGCGCCGCCGTGTTGCAGGGCGCTGCGGTGCAGGGTGCTGCGGTGCAGGGCGCTGCGGTGCGGGTGGGGGCTTGGTCATGGGTGGGGGCGGGGTGGCCGTGCTAGACACGGCGCCATGCGACGGTGTGTGCGTGGGGTGCTGCTCCTGAGCCTGCTCGGTTGCGTGAGCCTGCTCGGTTGTGAGCGTCGCCCCGACGGGAGCGCGGCGGAGAGCGAGAAGGCGGCGCTCGGGGCAGGGAAGGACGAGGTGCCCTCCGACGCGCCTGCGCCCGCACCGGCACCGACGCCAACGCCGGTCAAGGTCGAGCTGCGGGAGCCGGCGATGGGCACCACCGTCGTCTTCGTGGCGTTCACTCACGAAGCGATCGGGGAGTCCGAGGCCCGGCGGGCGCTGCAGGCGGGGCTCGAGGAGATCCGCCGGCTCGAAGGGCTGATGAGCACCTTCCGACCCGACACGGAGCTCAGCCGCGCGAACGCCAACGCGGGGCGCTTCTCGCCCATCAGCCCCGACACGGTCGAGGTGATCGACAAGAGCCTCTGGGCGGGGAAGCTCTCCGACGGGCGCTTCGACATCACCTTCCACACTCTCGGCGATCTGTGGAAGTTCGGCAGCGTGGCGGAGCCGAACCCCGTGCCCCCCAGCCGCGAGGAGGCGGCGCGGCGCGCCAGCTTGCTCGACTATCGGCTCGTCGAGCTCGATCGGGAGGGCGGTCGCGTGAAGGTGCCCGCGGGGCGCGCCATCGATCTCGGCGGCATCGCCAAGGGGTACGCGGTCGACCGCGCGGTGGCGGTGCTGCGTGAGCACGGGCTGCGGGATTTCCTCGTGCAGGCCGGGGGCGATCTGTACGGCGCCGGGCGCAAGCCGGATGGCTCCCCCTGGGTGAGCGGAGTGCAGGACCCCCGCGGGGGGAAGGGGGAGTACTTCGCCACGCTCCCCCTCGAGGATCACGCGTTCTCCACGGCGGGCGACTACGCGCGCTCCTTCATCTACGAGGGGCGTCGCTACCATCACATCATCGATCCGAAGACGGGATACCCGGCGACCGCGTGTCGCAGCGTCACCGTGTGGGCGCCGACGGCGCTCCTGGCGGACGCCATCGACGACGCCGTGTTCATCCTCGGCCCCGAGCGAGGGCTGGAGCTCGTCGAGTCCCTCGACGGGGTCGGCGCTCTGATCGTCGACGCGGACAATCGTGTATGGACCAGTCGACGGTTGCAGGGAAAAGTGAGACAGCTCCGCCCGCCGACCGCGGGGATCTGAGTCGGCCGCCGGCGCCGTCGGGGGCCGGCGGGGCACGGGCACAGCTCGTGGCCGACTCTCGGAGGGCTCATGGGTCGTCCGGACGAGACACCGGACGACGCACCTGGACGGAACACCTGGACGAGACACGCCGAGGCAGCTCGTGGGTGAGGTGTTACATTTTGCTACGTTGCTCGGACGGCGTGGACAGTGGACAATGGAAGATGGCCGATCGCAGCTCCGCGCTCGCCGAACGAGGAGTCATGGATGTCTCCACGAGCAGATGAAGGATCCTGGGGCGGGGAGCCGCGTCGCTCCTCCTCCGCGAGTGTGCGCCTGGGGGGGAGCGTGCTCCTCGCCCTCGGCTTGTTGATTTCTTGCGCCACTGCCGTCGACGACGAAGGCGACGACGGCGGGGTGGGCGGGAGCATCTCCGGCGACGGCGGCGGCACGTCGACGGGCGCAGGGACGAGCTCGGGCGGAGGGGTCGCCTCCGGCGGGGCGAGCACCGGCGGGGCGAGTACCGGCGGCGTGGGGACCGGCGGCACGGCTTCGGGTGGCGACGGCAGCGGCGCCAGCGGTGGCACCGACACGGGCGGCACGAGCAGCGGCGGCAATGACGGGAGCGGCGGGGACGACAGCGGCGGCGGTGGCGGGAACGGCAGCGGCGGTGGCGCGACGGGTGACTGCGCGGATTTGCCGACCTACGCCGAGTGGAAGGGGGGCTCGGGGCAGGCCCTCGGAGACGAGGTCGTGTTCACCTGCACCAAGCCGCAAGGGAGCTGCACGGGGCTCTCCGTGGGGTCGACGCACATCTTCTCCTGCGGTGACTCGCACCTCCCGAACTGCACCAGCCAGTCGCCGGACGACGGCAGCGCCTGGGAGCACGAGAGCGAGTGCCCCTGACGGTCGGGGCGGAGCGAGGTGTCCTTCGACGGCGAGGTGCGTGATGGCGAAGAGCGTGACGGCGAAGAGCGCGGCAAACTGGAGCAGGATGGACGACGACACCATGGGGCCGGCGATCGCGCGCTGCCCCTCCTGCGGCGAACCGGTGGACACCTACCCGGATCCCGGGGGCGGCGACGTGCAGGAGTACGTCGAGGACTGCGCCGTGTGCTGTCGTCCGCTCGTCGTGTCCGCGCGCCGGGTGGAGGGCACGGCGGAGTACGTCGTCCAGGTGCGCGCGGAGTCGTGAGCCTTCGCTGAGCCGCCGAGAAGCCCCCTGGAGCGGCGAACGGTTCGAGCTCTCCCGACGGTGAACCGAGCGCTGCTCTAGAACCGGGCCTCGACGCCGACGCCTCCGGCGACGTCGAAGTCCCGCCGCGCCGTGACGGGCACCTGGACGGACAGGGACGCCGTCCAGGCCTCGCCGAGGACCACGCCGCTGCCCGCGGTGAGGTAGGCCCGGGTGCTGCCATTGCCGCGAAAGCGCTCCGTGCTCCGTCCCTCCGCGCACCACTCGCTCCCGCCGCGGGGCAGCGCGCACAGGGACGCCAGCCGTACGTCGACGACGCTCCCCGCGCTCACCGTCCAGGGGTCGAGCAGCCGGTAGTCGAAGAGGAGCGCCGCGGTGGCTTCGAACGCCGTGCCCGCGCGGCGGTGCTCGATGGGCGCGAGCACCATGGCCTGCCAGGACCACGCCTCGTAGGACCGCGCGTAGGCCACCAGGGGCGACCAGCTCCACAGGGGGCCCGGGTCGACCTCGAAGCGCACCGTGCGCGTCGGGAAGGAGGCGTTGAGGCCGAAGGTGAGCACGCCGCCGCGCTCCGCGCCGGGCTCCGTATGGCGCTCCGCGTGGGGCGTGAGGCGCAGCTCGAGCCGCGTGTCTCCGTAGCCGAACTTGGAGGCGACGCCGGGGGCCTGCTCGTCGATCAGGGTGACCGGCGCTTGCACGCCCGCGGAGAACCACGGCAGCGGTCGCAGCGAGACGAGGACGGAGGTCGTGTAGATGGTGGCGGGGTTGAGGCTGGGCTCGGAGGTGGCGCGGGCCGCCTCCGTGAGCAGGAGCACCCGCTGGGTGGCCTGGGGCGCGCGCATGCCCAGGGTGTAGAGGGTGCGGATCCCTTCGGAGGCGCTGTGTCCGGGGGAGTGGTGCCCGTGGGCGGAGGTCGCCAGGGCGCCGAGGGCGACGCCGAGGTGCAGGGCGATCCTGCGGCGTGCGCGGGCCGATCGGGCGCTGGTGCCCGAAGCCCGGCGGGCTCGAGGGCGAGGAGGATCGGACATGGACGCTGTCGGACTACGGGGCGCGCGGGATCCCGTCCATGCGGCACGATGTCGCACGTGACGTCCGACAGTCGTTCCCCTTGAGCGATCGAGGGAGGATGCTACTGGGTCGCCATGTCTCCTCGTCTCGAGCACGCACCGGGCACGCGCCGCATCCACCGTCGGGGGAGGGGCGCGGGGATGAGAGCGCTCTCCTGGCTCGTGCGGGGCACCCTCGGGAGTCTGGCGCTGGTGGCTTGTCTCGCCTGCGGGGCGTCCGACGAGGGCGGCGACGTCGGCAGCCCCTGCGAGGAAGACGAGGACTGTCAGCCGGGGCTCCTCTGCGACGTCCACGACGGCCGGGGGAGCTGCCAGGAACCACACCACCATCACGATGAATCGGAATCGGGCGATCACGACCACGGACACGCCGCACCCTGAGGGCGACGGCAGCGGGCGCATCGGCCCCGCGGCGCTCGTCACGGCGCGCTGGGCGCTGTTCGCCGTGGCGCTCGGCCTCGTCGGGGCGCAGCTGTGGCGCCCCGGGCTCTGGGGAGAGCAGCCCCTCGGCGATCGCTGGGTGCCCCTCGCCGCGGTCGTGCTCTGGGGAGGCGTGAACCTCCACGCCGCCCGGCGCGCTCGCCGCGGAGGCGCAGACGCCCGCCCCGAGGAGGCGGGGGTCCATCTCTTGCTCGACGTGGCGATGCTCACGGCCCTGCTCGCCTCGACGGGCGGCGCGAGCAACCCGTTCACGATGCTCTACTTCTTGCCGATCACCCTCGCGACCTTGGTGTCTCGGTCCTGGACGTGGATCGTGGCTCTGGCGGCGGTGTGCGGCTTCGCCGTGCTCGTCGTCGTGAGCACCTGGACGATGCAGCCCGTGATGGACGCCGCCTCGGGCCACGGACACCACGCGGGCCACGATCAGGGGGCCCACGGCGCGGGGGGACACTACTGGCGTCACCTGGTCGGCATGGGGGTGGCCCTCGCCGTCGCCGGTTCTCTGGTGACCTATTTCGTGCACGGCATCGCCGGGGTGCTCGCCCAGCAGCGGAGCGAGCTCGAGCGGCTGCGCCGCGAGGCCCGGGAAGATCGCTACGTCGCCTCCCTCGGCGCCCTGTCCGCGGGCGCGGCCCACGAGCTCGGCACGCCCCTCGGCACCATCCAGCTCCTCGCGGGGGAGCTCGAGTGGATGGACGAGGAGGAGCGGCGCGACGCGGCGCGGCTGATCCGCAGCGAGCTCGAGCGCTGCAAGGACATCCTCCACGGCATGAAGAACCCGGAGCTGAGCGCGCGGGCGTTGGAGCAGGAGGGCAGCTGGTCCCTCGAGGAGCTCTGCGGGGAGCTGCGGGGGATCGAGGTGCCGCCGAGCACGCACCTGCAGGTCCGCTTCGAGGGGGACGGCGCCGAGGGCACCTGCGAGCAGCCGCGCGCCGTCATCGAGCAGACCGTGCGGGAGCTCGTCACCAACGCCCTGCGCGCTCGGGTGGAGGGACGTCCCATGAACGTCGAGGTGCTCGTGAGCCGTCGAGGAGAGGAGCTCGGGATCGACGTCGTCGACGACGGGCGCGGGATGGATCCGGAGGAGCTCGCCTCCGCCATGGAGCCGTTCTTCTCGAAGAGCTCCGAGGGGCGCGGGCTCGGGCTGTTCCTCGCGGGCCTCCACGTGCGTCAGCTGGGCGGGACCCTGAGCTTGCAGAGCGAGGTGGGGCGCGGTACCCGCGCGGAGCTGCGGCTGCCGCGCCGCCCGCCGGCGCCGTTGCTGCGGGTGGGAGGCGGGCGGAGCGCTGCGGCGCAGGAGGTGACGTGAGCGGCGAGGAGCACGATCTTCCCCAGAGTCCGGCGAGCGACGCGGCGGGCGCGCCCCCCGCGCCGACCCTCGTGGTGGACGACGATCGGGCCTTCTGCGCGACCCTGGCGGCGGCCCTGCGCCGCCGGGGCTACCCCGTGGTGATCGCCCACGGCTTCGACGAAGCCCTCACGGAGGCGGCCGCGTGGCAGCCGGCGCGAGCGGTGGTGGATCTGCGCATGCCCGGCCGTGGGGGGCTCGAGCTCGTCGGGGCGCTGTGCAGCGCGTACCCGAACCTGCGGGTGGTCGTGCTCACGGGGTACGGCAGCATCGCGACGGCGGTGGAGGCCATCAAGCTCGGGGCCGTCCACTACCTCACCAAGCCCGCGGACGTCGCCGAGATCCTGGCGGCGTTCTCGCGGGAGGAGCCGACCCTGGACGTCGAGCCCGCGGAGGCGCCCATGTCCCTCGGGGCCGTGGAGTGGGAGCACCTGCAGCAGGTCCTGGCGGACTGTCAGGGCAACATCTCCGAGGCCGCGCGGCGCCTCGGGATGCACCGCCGTACGCTGCAGCGCAAGCTCGCCCGGCGCCGCTGAGGGACGCCCCGCGGGAGCGGCCGCCCAGGGGGGAGCACCGCGGAGAAGAACCGCGGAGAAGGAACGGTGGGGAGGCACCGCGGGGAAAAACAGAGCGGAGAGGCAGAGCGGAGAGAGACGGCGGAGAGAGACGGCGGAGAGAGACGGCGGAGAGAGACGGCGGAGAGAGACGGCGGAGGAAAACAGGGCGAGGAGTGGGGGAGAGAAGCGGGGAGGGGACGGTTTTCCGAGGACCGCCGGCGTGATACGTTTTGGATCTCGGCGGGCGGTATCCGTCGAGGCGCGATCGACCCAGCTCGACTGACCCGTGGGGTCCGGCGGGCCGGGAGATCACCCTCCCAGAGGGAGGCGGGTCCAACGTTGGCCCGGCAGGACGGGCAGTATCCGTCCTCGAAAACGGCTCGAACACAACGGCGCAGGGCGACTGCGCGGAAGGGACTCCAATGATCCAGGTGAAACTGCCCGACGGCAGTGCGCGCGCCCTCGAGGAGGGCGCATCGGCCGCCGATTTGGCGGCGCAGATTGGCTCGGGGCTCGCCAAGGCGGCGGTGGCCGCGAAGGTGAACGGCGCCGTGCGCGATCTCGCCTTGCCGCTCCGCGACGGAGACGAGGTGAGCATCCTCACGAAGAAGGATCCGGAGGCCCTCGAGGTGCTGCGCCACTCGGCCGCGCACCTGATGGCCGACGCCATCCTGCGGGTGTTCCCCCAGGCGGAGCTCACGATCGGGCCGGTCGTCGAGGACGGCTTCTACTACGACATCCACATGAAGGACGGGAAGATCACCCCCGAGGACTTCCCGAAGATCGAAGATGAGATGAAGCGCATCGCGCAGGAGGGGCTCCCCTTCCAGCGCTGCGTGTCCGACGGCAAGGACGAGATCTTCGCGCGCTATCGGGCCATCGACGGCGGGCAGAACAAGTTCAAGGCGGAGCTCATCGAGGGCATCGCCGAGCGCGGCGAGGAGCTCAGCTTCTACAAGCACGGTGAGTTCATCGACCTGTGTCGCGGGCCTCACGTGCCGAGCACGGCGTTCTTGAAGAACGTCAAGCTGACGAAGGTCGCGGGCGCCTACTGGCGCGGAGACGCCACGCGGGAGCAGCTCGTGCGCGTCTACGGCACGGCCTTCTTCACGAAGGAGGAGCTCAAGGACTACCTGCACGCCCTCGAGGAGGCGAAGAAGCGCGACCACCGCGTGCTCGGGGAGAAGCTCGAGCTGTTCACGTTCAGCGAGGACGCCCCCGGCTTCCCGTTCTTTCAGCCGAAGGGCGCGACGCTCTTCAACCTGCTGGCGGAGTACATGCGCGGGCTGCTGCGGCGGCGCGGGTACCAGGAGGTGAAGACGCCGCTCATCTTGTCGGAGTCCCTGTGGCACCGCTCGGGGCACTACGACAACTACCTCGAGAACATGTTCTTCACGAAGCTCAAGCTCCGTGACGACGAGGATCCCGAGCAGATCAACGACAACGTCGTCGAGGATCGGCCGATGGCGGTGAAGCCGATGAACTGCCCGGGCCACCTCATGATCTACAAGAGCCGGCAGCACAGCCACAACGAGTTCCCGCTGCGCTTTGCGGAGATGGGGCTCGTGCATCGGCGTGAGCTGAGCGGCGTGCGCCACGGGCTGTTCCGGGTCCAGGCGTTCACGCAGGACGACGCGCATCACTTCTGCACGCCGGAGCAGATCGGCGACGAGGTGAAGATGCTCATCGACTTCTTCGAGGAGGTCTACGCGGCCTTCGATCTGGGAGACGTGCGCATCGAGCTGTCCACGCGGCCCGCCAAGAGCATCGGCTCCGATGAGATGTGGGAGAAGGCGGAGAGCGCCCTGAAGCAGGCGCTCGACGAGAAGGGCATCCCCTATCAGGTGAACCCGGGGGACGGCGCCTTCTACGGGCCGAAGATCGACTTCCACATCCGCGACGTGCTCAAGCGATCCTGGCAGTGCGGGACGATCCAGCTCGACTTCTCCATGCCGGAGCGCTTCGGGCTCACCTACGTCGGCGCGGACGGGGAGCGGCACACGCCCGTGATGATCCACCGCGCCTGCTACGGGAGCCTCGAGCGCTTCCTGGGCATCATCATCGAGAACTACGCGGGCAACTTCCCTGCGTGGTTGGCTCCGGTGCAGGTGATGGTCATCCCCGTCGGCGAGAAGTTCGACGCCTACGCGAAGCGCGTGGCCGAGGAGCTCCTGGACGCGGGGGTCCGCGTCGAGACGAACCTCTCGGACGACCGCGTGGGCTACAAGATCCGCGACGCCAGCCTGAAGAAGGTGCCCTACGTGGTGGTGGTCGGCGAGAAGGAGCAGAGCTCCGGGACCATCAACGTGCGTCACCGCGACGATGGGTCGCAGCGGGAGACGACGGTGCCCGAGCTGTTGGCCACGGTGAACTTCGCGCCGCCGAAGCGCTCCCCGCCCGCGGTCGCCGCCGAGTGAGGCGTCGCGCAGCGCCGTCGCGCTGCGCCGGGCCTGTCGAAAGCGCCGTGTCCTGGTCCCCGACGTGGGGGCCGGGACGCGGCTCGTTTTTTCGGGTGAGGTCTTGCGCTGGTCTTGCGCAGGGTGCGCGGTAGGCGGACGCAGCGCGTGCTTGCGCGCGTGAGGGTGTTTTGCGAGCGTCGCTGCATGCTGCGCGTTCGCTCGATGCTCTTCGTCGGTCTCTGGGGAACTCTGGTGGGTGGGGTGGCCTGCGGCTCGGCGCGGGAGAGCGCGCCCGGAGCGACGGCGCCCCCAGCGGTCGAGGAGGTCGCGCCGGAGGAGCCAGCGACGGGAGCCGCCGCGGAGGCCCCCGCCGGCCCCGTGGTGGACGACGCGTTCGGGGGGCGGCTCTATGATCGTTTCTACGACGGGGAGAGGTTCTCTCCGGATCGCGCCTCGACGCCGGGGACGGCGGACGGCAGCGGCGGACCGCTGGGGAACGGCACGCTGCTGCTCGCCGACGGGAGCGCCCTGCTCAACGACGCGGGGCACGACTACCGCCTGAAGAATTTCTTCGGCTGGGATCTGCGCGGAGCCCAGGGGATCTACGGCGCCGCCTATCAGGACAAGGCCACGGTGGTCGAGCGGAACCTCCTGGATCCCGCCTTCGAGTTGGAGGAGATCCGCGTCCTGATCCGTGACGGCTCGGACGTCGTGCCCGGCTACGGCACGGTGCTCGACGAGCTGGAGCTGGAGTCCTTGTTGGCCTTCATCGGTGGGGTGCGCGAGGGGCGGCTGCCCCATCCGGATCGCATCTGGTCCCTGTCCGAGGGGACGCCGGGCAATTACCGCCTGGCGCCCGGAGGAGACGCGGCGCGAGGCAAGCAGCTGTACGCGGACCGCTGCGCCGGCTGCCATGGCAAGGACGGCACCAGGTTCCTCTTCGACGAGGGCGCGTACTCCCTCGGATCCCACGCGCGGCAGAAGGCGTACGAGGACTGGCTGAAGATCCTGAACGGCCACCCCTTCAGCAAGATGAAGCGCTTCGTGCGGGGCGCGAACGGAGAGGAGCTCGGGCAGGAGGTGCTCGACCTGCTCGCGGCCCTGTGCGATCGCACGGAGTTTCCCCTCGGTGCCGCGTCGAAGCCCGACGTCGAGGAGGGGGATCCCCGCTGCGGCGCGTATCTGCGCTGAGCTGGAGCGGTTCCCGGCGCGTCGATGGAGCGCGCGCCGCGGGTGGGCGCTGCGGTCCCGGGGCGTCTGCGCGGTCGAGTCGGCTGCTTGCGTGGCGGGTGCGACGCGACGCGTCGCGACGGCGCCAGCGTCCGTCGCATCCGCCGCGCCCCGGCTCGCTCGTCGCTCCCCGGTCGAGCCCGCGCGCGCTCACCGCAGGGCGGGAGAGCGAACGTCGGTGCAGGGCTGGAGAGCGGGAGCGAGCCGGGGCTTGGAGGAGATCATTCGATGTCAATCCAAGCCAAGAAGGAGAACCAAGAGGAGTTGGGACACGGGGCGTCCCGAGACCCAAAGGAGGAAAAACCGGCTTCTCGGGAGGTGCATGACCCCGGGCGCCCGGGTCCTTCGGAAAAAAATCGGGGCGGGTCAGGGAGAGCGCGTGAGGGCCTCCGCGGCGAAGGCCCGGATCCGGGCGCCGACCTCCCGGACGTCGTGCTCGTCGCGGCTGGAGACGATCAGCGCGTCGGGGAACTCCCGCTGGAGGGCGCGGCGCTCGTCCGGCGTGAGGCGATCGGCCTTGTTGAGGAGCAGGAGCCGCCGGCGATCCTCCCCCGACGACTCCGCCAACGCCGCGTGGGTGACGGCGAGGTGTTCGCGGAGGTGGGGGTGGGACGCGTCCGCGACGAGGAGCAGCAGATCCGCCACGACCGCTTCGTCGAGGGTCGAGCGGAAGGACTCCACGAGCGCGTGCGGCAGGTCCTCCAGGAACCCGACCGTGTCGGCCACGAGCACCCGCTGGTGGGGGCCGAAGACGAGGGCCCGGACGGTGGTGTCGAGGGTGGCGAAGAGTTTGTCCTCGACGTGGACGGTGCTCCCCGTGAGCGCCTGCATCCACGCAGACTTGCCGGCGTTGGTGTAGCCGACGAGCGCGACCGTGGGCACGGCGTGACGTCGCGTCGTCGTCCTGCGGCGGCGCGCCCGCTCCGCGTCGATCTCTCGGCGCAGCTCCGCCGTGCGCACGCGGGTCCGCTGCTTGGCGAGCTCCACGTTCGAGTTCCCGCGCCCGCCGCGCCCGCCGCCACCCTCCTTGGCGCCGAGATCCCGATGATCGCGGACGCGGGGGAGCTGATGGACGAGGCGCGCCAGCTCGATCTCGAGGCGGGCGAGCTTCGTCCGCGCGCGCGCTTCGAAGACCTGGAGGATGACGTCGGTGCGATCGAGCACGGGCGCGTCGAGGGCCTTCTCGAGGTAAGCCAGCTGTCCGCTCGGGACGCGATCGGCGGTGATCACGACGCTGGGGGAGAGCCCCGCCGCCCGTCGCTCCTGGAGCAGCGCCTCGAGCTCTTCGAGCTTGCCAGGGCCGACGAGGCTTCCGGGCGGCGGACGACGTTGACGCACGACGGCGTCCACTCGATAGCCGAGGTCCTCGAGGAGGAGCTGCAGCTCGAGGACGGTGTCCTTGTTCGGATCGGCGTGAGGTCCTGCGGCGAGGACGACGGCCGGCCGCGCAGAGCGGGAAAGTGCGGGGGAACGATGGGTTTCTTGTCTGGAACGAGGCATGAGAGAGTCCTTCCTCGCGACGCTCGGGCGGACGCACGCGGGGCGTGCGCGGCCGCGAGCGGCGAGCCACGGGAGAGGATCGAGGGGCAGCGCCCCGAGGAGGTGCCGGGACTGCGTTCGCGGGCGGCGCGCCGAAGGCGCGCGCCGAGCGGCTCCCTGCGGAGCGGCTCGCTGGCGATCGCCTTCGAGGACGCGGTGAGCCCGGGTGACCGGGCCGTTACCCATTCATTCGCGACGCTATCCCGACTTCACGGAAGCTCCCCCACCGGCTGCATGAGCCCATCGGCTGCAAGGCACCGCTTGCACGGGTCCACGCTGCACGGCGCCGTGTTGCATGGCGCCGTGTCGCATGGCGCCG
>JAAZAA010000242.1 GCA_012514535.1 Myxococcales bacterium | reverse complement strand
CCGCTCGCAAACTCCTCAGCGCTCAGGCCGCTCCGCCGCCATGACGCCACCCGTCGGGACCACTCTGCTGCGCTCGCCATGCGCCCGACAATCGGCTCACCCTACAGGTACCGCAACAACGTCGGTTCGTGGGCGGCCCACGGCACCAGCTCGGTGGTCACCCCGCACCGCAGGCAACGCACCCGTCGTGGCGCGTAGCGCAAATTTCGACGCGTAAATGAGCGATCTGCGCGGGAATTCGGCATCGCCGCGAGCGGCCGCACCGAACGCCTGGAATCCATGGTCGGCGAGAGCGGTTGAGCTGGCATGAGACTCCTTCCGATGGACGCGTGGTTGCTTCCGCCAGATGGCTCGGGCAGAAACCTGTGGAACGTGGACCACACCCGCCTGGCCTTGCTGCAGCTCTTCGATGAGGATGTACACGTCGCACGTGTTCCCCCCCGTGCCAATAAGCGGCGCCCCGCGCCGCTCGGCAGACTCCTCATTCCCGCCGGTGTAGCTGCGGCTCTCGGTTGCCAATCCGGCCCCATCGAGTTCTCCGACACGGAGGGGCGAGTGTTCGTCGCCGAGTGTTCCGACCGAGGGTGCACCCACCGGCGCAAGGCCAGCGGGGAAGGGGCGCCCGCCACCGCCGTCACCCTCGAGCAGCAGGGTCGGTTGCTCGCCGTCTGTGATTCGAGCGACGCGCCCGAGCCCGTGCATTGCCGCGCCGTCACCTGCACCTCTGCCTGTCCCCCGCGATCGGACGGGGCTCGACCAACCTGTGAAGACGGCCTCTGTATCCAGCCTGAGCGCACCCTGACACCTGCGGATGTGCGCCTCCTCTGCCTGGCGGGCACCGGCATCGGGCGCAACGCGCGCCAAGCCGAGCGACTCGCGCTGGCCGCGGCGTGTACGCCCCCTTGCGAGGTGCCGGAGGCTTGCCGGTGACGCCATCGGAGCGCGCGGCGCCTCTCAGCGTGAGCAAGGCCCCTTGGCGAACACCCCTTGACGGCTCAGTGCAGAGCTTGCTCGCTCGTGCCTGGGCGCCGGGCGCTCGCTCGTTGCACCAGGGCGCGCTCGAGCTCGCCGGGGGTCTTTCCGTCGGGCACGCTGAGCACGCGGGTGCGCTGACCATCACGCACCGCGAGGGGCACTCCGTCGCAGTACAGGACGCGGCTCGCCGCGACGGAGGGGACGCGCTCGGTGCCCGTGAGGATGCCGAGGAGGTTCAGGGGATCGGCGCCGCTCACGGAGACGAGGGCGCCGCCGGGCTCCTCGCGGCGCAGCTTGCGCAGGGTGCCCACGGCTTCGGGCAAGGCGAACTGCTCTCCGGAGAACCCCACGACGAAGCGCCCGCCGCGGATCTCTCCCCGGGCCTCGAGGCGATGGTAGACGCGCAGGAGATCCCGCCAGGGCGGCAGCCCGCTCTCCCGCTCGAGCACCTTGCGGAACACCACGCCCCAGCGCAGCAGCAGGGTCCGCGCGACCTCCTCCAGCTCCTCCGGTGAGCGCTCCTGCTCGGAGCTGCCCTCGGGGAGCAAGCTGAAGCGCCCCGCGGCGTCCATCCCGAGCGCCGGAGGCGCCCCCGCGAAGGCGTAGGGGCGCGCTCCCGGGCGTCGGCCGGGGCGCCGCTTCTCCGCGGGGGTGATCAGGGTGCGCAGCCCCGCGAAGGAGTCGGAGGTGACGAGCCCCCGCGCCACCAGCTCCCCCAAGGCCTGCTCCGTCTGTGTCTTGAGCAGCCCCGCGCCCCGCACGAGATCGTCGAAGAAGCACGCGCCACGGCGGAGCAGGAGGTCGTGCACGCGCTGGGCGCCCGCGGACAGCTCGGCGGCGTCATGGCTGGGAGGCAACCACAGGTGCGCCTGGCTGCGCGGCATGAGCGCAATGGGCGTGGTGCGCACGGGGCCGCCGCGACGCGCCGAGCCGTTGCCGGGGACGGAGCGCCGCGCCCAGGTGACGCGCCCCGACAGGCACAGGGCGTCGAGCCACTGACCTTCGTAGAGGGTCATGCGCGCGGGGAGCAGATCCACCTCCCAGGCGCCCGCCGCGGCTTCGAAGCCCGCGAGCTGCTCGAGGGCCGCGTGCAGTCCCTCCTGGCCCTCGCGTCGGTGCAGCGGCTCGAGCCCCTGCCAGCGGAAGAGGAACCGCAAGAAGTCCGCCACGGAGACGGGCTCGATCTCCCGGCGCAGCCGCCCGAGGGTGGCCCGGTGGATGCGCGCGAGGAGCCGCCGCTCGCAGAACTCCTCGGGGTCGCCCGGAGCGCGCGGACCCTCCGCCACGGCGCGCTGGCGCACCTCCAGGGGGCGGAAGCGCCCGCGCAGCACGAACCCCTCCGCCTCCAGGGTCGTCAGGGCGACCTCCACGTCGCCGACGTCGACGCCCAGGGCGAGGGCGATTTCCTGGGCCGTCGCTGGGCCCACCAGCTCCATGCGCCCACGCACGAGCTCCACGAGCGCCGCCTCGCGGGTCCAGGTCTCGCCGCGCTGACGATCGGGCAAGCTCAGCTCGGGCTCACAGATCGCTGACTCGTGCACCGCGCGCCACTGGGCGACGCGCTCCGCGGGGACCCACAGCACGCCGCCGCCGGTCTTCCAGCGAGCCGCGCGCCGAGCGGCCTGCAGCGTGCCCAGCAGCGCCGCGAGATCGACGGCCGCTTCGGGTCGCTCTGCTGCTCCCGGCGTCGTTCGTGCCGTTCCGCGGGCCTCCGCCTCCGTGAGGCAGCCGTGGATGACGAGGGCGTCGTGGAGCTCGTCCGCGTCGCGGGGCTCGGGGCGCGCCTCGTCGATCACCTGCTGGATGGCCGCGGGATCGAGGGCGCCGATGTCCGAGGCGGACTCCGGATCGAGCCAGCGGCGCATCATCACGGCCTGGGTGCGGCGCTCCTCGAGGGGCGCGTCGTCCAGAAAGGCGTAGGGTTTGGCGCTCAGGATCTCGTGGGCGAGGGGAGACGGCTCCGTGACGTCCCGCGCCAGGCACGCGACCCGGCCCGCCTCGACGTCGGCGAGGAGCCGCTCCAGGGCCACGATGTCCATCGCCTCGTTCAGGGAGTCGTCGATGGTCTGGCGCACCAGGGGGTGATCGGGGATCTCCCGATCGCCGGCGATGTTCTCCAGGCAGGCGACCTGATCGGGGAAGCACAGGGCGAGCAGGTCGTCGGAGTCCATGCGCTGAAAGCGCGGGGGCACCTTCTTGCCGCCCCGGAAGCGCAGCACGGCGAGGGCGCGCGTCGCGTTCCAGCGCCACCGCGTCTGAAAGAGCGGCGCGTCGAGCAGAGCCTGCACGAGCACGTCCCGCACAGTCGCCGACTGCAGGAAGCGAAACAGCGTCTCCAACGGGAAGCTGTGCATCGGCCCGAGGGAGAGCACCAGGGCGTCGTCCCCCGCCGCCGCCTGGAGCTCCACGTTGAAGCTCCGGCAAAAGCGCTTGCGCAGCGCGAGCCCGAAGGCGCGGTTGACGCGGGTGCCGAAGGGCGCGTGGAGCACCACGTGCATGCCGCCCGTCTCGTCGAAGAAGCGCTCGGCGACCAGGGTGCTCTGGGTGGGCATCACGCCGAGGGCCCGGCGCGTGCTCGTCAGGTAGTCGGCGATCTGTTCGGCGGCCGCCCTCGACAACCCCACTTCGCCCTGCAGGTAGGCGCGCCCCTGATCCGCGTCGATGTGCTCGTCGACCACCGCCCGCAGCCGTGAGACGGCCCAGGACAGCTCGTCCGTGCGCGAGGGCGCCTCGCCGATCCAAAACGGGATGGTCGGCGGTTTGCCGCGGGCGTCGAGCACGCGCAGGCGCCCCGGCTCGATCTTCGCGATCTGGTAGCTGGTGTTGCCGAGCTGGAAGATGTCCCCCTGCATCGACTCGATCGCGAAGTCCTCGTGCACGGAGCCCACCCGCGTCTCCGTGGGCTCGAGGATCACGTCGTAGTCGAAGTTGTCGGGGATCGCGCCGCCGGAGGTGATCGCGGCGAGCCGCGCCGCGCGCCGGGCCCTGAGGCGCTTGCCGATGGCGTCGTGGTGCACGTAGGCGCCGCGGCGTCCCCGGGAGGTGCTGAAGCCCTCCGCGAGCATGCGGACGACGTCGTCGAAGCTCTTCCGAT
>JAAZAA010000241.1 GCA_012514535.1 Myxococcales bacterium | reverse complement strand
GGGCCTCAGCTCGCCGCCCGACGAATCGCATCGATGCGCCCCTTTCGGTCCGCGTGGCCGAACACGGCCGCCCCCGCCACGAGGACGTTGGCCCCCGCCGCGACCACGGCTGGCGCGGTGTGCTCCGTGATGCCCCCGTCCACCTCGATGTCCACTCGCAGGCCGCGCTCGTCGATCATCCGCCGCAGCGCCGCGATCTTCGGCACGACCAACGGCAGGAACTTCTGCCCCCCGAACCCCGGATTGACGCTCATGACGAGGATCTGGTCGACGCTCTCGAGCAGGTACTCGACGGCGGCGGGGGGCGTCTGGGGGTTCAGGGTGATGCAGGAGCGCTTCCCGAGCTCACGGATCCGGGTGAGGGTGCGCTGGGCATGGGGGTCTGCCTCGACGTGGATGCCGATGACGTCCGCCCCCGCCTCCGCGAAGGCCTCCACGTAGCGGTCGGGCTCCACGATCATGAGGTGGACGTCGAGGGGCAGCCGCGTCACCTGGCGCACCGCGCGCACGATGGGCGGGCCCCAGGTGAGGTTCGGTACGAAGCGACCGTCCATCACGTCGACGTGGATCATGTCGGCGCCCCCGGACTCCACGTCGGCGATCTCCTGGGCCAGGTGACCAAGGTCGGCACTGAGGATGGAAGGTGCGACGAGGACGGGCGCCGGCATGGGCCTTCGATACACGAGGGCGTCCACCCTGACCAGCGGCGTGGTATCGTCGAGGGCAGATGATTACGCGACCTCTCGGGAAGCAGGACTACGACCACATCGTGCAGGTCATCGACCGTTGGTGGGGAGGGCCGACCAGCGCGCTGGCGCACCCGATCTTTTTCTACGAGCTCGGCAGCCTCGCCCGCGTGGTCGAGCACGACGGCATCATGGTGGGCTTCCTGTTCGGCTTCATCGCTCCAGGCCCGCCCAAGACGGGCTACGTGCACCTGGTCGGCATCCACCCGGATTATCGCCGTCGCGGTGTGGGCAAGGTGCTCTACCAGAGCTTCGAGGAGGAGGCGCGCGCCGCCGGGTGTCGGCGTCTCAAGGCGGTCGCGAACACGGGCAACGACGGCTCCATCGCCTTCCACGAGGCGACCGGTTGGACCTGGACGATCGTCGAGGATTACGCCGGGCCGGCGCGCCCCCGAGTCGTATTCAACAAGAACCTGTGAGTCACGACGACCCGAGAGGCAGTAATGGTCGATAGCCCCTCCAGCTCCGTCGAGAAGGCGACGGTCACCACGGCAGAGCTCCGCAACATCGGTCTGTTCGGAGCCTTGACCGAGGCGGCCCTCGAGCACCTCGCCGAGCACCTGGAGGTGGTGGACGCCGCCCCCGGGGACGTGCTCTTTCGCGAAGGCGAGCCGGGCGACGAGATGTACGTCGTGCTGCACGGCGACATCGAGGTGCTCAAGAAGAGCAAGCGCGGGACGGACTCCTGCGTGGCCGTGCTCGGCCCCCGCGATTGGTTCGGGGACATGAGCATCGTGGACGTGCAGCCGCGCTCGGCCACGGTGCGGGCGCTGTCCCCGGCGCGCCTCTTGCGGGTGGCGGCCAGCGATCTCGAGGCGCTGTATCGCTACGACGTGAAGGCCTACGCGTTGGTGGTGCTCAACGTGGCGCGGGAGATGAGCCGTCGCCTCCGGGTCGCCGACGGCATCCTGGCGGATCTGATCGCCAACGTGTTCGACGGCTATCTGAAGAACCGCGGGCACTCACCCGAGCGCTGAGCGCATCGACGCAGCACCAGCTCAGGCGGCGCGATCGCTGGTGGGGGAGACGTCGTGGGTGCCCGAGGGGCGCTGGATGCGCAGCGCCTGGACCCGCGCCTCGAAGTCCCGCTCCTCCGCCGCGCTGAGGGGCACCGCCCCGAACCGCGCCCGCAGGTAGAGCTGCGTGAGGGCCAGGGCCTCCTCGCCCGTCGGGTGCCCCGCCTCGAAGAGGGCCCGGGCGTGCATCAGGGGCGGCGTGGCGCTGGGTCGGGGCACGCCCCGGGTGGCCAGGGCGGCCTCGAGCTTGCGGTACAGCTCGACGGGGCGCAGGGCGGAGGGAGGCAGCAGCCCCGGCTGCCCCTCACGGTTTGCAGGTCCGCGCCGCCGGCGGAGGAGCCACCACACGCCGAGCAGGGTCACGGCGACGCCCGTCCAGAGCAGCGCCTTCCGCTGCCCGGAGAAGCTCGGACTCGCCGTCCCTTCCCGGGGAGCCAGCTCGCGCCAGCGCTTGCGCACGCGCTGCAGGTAGTTGAGCTGACGCTCCAGGTTGTAGCCCACCACGTGCTCGCTCCAGCGCTGGGACATCGCCTCGATCGCCTCCCGGGCGAAGGCGGCGATCCCGGTGACGTCGGACTGGGGCTCCGCGCTGGAGGGCGGCGTCGGGTCGAAGCGGGTCCAGCCGCGCCCCGGCACGTAGGCCTCGACCCAGGAGTGGGCGTCGCCTTGCCGCACGGCATAGAACTCACCGAAGCGATTGTAGGTCCCGCCGACGAAGCCGGTGACGTTGCGCGCCGGGACGTCGAGCAGGCGCAGCATCATGACCATCGCCGTCGAGTAGAACTCGCAGTGACCTCGCTTCGACTCGAAGAGGAAGTCGTAGAGGGGGTCCTGGGCGGCGCCCGCCGTCGACTCCAGATCGTACTGGTAGTTGGTGCGCAGCGCGGTCTCGAGGGCTCGCGCCGTCCGCAGGGGGGAGCCGCGGTGCTCACCGGCGAACTGGTGGGCGAGCTCCGCGACGCGAGGCGACAGGTTCGGCGGCACCTGCAGGTACTTCTCCGCCTCCTCCGGGCGCAGCAGCTCGGGGAGGCGCTCGTCGTCTCCTTGGAGGAAGAGCTCGTACTCGAGCCCGCGCTTGTCCGACTGCAGGTACCGGAGCTCGCCGTGCATCCCCGCGAAGATCTGCGGGGGACGGCGACCGAGCTCCCCTTTGCGGCTGCGCAGCCGCAGAGCGACGGCGTTGGCGGGCACGAACACGACGGGCGGATCGATGGGCTGGAGATCGATCGTCATCACCCGATCCCGCTCCGGATCCGGGTGGCGCTTGAGCACGACGAAGGAGCTCGCTCCGGAGGGGCTCGACCCCATGTACGGGGTGCGGCTCCAGGAGCGGCCGTCGTAACGGTCGAACACGGCGCCGCGCAGATACAGGTTCAGGCGCGGCGGTGGGTGGGGGGGCAGCGACGAGAAATGCACGCGCATCGCCATGGTGGGATCGCTGCGCAGGGTCCCGACACCGCCGAGATCGACCCGCTCCGAGAACCCCACGACGCGCGTGGGGCGGGGCTGCTGCACCATGAGCAGCGACACGCCGACCCGGGGGAACAACACGAAGAGGATCGCCGTGAACAGGAAGACCGGGACCGACAGCAGGCACGTGAACAACAGGAAGGGGCGGCCGATGACACGACGGCTGCGGAGGATGCGCGGCACGTCGACGGGCAGCCCCGTGCGGTCCCGGGCCCCCTGGCGGTAGTTCCCCTCCACCTCCCGGCGCAGGTGGCTGAGCACCAGCGCGCCCGGGGTGAGCACCAGGAAGCCGATGAACGACAGGGCGTAGGCGAGCCCGCCGCCCAGCACGGTGCCCGCGATCAGGTGCAGGAGAGACAGCAGGATCACTTGCTGGTCGTGGGCGGCGCCCCGCCGGGTCGCCAGGCGGATCACCTGCAGCCCCGCGGCGAACTCGACGATGACCGGGATCGGGTCGGGGCCGGTGGTGAGGCGCAGCAGCTGCACGCTCAGGAGCGCCAGCGGCGCGATCACGCCCGCCCAGCGGGAGAAGCGCTGCTGGCGATAGCGGCTCGGCAGAAACAGCGCGACCAGCAGCCCGAGGACGATGAAGCCGGAGACCCACGGATCGAGCTCGCCGCTCGTGAGGAGGGCGAGCAAGCCGAGCACCGCCAGCGCGTCGGTCATGACGCGGTGGATGAGCCCGAACCTCACGGGACCCCTCCGTTCGCGCCCGGGCTCGCGGAGGGCGGGTCGCCTCCGCTCGAGGCCGCCGTCGGCGAAGGCACCCGCGGGGCGTCGAGGGGCGCCCCCGGCGGCTCCGCGGCGGGCTCCGCGGCGGCCTCGGCGGCGGCCTCGGCGGCGG
>JAAZAA010000240.1 GCA_012514535.1 Myxococcales bacterium | reverse complement strand
GAGCGGGCCGCCGTCGAGAGGTCGGCTGGTGGGACGGCCCTGCACGGGCTGCGACGGCCCTCGCTGGGTGCGGCGGTGCTGGTCCGCGGGAGCGGACGGACGGTGGCTGCGACGGCCCTCGCTGGGTGCGGCGGTGCTGGCGGTGCTGGGTGCGGCGGTGCTGGTCCGCGGGAGCGGACGGACGGTGGGCGCAGCGTCGAGAGAAAAGGCCGAGAGAAACCCGGAAAGCGGCCGGGATGCGGTGCGTCGTGGTTGCGGCTCTGGCTCTGTGTCTGCGCAGCGTTGCGGGGCGTGAGGCCCGGGGAGGCTCAGAGGCGTTCGATGACGGCGGCGACGGCTTCGCCGCCTCCGATGCAGAGGGTGGCGAGGCCGCGCTTCTTCTTCTCGTCCTCCAGGGCGTGGAGCAGCGTCGTGAGGATGCGCGCCCCCGAGGCGCCGATGGGGTGACCGAGGGCCACCGCGCCGCCGCGGACGTTCACCTTCTCCGGCTCGATGCCGGCGAGCTGGGTGCAGGCCATCGTCACGCAGGAGAACGCCTCGTTGATCTCCCAGAGATCGATGTCGCGGGTCTGCAGGGAGAGCCGCGCCAGGGTGCGCTCGATGGCCTTCGCCGGCGCCGTCGTGAACCACTCCGGGGCCTGCGCCGCGCTGCCGTAGCCGACGAGGCGGGCGCGGGGCGTGAGGTCGAAGCGCTTCACGGCCGCCTCGCTGGCGAGCACCACGGCGGCGGCGCCGTCGTTGATCGTGGAGGCGTTGGCGGCGGTGATGGTGCCGTCCTTGGCGAAGGCGGGGCGCAATTTGCCGAATTGGGCGGGATCGCCGCGGCCCGGCTCCTCGTCTTGGGCTACGATGGAAGGATCCCCCTTGCGCTGGGGCACCTCGACGGGGGTGATCTCCCGCTCGAAGGCGCCGCTGGCGATGGCGGCGCGGGCGCGCTCGTAGCTCTGGGCGGCGAAGGCGTCCTGGGCCTCCCGGGACAGGGCGTACTCCTTGGCGCACAGCTCGCCGGCGTTGCCCATGTGGAAGTCGTTGTAGGGGTCCCAGAGCCCGTCGAAGATCATGCCGTCGACGATCTTGCCGTCCCCCATGCGGTAACCCGTGCGGGCGCGGTCCAGGTAGTAGGGCACGCGGGACATCGACTCCATGCCGCCGGTGACGACGACGTCCGCGTCGCCGAGCAGCAGCGCGCGGGCGCCGAGCACGACGGACTGGAGCCCGGAGCCGCACACCTTGCTCACGGTGGTGCAGGGCACGGTGTCGGGGATGGCCGCGCCCAGGGAGGCCTGGCGGGCGGGCGCTTGCCCGACGCCGGCGCCGAGCACGTTGCCGAAGAAGACCTCGTCGACCGCGCTCGGTTCGAGTCGGGCGCGCTCCAGGGCCGCGCGGATCGCGGCGGATCCGAGCTGGGGCGCGCTGAGGCTCGACAGGGCGCCGAGGAACGAGCCGATGGGCGTGCGGGCGGCGGAAACGACGTAGACGGCGGGTGTGGTCGTCATGGGAGTTCTCCGTGGGCCGAGCGCGGCCCGCCCGGGGAATCGATGGCCCTGGGCTCGATGGCCCTGGGCTCGATTGGCCTGAAATCGATTGGGTGGGGCGGGCTCGACGACGTGCCGGTTACTTGCCGGCGAGGTTTTTCTGGATCCTGGCGATGGGCTCCTCGAGGTTCGGTTCGAAGGGGGCGCCGGTGATGCGTTCGACGGCTTGCAGGTACCGCAGGCTGGCTTCGACCCGCACCTCGTCCGGGATGGGCGGGATGGGACCGTCGCCGGTGAACCCCTGCTCCGCCAGGAAGCGGCGGAGGTACTCCTTGTCGAAGCTCTCTGGATCTTGACCCGATTCGAAGCGCTCCGCATACGTCTCCGCGAACCAGTAGCGGGACGAGTCGGGGGTGTGGATTTCGTCGATGACCACGATGCGTCCGTCCGGCGTCTTGCCGAACTCGTACTTCGTGTCCACGAGCAGGAGGCCGCGCTCGGCGCAGATGCGCTGCCCTTCTCGGAACAGGGCGAGGGCCATTTCGGCTGCCTCGTCGAAGTCCCGCGCGGGCATGCCCGTGGCGGCGAGGATCTCCTCGCGGGAGGCGGAGACGTCGTGGTCGCCGTGGGCGGCCTTGGTGCTCGGGGTGACGATGACCTCGGGCAGCTGCTGGTGCTTGCGGAGGCCGTCGGGGAGGGCGTGGCCGCAGAAGGTGCGCGCGCCGCGCTCGTAGTGCACCCAGATGCTCGTGGAGGTGGTGCCCGTGAGGTAAGCGCGGACGACCATCTCGACGGGGAGGGGCTCACACTCGCGCCCGATCATCACGTTGGGATCCGGCGTCTCGAGCAGGTGGTTGGGGGCGATGTGACGGGTCGCGTCGAACCACCAGCGCGCCACGTGGTTGAGCAGCTGACCCTTCAGGGGCAGGGTGCCCAGGGCCCGATCGAAGGCGCTGATGCGATCGGTGACGACGATGATGCGGCGGCCGTCGTCGGTCGTGTAGCAGTCGCGCACCTTGCCGGCGTACTTGCGGCCGAGGTGGCCGAAGTGGGTCTCGAGGAGCGGCTGGTGGAGAGCCTGTCGGAAGAGGTCCTGGGTGGTCTGGGGGGTGGGCGCGGTGGTCACGGGGCGCAGACACTATCAGCCGCCACGGTGCCCGCCCAGGCTTCGTGCTATCAGCCGTGGCTCGGGAAACAAGGAATTCATGGCAGCCACCTCACCGGGCGCGATGCCCACACTCGCTTTCGGAACACCGCGCAAGCTCCCGTCCGCAGCCAGCCTGCAGGGGCGGGTGGTGGTGCTGGACATCGCCTTCGCCGGCACCGGCGGCGGCGGGTTCGACAAGGTGACTCGCAAGCTGATCGACGGCCTGGGGGACCGCCTCCGGGGCTGGATCGACCACCACGACCACGAGCGGCACGGGGACTACGCGGACGACCCGCGCTTCGTGCTCCGCACCAAGGCCCAGCACGGCGCCTGCCCGGAGATGATCACGCCGGAGCTGGTGCAGCGCATCGGCCCCGTCGACACGGTGCTGTGCCACACGGACTTCGACGGGCTCGCGAGCGCCGCCAAGTGGATCTTGGGGGGCGAGGAGCCGTACCCGGGGTGTGACGCGGACGCGCGCGCCATCGACACGCGCCTCGGGACGCCGAGCCCCGTCGCAGATCGCATGGACCGCGCGCTGCGGGGGCGGCCCCGGGACGAGGGGCTGTTCGGCATCATCGTGCGCCACCTGGTGGGGCGCCTCGAGGACGACTCCCTGTGGGAGCCCATCGACGCGGCGGCGGCGGAGCTGCTGCCCATCGAGAAGGAGACGCGCCGGGCGGCGCAGAGCTATCGACGTCTGCCGCGCCGCGGTGGCGGCGGGGTGGCCCTGGTCGACATCACGGAGGGCTACCGTCGCGTGGACAAGACGTTGCTCTTATTGCTCGGCCAGGAGCGAGAGGATGTGAGCGTCGTGGTGGATCGAGAGAGCGTCTCCGTGGCGGCGCGCTTCGACAGCGGGATCGACTTTCTGAAGTTGTTCGATCTCGATGGGGGCATGCCGACGCGCGTGTCGATCCCGCGCAAGCGTCTCGGCGCGGCCCTCGCCGCCCTCGGCGTCGATCCGAGCGACGCGAGCGACCTGCTCTGAGCGGGCCGACGGCGCGAGCCGGCGGAGTGAGTGACGCTCGGCGGCTGCGGTGGTGCGGGCGACGCTGCGAGGTGCGGCGACGGCAAGCTGGGCGGACGCTGTGCGGCGTCGACGTGGTGCGGGCGACGTGGTGCGGGCGACGTGGTGCGGGCGACGTGGTGCGGGCGACGTGGTGCGGCGCTGGGGCGAGCGCGGCGCGGGGAGATCGGTGAGGCTCTAGAGAGAGGGACGCAGCGCTGGAGTGGGGGCTCGAGCCCCTGCACGTCGGTTCCGAGGCTGCTGCCCCGGATCGAGACGCGGGCGAGGGGGCAACGGCCCCCAAAGACTCGGTGGGGTCCACGACCCACGGCGCCGCGACTTGGGCGTGGTCGCGCGGTCCGGCTGGCGTGGTGTTTCGTTGGCGCTCCGTCGGTGTTCGGCCGCGCCGACGGAGTGAACTCTTTGTTAGGACCTCTGAACGAAAAGGAGGTGTGGACAACTTTCCTACGCGAACGCGAACGACGTGTCTTGATCTGTCGACGCGCCGCGTGATAACTGATACCGCGACTTCGCCTGGGGGTCGTTCTCGGGAACGCACCCAGAAGAGGTGCCGATGTAGGCGGGGGTCGCATCGGTGGTTTGGGGGAAAGGAAAGTTGGGGGGAAAATGAGAGGGAACGTCGCCGTCGTCGCGAAGCCGCAGACGGAAGAGATTCATTTCCACAGGGGCGACGTCGCGCTGTGTCTCCTGGTGAATCGACGAACGCGCGTTTTGCGCGTCGTCGATTTCCGGACGGGGCCGAGCGCGCTGAAGCGTGAGGTCGTGCGGCGCGTGGCCGAGGAGGAGGGCCTCGAGCGGGCCTTCACGGTGGTCGAGCGCGAAGAGGCGCCCGCGTGGCTCCGCATGGGATTCCGCAAGGAAGGCAACATCCCCGGGTTCTACCGGCGGACGGACGCCCACGTGCTCGGCACGACCTTCGTGACGGACGCCTCCGCGCGTCGCCCGCCGAAGCGGATCGGCGGGCCCCTCCTCGGGGAGGCGGCGGCGCTCGATCACGTGGAGCGCACCTACCAGGCGGCGCGTCGGCTGGTGCGCTCCCAGGCGCTCGCCGAGCTCCCGCCGGTGAAGGTGCAGGAGGCCCGCGGCGTGGACGTGACCCGGCATCTCTCGGCGGCGGCGCGCGCGGGTCGCGCGCTGACCGACCTGGATCCGTTCGGTCGGGGGGGAGAGCAGAGGAGCTATCTGGCGACCGGGCGGGGCGGCTTCTCGTCTCTCATCTGCGTCGAGAGCCAGCCGTGTTTCGGGAACGCGCTCGTCGAGGTGGTGTCCGCCCCGAGGAGCGAGAAGGAGGCGTGGCTCGTCGCGGCCGCTCTGAGCGAGGTGGGCAGGCGCCTGGAAGAGGAGGGGATGGGATCGGTGTTCGGGATCACCCTGGCCGACTCCCTGGAGCTGACCGCGGCGATGGTGCGCGCTGGTTACCGGCGCACCGGGCGGCTGAGCCAACACCTGCTGCTGCAGGGAGAGCGCCGGGACGCGCTGCTGTGGTCGCGCCGCGCAGGGGGCGACTGAGCTCGATGAGACTATGGACGCGACGGTTGGGGGACCTTCGCGTCGAGTAGGTGACGGTCGGGGGACCGTCACAGGTGAGAGGTGGGACGGCGGGGGCCGTCACACCGCGCCGTGTGGGGGGACTCGTGCAGCGTGCGCTCCGGGGGGAAGCGCGCGCTGCACGGGTACGGCGTTTTTTTTCTCGGGCAATGTGCTCGAGAGCGGAAGGCCACTCGAAGTGCGCCAGGGTCGCGGTGGTGTCGTCAGGCGCCGCCGGTGGCCGTCCGATGGTTGGAAGCGGTCCGCGGGCTTCGCTTGACCACGGGGAGCGGTGAGATATCAGGGCCAGGTGCGCCATCACGCTCCGAGGCCTCGCCACGTTCCACGCAGGCTCCAGCTGACTCGAGTCGCCCTGCTCCTCGGCGGGCTGAGCGCGATCGGTTGGGCGGGTGACGTGAACGCAGCGCCCGCGGAGGTCGTCGCGAGCGCGCCGGCCGGGCGTGGTCAGAAGGCCCTCACCCTGCGCGTCACCGGGGACGGCAAGGTGCAGACGGGGGTGTGCGCGGCGGCGCCCTGCCCGACGACGGGCGCGGTCCTCGACGTGAGCGCCGAGCTGGGTCCGGAGGCGCCTGAGCCGAGCATCGAGATCGTCGAGGTGGGGCCCGATCGGCGGGTCGCGCACCTGCGCTGGGGGGAGGACCCGAGTTATCATTTGGTGATCGCCGCGCCCCTGCAGGGCGGTGCCGCCCCGCTGGAGGTGCATCGCGGCTGGTCCGATCGGTTCACGGGGGTGGAGGGCGAGCGGAGCGCCGCCCACGTCGAGCTGACGAAGGGGCGGGAGCCACGACAGCTGGTGGTGGGAGAGCTGCGGGAGGACGTGTCGCTGTGCGGACGCCCCGCGCTCCTGGCGCCCCGCGTGCTCGATCCCGCGACGCTCACCCTGAAGCCCGCGCGGCTGCAGCGCCTCCCGGCGCGGGAGCGCAGAGGGGCGCCGACGGTCGTGGCGCAGGTGGTGGAGGAGGCGACGGCGGGGGCGCTGGCCCTCCAGGCCGTGGCCGCTTCGAGCGCCGTGGGCCGGCCCGGGCACGTCTCGGACGGCGATCTGGAGACCACCTGGGCCGAAGGGGGAGGCGGCGCGGGGCGCGGCGAGTTCGTGACGCTGCGGGCGCCGAGGGACGTGACGATCCGCGCCTTCGAGCTCGTGTCGCGGCCTCCTTCTGGTGGGGACGCGGCGGGCGCGGGGCCGCGCGTCTTCTGGCTCGCCAGCGACGACGCCGTGGTGCGCGTGGAGGTGCCGGAGGATCCCTGGGCGACGCCGGGCGCGCGCCTGCGGGTGGAGCTGCCCCAACCCTGGCGCACGGGGTGCGTCGCGTGGGTGGCGGAGGAGGCGTACGGCGACGGCGCGGAGCTCCAGGTGACCATCGCGGAGCTCGTGGCGCTGCCGGACGGTGGGGACGCCAGCGCCGAAGAGCTCGTCGCGTGGATCGTGGAGGACGGAGACCGCGTCGCTCAGGCGGTGGCGCTGTTGGCGGGGCGCCCCGGGCAGGCGGGCGGCATCGTCCAGGCCGCGCTGCCCCAGGCGTCGGCCCGCGCCCGTCGCCACCTCCTGGACGTCGCCGATCGGCTCTCCTGCGAGGAGAGCAGCCCGAGCTACGCGACCGCCCTCGCCGTCGGTAACCCCGAGCTGGTGAACCGCGCGAGCCGCGCCCTGCGGCGCTGCTCGACGGAGGCGATCCCGGCGCTGCGCTCGGCCCTGGAGGGCGCGACGGCGAGCGCCGAGACCCGCGTGGCCCAGGAGCTGGCGCTGCTGGCTCCCCCCGTGGCGGTGGAGGCGCTGGTGCCCCGCCTGGACGTGGCGAGCGCCGCGCGGCGGCTCGGGCTGCGGCAGGCCATCGCCCAGGCCGCCAAGGATCCGGCGGCGGGCGCGGCGCTGCGGGCGCAGCTCGTCGACGATCGCTTGCCGGAGCGGGCCCGGGTGGACCTGCTCCGCGCCCTGGGCCCCCGGGTGGTCGCCTTCCCGGCGGAGGCGTCGGTCGCGCTCCAGCGGGTGCTGGCGGAGCGCTCGTTCCGGGCCCGCTATCTCGCGCTGGGACCGGCGGTGCATCTGGCCGCAAAGGATCCCCGGGCGGCGGCCTTCGTCGCGGAGGCGTTGACCGGGGACGCGGAGCCCGCGGTGCGCGCGGAGGCCGCGACGAAGGTCGGCGAGGTCTTGAGCCGACCCCGCGGGGCGGGCGCGACGGCGGGAGTCCCCTTCGAGGCGGAGCTGCTGCGGGCGGTTCGGGACGAGAACGTGCGCGTCCGGGATGCGGCGGCGCGGGCCCTGGGTCAGCTCGGCAGCGGCCGGGCGGAGTCGGAGCTGCTCCGCGTGCTGGATCGGGACGACTGGCCCCTGGCGCGCAAGGGCGCCGCGGAGTCCTTGGGGCTCCTGCCCGCCAGCGCGCCCGTGGACGGCGCCCTCGGTGAGGCCCTGCGGGAGGACGAGTCGCCGGTCGTGCGCGCGGCCGCGGCCCGCGCCCTGGGACGTCGCCGGACCCCCGCGGCGAGCGAGTCGCTCCTGAAGGCCCTCCGCGACTCGAAGGAGGTGGCGGACGTGCGCCAGGAGGCCGCTCGGAGCCTCGGACTGATCTGCGCGACGGGCGCCAGCGCGGCCCTGCTCGAGCAGGCCCTGCGCCTGTCGGATCCGCACATCGAGCCCGAGCAGCGGCGGATCTCCGTGGCGGCGCTCCGGGCGCTGGGCGAGCTGCGCAGCCCGGGGCTCCAGGGGCAGCTGGCTCCGCTGCTCGGCGACGGGGTGCCCCGTCAGGTCCGCAGGCTCGCGGAGGAGGCGACGGCTCCGGGGCGTCCCGGCTGCGGCGTGGTCGGCGCGCCGCCGAAGCCGCGCCGCTGAGCGCGGAGGAACTCCAAGGCCGCCGTTCGTTTACGGCGGCCAGCGCGATGACGAGGAACGGCCCGGTGCGCGAGCGCCCCCGAGGGCGACGGGGCCCTGCTCCCGAGGGGCGCCCCCCGCCGGCTTTCTCGGGGGAAATCCAGGTGGTAGACCCCTCGTCGATGAAGAGCAGCGAAACCCAGGGTTGGATCCTCGTCACCGGGGCGAACGGGTTCGTCGGTTCGCACCTCGTGCGTAAGCTGGTCGAGCGCGGCGAGCGCGTGAAGGCGCTGGTGCGGCCCGAGTCGAATCTGAAGCCCCTCGCCGGCTTGCCGTTGGATCGGGTGCGGATCGCCGTCGGGGACGTGCGGGTCGATCACACGGTCTACCGGGCGCTGCGCGGCTGCGATCGCATGTACCACGTCGCCTCGACCTACTCCGTCTCCGAGCGCCGCCGCGACACCATCTTCCAGGACGCGGTCCTCGGCACCCAGGCCGCCTGCGAAGCGGCCCGCCGCGCCGGCACGGAGAAGGTCGTGATCACCAGCTCCGCGGCGACCCTCGGCGCCACCGATCGCCCGGAGCCGATGGATGAGCAGCACGAGTTCAACCTGCCCGCCGCCAACGCCTACGCCGTCGCCAAGCGGGACGCGCAGCGCGCGGCGCTCGAGGCGGTGGAGCAGGGCATCCCGGCGGTGATCGTGCAGCCCTCGGTGATCGTGGGGCCCGGCGACTGGAGGCCGACCCCCGCGGGGCGGATGTTGGTGAAGTACCTGCAGACGTCGCCGAGCGTGCCCGTCCCGATCGTCCCGGGAGGCTTTTGTTATGCGGACGTCGAGGACGTCGTCGAAGGCCACATCCTCGCCATGGAGCGGGGCGTGGTGGGAGAGCGCTACCTGCTCGGCGGTGACAACCTGAGCCACCGGGAGTTCTACGAGACCCTGAGCGACATCACCGGCCTCGCGGAGCCGAGCGGCGAGAAGAGCGAGGCCCTGGCGCTGTTCGGGGCGTGGCTCGACGAGGTGACCTCCGCGTGGCAGGGCCGTGAGCCGCTGCTCACCCGCCGCATGGTGCGGGACTACTACGGTCGCTACGTCTACGTGGACAGCGGCAAGGCGGCGCGGGAGCTGGGCTACCGGCACCGCCCGGCGCGGGAAGCGCTGACCCGCGCGGTGCGCTGGTACCTCGAGAACGGCTACGTGCCCGAGCACGCGGCGCGGCGCGCCCGCCTGGAGCTGCGCCCGGCGTGAGGGACGACGTGCTCGTCGACTCGACCTCCCTCGTGGCGGAGGAGGCGCGCTCGCTGATGTACGGGCTCGCCGCGGGCGCGCTGGCCGGGGTGCCCGCCGCGTGGCGCGTCCTCGGGGGTGAGGGGGACCTCTGGGTGCTGCTCGGCGCCCTGGCGCTCCCCATGGCGATCACCGCGCCGGTGGTGCTCGCCCTGCGGCGCGCCCGCTTGCCCCGCGTGACGCCCCCCGGGGCGCCATCGCATCCAGGGCCCTTGCGCACCCTCGCCGTGACCGTGGCCTTGAGCATCGCTCCCCTGGCGTGGCTCGGCGTGTGGCTCGAACAGAGCACACACCATCGACCCCTCGGGGCGGTGACCTTCGCGTGCGCGGCGCTGTGCGTGTTCTTGGGGGCCGCCATCGTGGCGCGGCGGCTGTCGTCGACCTGCAGCGCGGCGGTCGTGGTCGCCTGCGCCGCGGTGCCGCTCGCCCTCGGGACGTGGTTTCTGGGGCGCGGCGTCGTCGCTGGCTTCGCTTCGGGGAGCGCGTGGGGAGACGGGCTCGTCCTGTTGGGGGTGACTGCGGCGGCCACCTGGCTCCTGCCCGTGCCGCGATCACCCGCGAGCGCGAAGGGGCCGCGCGCAGCGGCCACCGCTCGGACGGGCGACGAGACGGAGGCCGACGCGGCCGCGGAGCGACCGGAAACAGCCGCGGAGCGACGGCCGTCCGGATCCGCCCGCAGCGCGGCCGCGGCGCGCCGGCTCTGGCGGGGAGCGCTCCTCGGCTGGGCCGCCGTCTGTCTCGTCGGCGTGACGGCCCTGTGGACGCGCGGCCCGGAGCTCGACCGCGCCGCGCCCGCCTTCACCTGGCCGGCCCGCTGACGCCGCACGAGCGCGGCCGGTCCGGATCGCGAAGGAGGGTGGCGGTTCAACCTGGCCATCTCGGGTGCGGCGACGTCCCTCGGGATTGACGCACCTGGACCGGGAACTTAACTTGAAAGGTACTTTGCCGCGTTCCGTCTCACCCGCGCTGCGCGCTGCGGCAGCCCGTCAGCGTTCGGTTGGCGCGGCCCGCTGGGGCGTGTTGCTCTGCGCGCTCCTGGCTTTCCTGTGGGGTGGGGTGGCGAGCGCCCAGACGGTGGGCGCCCACACGACGTATCCCACCGCGGTCGATCCGCGCCTGGAGGAGGCGGCGCCCCGCCCTGCGCCGCCCTCGGCGGTGCAGCCGTCGGCGGCGCAGCCCTCGGTGGAGCCCACGCCTCCGAGCGACGCGGAGGACGCGACGGCGCGCCCGTCGGATCACCCGCTGGCCGTCGGCTTGGAGGTCCCCCCGGTGCCGGAGGGCTTCAAGACCCACGACGGGGGCTGGATTCATTTCGCCTACCAGCCGTCGAGCCGCGCTCGAGTGGAGACCCTCAAGCTCGCGGCGGACAAGGCGCGGGAGGAGCTCCGGGAGATGCTCGGCCAGAACGTGCTCGAGCGTGTCCACGTGCGGGTGGGGCGGACCGTCACGGAGATGGAGACCCTGGCGCCCGAGGGCGCGGGGTACCCGAAGTACGCGTCGGGGGTGGCCTACTCGGAGATCGGCCTGGTGCTGCTCACCGAGCAGCCGCGCTACCCGGGGGAGCGGCACGATCTCGTGCAGATCTTCCGCCACGAGCTGGCCCACGTCGCTCTGCACGACGCAGTGGGACACCGCAACGTGCCCCGCTGGTTCAACGAGGGGTTCGCCGTGCACGCCTCGGGCGAGGCGGTGACGGATCGGATGCAGACCCTCTGGACCGCGACCCTCGCCGGGAACCTCTTGCCCCTGGCGGATCTAGCCCAGCGCTTCCCCGCCGACGCCACGGACGCCTCCATCGCCTACGCCCAGGCGGCGGACGTCGTGCGCTACCTGCTGCGCTCCCACGAGTCGTACCGGTTCCGCGCGTTGATCGAGCGGCTGCGTACGGGGCAGGACTTCGAGGCCGCGCTCTCCGACGCCTACGCGACGGATCTGAGCAACCTCGAGTACGAGTGGCGTGAGGACGTGGCGCGTCGCTACACCTTCTGGCCCGTGCTGTTCAGCGGCTCGATGGTTTGGATGGGCGCGCTGGGGCTGTTCGTGTGGGGTTGGCGCAAGCGGCAGAAGCGCAACCGGAAGATCCTGGCGCGCTGGGCGGTGGAGGAGGCGCGGGAAGACGCGCGGCGCGCCGAGATGGCGAATCGGCCCGTACACATCGTGTTGGCGCGCCCCAGCGAGGGCATGCCGTTGCCTCCCGGCGAGCGGATCTCGCGCCCGGACATCCCCAAGATCGAGCACGACGGCAACTGGCACACGCTCCACTAGCGCGCCGAACCGTTCGCCCGCCGCCCGACCCGGCCCTCCGCGCAGGGGAGCGTCCGTCGCTCGAGGCCCCTTGCTGCATCGTCCGTCGCCCGGGCGCCGAGCGTTCCGACTGCCGAGCGCCAGGTGCTTCGAGTCGATCTGGCGCCGAGGGGTCCGAGTCTCGCGCGTCGAGCGCTTGGTGCTCGAGCGCTT
>JAAZAA010000239.1 GCA_012514535.1 Myxococcales bacterium | reverse complement strand
TCCGCCGGGCTCGGGTCCGCCGGGCTCGGGTCCGCCGGGCTCGGGTCCGCCGGGTTCCGATCCGGCGCGTTCGGGCCACGCCGTCCGGGGTGCGCCGGTGAGGAGGCGGTGCTCGATGGCCTCGAGGGGAAGCTCCGCGAGATCCTCCAGGCCGTCGCAGCTGGCTCGGAAGAGGTCCTGGAAGGCCACGAGGGCGGTCACGGCGGCGCTCCGCGCGGAGGGCGCGTCGCCGACGAGGCGAGCGACGCTCGTCACCCCGTGCTCGCGGATGCCGCAGGGTACGATCCAGCGGAACAGCCCCAGATCCGGATCGAGGTTCAGGGCGAACCCGTGCATGGTGATCCAGCGGCTGATGCGCACCCCGATGGCGCCGAGCTTCACGGGTTGCTTCACGGCGTCTTCGCCGGGCCAGGCCCCGGGGGTCTCCGCGTCGGCCCACAGCCCGATGTAGGCCTCGAGGGTGCCGGCCCCGATCCCCGCCTCCGCCGCGACGCGCCGCATGACCTCCGCGAGGGCGCGCACGTAGCGGCGCACGTCCCGCCAGTCCGGGCTCAGGTCGAAGATGGGGTAGGCGACGAGCTGCCCGGGAGCGTGCAGCGTGACGTCGCCGCCGCGCCCGGTCTCCACGCAGTCGACCCCGCGCCGCCGGAGCTCGTCGACGCTCGCCAGCACGTGGCCGGGCCGTGCTCCGCGTCCGCGCGTCACCACCGGGGTGTGCTCGAGGAGGAGGAGGGTGTCGCCGATCGCGCCCCGGCGCCGGGCCTCGAACAGGCGCTCTTGCAGATCGTGGACGGGGCCGTAGGGCCGTGTGCCGAGCCAGATCGCCCGGAGCGTGCGTGGGGAGCTCATTCGGGGAGGGGCTTTCCTTCCGCGCGGAGCATCTCCCGGAGCTCCTCGATGCGCTCCGTGAACACGCCCGCGACGTCTGGATCGAACTGGGAGCCCGCGCAGCGCTCCAGCTCGTTCACCGTCACCTCGTGGGGCAGCGCCCGCCGGTACGCGCGGTCGCTCGTCATCGCGTCGTAGGTGTCCGCCACGGAGATGATCCGGGCGATGAGCGGGATGTCCTGCCCCGCGAGCCCCAGGGGATAGCCCCGCCCGTCCCAGCGCTCGTGGTGGAGGTGCACCCCCGGGATCACCGGCGCGAGGAACTTGATCGGATCGAGGATGTCCTTGCCGTAGGTGGGGTGCTTCTGGAAGATCTCGTACTCGCTGCGGGTGAGCTTGCCCGGCTTGTTGAGGTTCAAGACGCAGCCCACCTTGCCGATGTCGTGCATGAGCGCGGAGTGGCGCACGATCTCGATCTGATCTTCCGGGAGGCCCAGCCAGCGCGCGAGGTTGACGGCGTACTCGGCGACCCGCTCCGAGTGGCCCGCGGTGTACCGATCCATCTTGTCGATGGTGTTGGCGAGGCTCTGGATGGTCTGCTGAAAGGTCGCCTGGAGATCCTCGTAGAGCCGCGCGTTCTCGATGGCCGCGGCGGCCCGGGAGGCCACGATGCTGAGCAGCTTGCGTTGCCCCTCGTCGAAGCGCTTGCTCGGCGTGAGGGAGCTCACCGCCAGCCAGCCGAGCAGGCGCTCCCGCATCCTCAGGGGGACCACCGCCAGGCTGGTCAAGGGCAGCTCCGGGAGCTCACCGAACAGCCGCCGGGCCCGCTCGCCGTGCTCGACGATCGGCCCCGGATCCTCCAGGCGTCGGCGCACGCGCTCCGGATCCAGGGCCCCCACGCGCATGCCCTCCTCGAGGGTCTCGGCGCAGGAGCGGTGGCGCTCGAAGAAGCCCCCCTCGCCGTCGTCGAGCCAGATGGACACGACGTCGGCCCGCACCTCCGTGAGCCCCGCGTCGCTGAGGGTCGCGATCACCTCGTCGAGGCTGAGGCTCGCGGTGATGGCCTCGCTCACCTTGTAGAGGGAGACGGCCTCCCGGAGGCGGAGGTTCTCCGCGGCGAGCCGGCGCTTCTCGAGGCCGCGCTGCACGATGTGGACGATCTCCTCGGCCTTGAAGGGCTTGAGGATGTAGTCGTAAGCGCCGCGCTTCATGGCGTCGATCGCTGACTCCACCGTGCCGAAGCCCGTCATGATGACGGTGAGCGTGTCCGGGTGGACCTTCGCGACCTCCTGCAGGAGGTCGAGCCCGCCCATGCGCGGCATCTTCAGGTCGCTGATGACCATGTCGTAGCTGGCGCGGGAGAGCTCCTGCACCGCGCTCGTGCCGTCTTCGGCCGTGCGCACGATGTACCCCTCCATACCCAAGAAGTCCGCGAGGATGTCGCGGATGAACTTCTCGTCGTCCACCACGAGGACGCGAGGTTTGTCGCTGGGGAGCTGTGCCGTCATGAAGGGCGGGTCATGAGGGGGAGAGAGCCGAACGGGGGCGGATCGGAGGGGAGGGGCGGCGGTCGGGCTAGATCAGCCTCGCTGGTCGAGCAAACCACCCATCGGGCGTCGGCGGGGCGCCGGATCGTGTTCCCGAAGGTAGCGCAAGTTCAGGCCGTTGATGGCCGCGTGGGCGAGCACGGGGCCCAGGAGCGAGCCGGTCAGCTGGAACATGGCACCCAGGACGAGCCCCATCACCGCGGCCCAGGAGACCCAGACCCAGCGGGCGCGCCCGGGGAGCTGGTGGGCGAGCCCGAAGAGGAGCGCCTGGATCCAGAGCCCCGCCGCCGGCTGCACCACGGAGCGAAACAGGAGCTCCTCGCCAGCGGCGCTGAGGAGCGCGACGGCCACGATCCCCGCCGTGGACATCTGACGCGCCACCGGACGCAGCTCGTCCGAGAGGCGTCGGGCCCACTCGAAGCGGGCGACGAGCGGACGCGTCGACATGGCCACGCCGAGCCCTACGGTCAGCCCCAGCAGGGCACTGTACAGGTGTGCCGCCGCCGGGCTCAGGCGCAGCCAGGGCTCCGGGTGGGCCCAGGGGGTGCCCCGCCAGAACATCGCCACCGCGCCCGCGGCGATCCCGAGGAGCGCGTAGATGGCCGCTAGTTGGCTCCAGCGCGGCATGCCGGGAACTATGGCACGGCGCCGCGTGCGTCGCGAGCACGGCGCGCCGACCCGCGCTCCTCTCGGGCGCGCGAGCGGGCGGGCGCCCTCTGTCGCGCGGGGCGGGCGCCCTCTGTCGCGCGGGGCGGCTCCTGCCCTGGTGCGCGCGGCTCCACCGACCTAGAGTGCCCGTGGCGTGGAGGGGTCGAGGAGGAGAGGAGACGAGCTGCCCCGCGGCGACGACCCGGAGGTCGTGGCCCGCTACGAGTCCGCGGTGGATCTCGTCGCCCTCGCGGTGCGGCAGATCACGGCCGGAGGGCGTCTGCAAGGGGAGCGGAGTGAGCTGGAGGCGTGGGGGCGAGAGGGGCTGCTCGACGCCGCGCGTCGCTTCGATCCGAGCCGCGGCATCGGGTTCCGCACCTTCGCCTACTACCGGGTGCGCGGGGCGATCCTCGACGGCTTGCGCAAGATGGGCACCTGGTCCCGGCGCGGGTACGAGCGCGTGCTGCTGCTGCGCGCGGCCCAGAGCACCTCGGAGGGCGCCTACGAGGACTACCTGGCGGCGCGGGGGGACCTGAGCGCGGAGCGCGCGGAGCAGTTGCTCCGCGACCACATGGCGGCGATGGCCACGGCGATGACGATGGGCCTGTTCGCCGCGGGCGCGGAGGATGCCGACGGGGTCGTCGCCGTGGCCCGTCGGGACGATCCGGAGGCCGCGTACGCGAGCGCGGAGCTCGAGTCCCTGCTGCGCTCCAGCGTCGACGAGCTGCCGCCCCCCGAAGACGAGATCATCCGCCGCCACTACTTCGACGGCGAGAGCCTCGAGAAGGTGGGCGGCTCTCTCGGGCTGAGCAAGTCGTGGGCGAGCCGCCTGCACACCCGGGCCATCCGGCGCCTCACGCTCCGCCTCCGTCAGCTCCCGACCGGCGAGCTGTGCAGCACCCCAGGCCGCAGCGCAGGCCGCACCACGGGCCGCGGGGGTCGCTGACCGCGGGGGGCCTGATGGGCTCGCCCCAGCCGAAGTGTTGCTCGCCGGTCGGTGCCCTAGTCTTCTTCTGGTCGCGAGGGACGGCTTGCCTTTCGGCAAGCCGTCCCTCGCTCTAGGCTGGTGCGCGCGATGTCCCTCACGAACCCACCGGGAGGTCCCGGCGCCCCTTCGGGCTCCTCGGGGAGCCCGCGGCTCGGCGCCGCTGCCTCGTCCGCGCCCGCTCCTTCGTCGCCGGGGCGCGGGCGCGTGCTCGTCGCCATGAGCGGCGGCGTGGACTCCTCCGTCGCGGCCGCGCGCCTGTTGGCGGAGGGGTTCGACGTGGTCGGGGTCACCCTGCACCTGTGGGACACGCCCGACGACGGCTCCGTGCAAGGACGCTGCTGCGCGCCCGAGGACGTGCACGACGCGCGGCGCGTGGCCGACAAACTGGGCTTCCCCCACTACGCCTTCGATCGGCGCGAGCTCTTCGAGCGCGAGGTGGTGGCCCCCTTCGTGGACGCCTACCTCGCCGGAGAGACGCCGAGCCCCTGCGTGCGCTGCAACCGAGGTGTGAAGGTCCAGGAGCTCCTGCGCCTGGCGGATCGGTTGGGCGCGGAGCGGGTGGCCACCGGGCACTACGCCCGCATCGAGGAGGGCCCCGCGGGCCTGGAGCTCCTGCGCGCTCGGGACGCGGGGAAGGACCAGAGCTACTTCCTGCACATGTTGTCGGACGACGTGCTGCGCCGCCTGCTCTTCCCCCTGGGGGGCCTGAGCAAGGCGGAGGTGCGCGCCGAGGCACGCCGACTGGATCTGCCGGGAGCGACGAAGGGGGAGAGCCAGGAGCTGTGCTTCGTGCCGACGGGGCGTTACGACGAGCTCGTCGAGGCGAGGGCGCCGGAGCGGGTGCGGCCCGGGCCCATCCTCGATGGGGCAGGGCGCCAGGTGGGGGTGCACGGCGGCGTGCATCGGTTCACGCTGGGCCAGCGTCGGAACCTGGGTGTCGCCGTGGGGCAGCGCGCCTACGTGGTGGGCGTGGACGCCACCTCGGGGGTCGTGCAGTTGGGCGAGCGGGAGCAGCTCGCGTGCCGTGAGGCGATCGTGGGAGAGCTCGCGCTGCGGGATCGGGTGGAGCTGCCCTTCGAGTGCGAGGTCGCGGTGCGGTACCGAGGGCGCACCGTGCCGGCGCGGATCGTCGCGGCCCCGGACGAGCCAAGAAATGGGCCACCGGACGGGCCAGCGAGTGGACCATTCGGTGGACCATCCGGAAGAAGAGAGCCGCGGGCGCGGATCGAGTTCCACGAGCCGCAGCTGGCGGTCGTGCCGGGGCAGTTCGCCGTGTTCTACGTGGGAGACCGCGTGCTCGGGGGCGGGGTGATCCGCGAGGGCAGCCGTGGGGTCGCCGTGGCCGCAGGGAACGAAGCATCCGCCGCGCCGGTGGAGGTGGGGGTCAGCCCATGAGAGGGATGCGCTCTCTCGAGCTCGGCCGGGTGCTCCTCGGGCTCGGCGCGTGCGTGTTCGGTGCCGGCGCGCTCGGCGCTTGCACGACGGGCGAGGGCACGGGGGAGGTGCGCAGCGAGCACCTGTTCCTCCGCGACTGCCACAACGGCCCCTTCGATCTGCAACCGGACTTCTTCGCGACGAACCCCTTCAAGGACACCCAGACCATCCGGGTGCAGCGCGGCGATCGCATGGAGGAGCTCTCCGATGGCCTCTCCATCCTGGTCACGGACGTCGCGGCCATCCGCGGGGACGACGGCGGCGAAGGGCGGCTCGGTCAGGACGTGCGCATCGGCCTGCCGGTGGGCGTCGCGCCCCCGGGTCAGGTGGTGGAGTACGATCCGGATCCCCCGCCCGTGAGCATGACCCTCTACCTGAACGACAGCTGCCACGTGCAGAACAGCGCCATCTACGCGATCGATGGAACGATCCGGTTCACCTCGCTGTTCAATGGGAACACACGGGAGAGCAGAGCCGAAAACCGGCTGACCGAAGCGGAGTTCACCGCGACCTTCGCCGATCCCCGGGAGCTGAGCCCCGGCGACGATCACGACCCCGCGCTGCTCAGCGTGGTCACGGGCCATTTCCGTTTCTTCTTCCAGCGGGGCCAGCCCGCCCAACCCTTCCCCTGATGCGCACCCAAGTCGATGACCGCTTGCGGCGAGAAGCAGCTCGCCATCGCCTGCTCTTCACCTGCGAGCACTGCGCCCATTTCGACGAGCTCGGTGCGGGCTGCAGCCAGGGGTTCCCGACGGACGAGCACAGGGACGCTCGCCTCGAGGTCGGCGGCACCGTGGTGTTCTGCAAGGCGTTCGAGGGCAGCTGAGGTGCCGCGGAGCCATCCCCCGACCCTGATCCGCCTCGTCGGTCGCTGCCTCGAGCGGGAGTGCGGCGTCGTCCCGGGAGACGTGCTCCTGGCGGCGGTCTCCGGCGGACCCGACTCGATGGCGCTGCTGCACGTGCTGTCGATCCTGGCCCCGCGCATGGGGTTCGGCGTGTTCGCCTGCGGCGTGGACCACGGATTGCGCCCGGAGGCGGCCGCAGAGCTTTCCTTGGCGGAGCAGGCTGCCGCTCAATGGGGGGTGCCCTTCGAGCGCCGCTCCGTGTGCGTCGCCCCCGGCGGAAATCTCCAGGCCCGGGCCCGGGACGCGCGGTACGCGGCGCTCCGGGAGCGAGCGCGGGCCGTCGACGCGAAGTACCTCGTCGTGGGACACCACCAGGACGATCGGGCGGAGACCGTCCTCTTGCGGCTGCTCCGGGGAGCTGGTCCCCGGGGGCTGGCCGTCCTCCCCCCCCGCGCGGGAGACGTGCTGCGCCCGATGATCCGTGCCAGCCGCCGCGACGTGACCCTCCACCTCCAGCGGCACGGGGTTCCATCGTCGCAAGATCCTTCCAACCACGACCCGCGCTTCCTGCGGAGCCGGGTGCGCCACGAGCTGCTGCCCCTGCTGCGCGAGCTCTCCCCCGGGATTACGGAGCACCTCGCCGCCGTGGCGGACCAGCTCCAGATCGCGGGAGCGCCCGCAGCGTCCGGGTCAGCGGAAATGGCCGCTTGCGCCGCTCCCTTCGATGCATCAGTGGACGGAGTGCCGCTCAATCGCGAGCAGGCCCGGCAGCTCCGCCAGGTCCTGTCGCGGGCCACGGCCTCCTCCGAGGGGGCCGCGGCAACCGGGCGGGCTCGGGGGGACGCTCGCCAGCTCCACGTTCCGCTCTCGCGGGAAAGAGCCCTGGTGCTCGACTCACGGACGGGACGCCCCACAATCACGCCCCCCACTCGGATCCCTGCGCCGCTCCGGCTCGCCGACGGCGCGCGGCCCTCCTCCCCTTCGGGTCCCTCCGGCGACGGAGGCGACGTGAACTCCCCCCGCTGAGGTCAACGACCCAGAATGTCCAACGGCACTCCGATTTTGCTCGGGTCTTCGCTCGGGGTCTTTCTCCGGGCCCCCTGGGGAGAATCGACGCCCGCGAGGGGGGATGCCATAGTCGAAACCGGAGAGTCTCTGCGTGCGTTCCTTTCAACAAGCTCCATGGTCACGAGGTTCTAGGTGAAGCAGCCGCAAAAGACCCTATTGCTCTGGGTCGTCGTCATCGTCGCCCTCCTTGCCGTCTGGCAGCTGCTCGGTCCCCAGGGACCTCAGCGGCAGCCGATGCCGTACAGCGAGTTCATGGAGCTGGTGCAAGCTCCCAAGGAGCAGAGGCACGTCTCCAAGGTCGACATCAAGGATCGCGAGTACTCCTTCGTGGTCCAGAATCCCGGTGACGGGAAGCAGGAGAACGGCATCACGATCGGGCCCCCCGACTCGGATGCGAAGCTGCTGATCGATCACGGCGTGAAGGTGACCTACCAGAAGGACGAAGGCGGCGCCTTCTGGATGAGCGCGCTCACCATCATGCTGCCGATGCTGTTCCTGCTGGTCATGTTCTACCTGTTCATGCGCCAGCTGCAGGCGGGTGGCGGGAAGGCCATGAGCTTCGGCAAGAGCCGCGCGCGCCTCCTGAACGAGTCCCAGAACAAGGTGACGTTCGCCAACGTCGCCGGCGTGGACGAGGCGAAGGACGAGGTCGAGGAGATCATCGCCTTCCTCAAGGACCCGAAGAAGTTCCAGCGGCTCGGCGGGCGCATCCCCAAGGGCGTGCTCATGATGGGGCCGCCGGGAACCGGCAAGACGCTGCTCGCGCGGGCCATCGCCGGTGAGGCGGGGGTCCCGTTCTTCAGCATCTCCGGCTCCGACTTCGTCGAGATGTTCGTGGGCGTGGGCGCGAGCCGTGTGCGTGACCTGTTCGAGCAGGGCAAGAAGCACGCGCCGTGCATCATCTTCATCGACGAGATCGACGCGGTGGGTCGTCACCGGGGCGCCGGCCTCGGCGGCGGTCACGACGAGCGTGAGCAGACCTTGAACCAGCTCCTGGTGGAGATGGACGGCTTCGAGTCGAACGAGGGCGTCATCATCATCGCCGCCACGAACCGGCCGGACGTGCTCGATCCCGCGATCCTGCGCCCCGGGCGCTTCGACCGCCGCATCACGGTGCCGCGCCCCGACATCCGCGGGCGCGAGGGCATCCTGGCCGTGCACACGAAGAAGGTGCCCCTGGGCGACGACGTCGACCTGAGCATCATCGCCGCGGGCACGCCGGGCTTCGTCGGCGCGGACCTCGAGAACCTGGTGAACGAGGCGGCCTTGCTCGCCGCGCGCCAGGACAAGGAGGCCGTGACCATGTCCGACTTCGAGCTCGCCAAGGACAAGGTCCTCATGGGCACCGAGCGGCGCAGCATGGTGATGGGCGAGCACGAGCGCCGCACCAGCGCGTGGCACGAGGCGGGGCACACCATCGTCGGCAAGCTGGTCGAGGGCAACGACGCCGTGCACAAGGTGTCGATCATCCCCCGCGGCGCCGCCCTTGGCGTGACCATGTTCCTGCCCAGCGAGGACCGTCACCTGATGACGCGCAAGCAGACCCTGGCGCGCATCGCGATGGCGCTCGGTGGTCGGGTCGCGGAGGAGGAGGTGTTCAACGAGATGACGACGGGCGCCTCCGACGACATCAAGCGAGCCACCCGCTTCGCCCGCGCCATGGTGTGTGAGCTCGGCATGAGCGACAAGATGGGGCCCATCGCCTACGGCGAGAACGAGGAGAGCGTGTTCCTCGGTCGGGAGATGTCCCAGCGCCGGGAGGACTACTCGGAGGCGACCGCCAGCATGATCGACCAGGAGGTGCGTCGCATCGTCGAGGAGCAGTACGAGGTGGCGCGCCGAGTGATCCGCGAGAACCGCGAGCGGCTCGATCGTCTGGCGCTGGCGCTGCTCGAGCGGGAGACCCTGGACGCCCAGGAGATCGACGCGGCCATCGAGGGGCGCGAGCTCCCCGCCCGCAAGCGGGTGGTGATCCCCACCTGGTCCCAGAAGAAGGATCAGGACAGCAAGCGCTCTCCGAGCATCTTCGGGGCGCCGAAACCCGCTCCGAGCACCTGAACGGGCGGCGCTGGCCAGGCGCGGAAAACGCCGCGGACCTCCGGGTTCGCGGCGTTTTCGCTTCGTGCGGGCCCTGGTCGCCGACGCGGGCGCTGACGGGAACGCGTCACGGGCGGCGCCCACGGCCGCCGGGCGACCACGTCGGCACACATTCATGCAGAATTCGCATGGAACCTGGGCAACCCATGCATGAAACGCATGACCCGCTCCCAGGCTGCGGCGGCCCGACCGCGGCTGCCGTGAAAGGGTGGCCTCGAAGAGCTGGCCTCGGAGCTGCGCCGCGAAGCTGGACCTCGGCTGGGCTTTCGGTGCGGGGCGCCGCGTAGGGCCGGCGCGGGAGGCGCGGACGGAGTCGACGGCGCGAGAGACCTGCGCGCGGCGCAATTGGTGCGCGAGGACGCCGACGTCGGGGCCCTACGGGAACAAATGTCCCGGTTCGGCTGGCCCCGCGCCCGTCCCGGCGTAGCATAGTGGCGCGGTCGTTATGCTGACGATGAAGACCAAATACGCCCTGAAGGCGCTCGCGCTGCTCGCCAACGCGACGGAGGGCGAGCCGGTGCTCATTGCCACCATCGCCGAGCGCGAGGACATCCCCTTGAAATTTCTGCAGCTCATCCTGCGCGAGCTGCGGCAGCATGGGGTGCTCCGGAGCCGGAAGGGGCCCGGCGGGGGCTATTTCCTCAACAAGCCGGCCGAGAGCCTCTCCCTCTCGGCGCTGATCCGGATCCTCGACGGGCCCATCGCGCCGGTGCCTTGCCTGAGCAAGACCGCCTACCAGCGTTGTGAGGGGTGCCGCAGCGAGGAGACGTGCGGCATCCGCCTCGTGCTGCGTGACGTCCACGAGGCCACCCTGCGGGTCCTCGACACGACGACCCTGGCGGATCTGGCGCGGATGACGAGGAGCGCCGAGAGCGGCACCAGCGCGCTGCTCCGTTACAGTATTTAGGTGCGTTACCGTATCTAGCTCCGCTACGGTATCCACGAGCCCCTCCCGCGGCCCTCCCCGGCTCACGGAGGCATCACGGGGTGTGGGGTCGTGCGCGGGGGCCGTGGCGCGGGGCCGTGCGCGTGAGCAAGACCCCTCCGGGTGCTGTGACGTCCGCACTGGGAGCGCCGTGCCGCCGTGGCTCCCGCCGTGCTCGAAGGGCGCCCGAGCCGTGGGCGCCATCGCGTGAGGCCGAAGGTGACTCACCGTCGCTGGCGTCGTCGCCAGCCCAGCGCGGCGAGCGGGGCGCCCCAGAGGAGTCCCCCAGCGCCGCTCGGGGCGAGGCCCCAGGTGCAGGCCGCCCCCTGCGAGGTGGTTGGCGTCGAGGTCTGCGGTGGGGCGCCGTCCACGTCCAGCTCCGCGGGGTCGTCGGGCAGGTCCTCGTCCGTCGAGTCGTCCTCGGGCGGGGGCGGGGCAGGGTCGTCCACTGGGTCGTCCACGGGGTCATCCACGGGGGCGTCCACGGGGGCGACCTCGTCGTCGGGGCCCGGGGGCTCCTCTTCTTCCGGTTCCTCCTCCACGTCCTCGGGAGGCTCGACGCCCGGATCCTCGTCCTCGTCGTCCTCCGGCGGGGGCACGTCGGGTTCCGGTTCGTCGTCGTCCGGCGGCTCCTCCGCGGGCGGGGATCCTCCGAGGCAGTTCCAGTCGAGTGGACACTGCCAATGGTCGGGCACCTCGAGGCGCTCCCCTGCGGCCACCACCACGATGTCCAGGGTGACGTTGGCGCGCGCGGCCCCCTCGGTGGCGTTGTCGATGAGCATGAAATCGAGCAGCTCGCGGGTCCAGTCGACCACGTGCTGCTGCCAGAGCTCACGGTTCACTACGCGGCGGTAGTAGACGCCCGGCGCGGAGAAGGTCCACTGCGGGCCGCAGGCGTGCTTCTCGGAGACGTGACGATCCTGGAAGTAGCAAAACTGCAGCATCGTCGGCTGGAGGAGCTCGTGGATCTCGAAGCGCAGGTAGGTCGCGCCCCGGTAGTAGTCCACGGGCGCCGTCCAATCCGTCGGCTGCCAAGGGAACTTCCAGAACTGGTACCAGTTGCGGTGCACGTACTGGTATCCCTCGACGAGGGCGAACTGGGGTGGATGGGTCGAGCTCGGAGTCTCCGTGTCGATCGCGGTCTGAGCGTGCACGTCCGGGAGCACACCGAGCAGCAGCGTCGCCGCGCAGACGAACGTCTTCGTGAGTTTCATCGGCAAGCCTTTCTGCGTGCCGTGCCCGTGCCCGTGCCCTGGCGTCCGAGGGATTCCGAGGGGCTGGCAGGCGAGCGGTCACTGCTCCCATGGACGGCCGACCGGCGGCCGGCCCGGCCGACGCTTCTCGAAATGGGAGCTCGTCGGCGCCGGGTAGCCGCCTTGGGGGTGGAGGGGCCTGAACGACGAGTGCACGGCCGTCTGTGCGGTGGCCGCCCAGCGAGTCGGCGGCTAGTCGCTGGTCAAGCGACGGGCGTGCTCCAGGAGGGTCTCGCGGGTGTTCGCGCTCGGGTCGTCGAGCACGACCCCCACCAGCGCATCGAGGGTGCGGCCGAGGACGGGGCCCGGAGGCAGGCCGACGACGTCCATCAGATCGCGCCCCGTCACCGCGAGATCGCGGGCGGTGAGGGGAGGAGCTTCCTCGAGCTGGGCGCGGACCCGATCGCGGAAGGCGGCCCAGCGCTCCAGGGCGGCGTCCTGCTGGGCGGCTCGGAGGCGGGCGCCCTGCACCGCCAGCACGTCCTCGACCCGCTGCGGGGTCACCTCCCGGAGCCAGCGGCGCAGCTCCGGATCACCGCCGTCGACGCACGGGGGCAGGCGGTGGTGGCGCACGATGGTCACCACCCGGTCGCGATCCGCGTTCGACAGGCGGAGCCGCGCCGCGAGGGCCCGGGCGCGGCTCGCTGCGGCGGCTCCGACGCCGCCTTGCGCGTCCTCCGCGGGCGCGGCGCCGGGCGCCCCATCGGGTGCATGGTCCGCGCCGAGCCCATGGCAGAGACCGGCGAAGCGCAGCGCCGGATCGGCGGGCAAGAGGTCCATCGTGCGGAAGCTCAGGGTGAGGGCGTCGACGTCGAGCCCCGCCTCCACGAGGTCTCGCAGCCGCAGCAGCTCCGGCGCGGTGACGGCGAGCAGGCCCTCGTCGCGCATGATCTCGAAGGCGCGGCTCGGCTGGCGCGCCTTGAACGCCTTGTACCACTCGTCGCGGATGCGCTCCGCGCTCACCTGGCGGTAGCTGTCGAGGGAGGGGGCGATCGCCGCGCGCGTCGCCTCCTCGAGGTCCATGTCGAGGGTCGCCGCCAGGCGCGCGCCTCGCAACACCCGGAGGCCGTCCTCCGCGAAGCGCCGCGCGGGATCACCGACCGCCCGGAGCAGGCGTCGGCGGAGATCGTCGATGCCGTGGAAGGGATCGTGGAGCTCGTCTGCGAGGACGTCGTAGGCGATGGCGTTGACCGTGAAGTCGCGCCGCTCCAGATCCGCCGCGAGGTCACTCACGAAGAACACATCATCGGGGCGGCGGCCGTCGCTGTAGGTCGTCTCGCCGCGCAGGGTCGTGACCTCGTAGCCTTGCCCGCGCAGGAGGACCGTCACCGTGCCGTGCTGGATGCCCGTGGGGATGACGCGCCGGAACAGCTTCTGCACCTGCTCCGGGCGCGCGTCCGTGGCCAGGTCCCAGTCGTTCTTCGTCGGCGCGCCGCGCTCGGGGAAGAGCTCGGCGAGGAGCTCGTCGCGCACGCAACCTCCCACGGCCCAGGAGCGGAACCCGGCGTCGCGGAGGGTGCGGGCGATGGTGCGCACGGCGTCGGGGACCGCCGCCCTGAGGGCGGCCGTCGAGATTCCTGTCATCGGTGTGTCACTCCCACGGATTGACGATTTCGCTGCTCGAGGGCCTCTTCGGCGCGGCCGGTGGCCTCGACGGGGTCGGCGCCTTCTTCTGCAGGGCCACGGAGAGCTTCGCCTGGGAGCCGTCCAGGACGACCTGGGTCGACTCGTAGCCCGTCTTCTCCACTCGCAGGACGACCTGCTCGCCCTCCTCGAGGTCCACGACCACCGGGCTCGTCCCCAGATCCTCTGCGCCTCGGTAGACCCGGGCGTCGAGGGGGGCGACCGCGAGCACCACCTGGCGGCGGGAGGGCGGGGGGGCCGGGGGCGCTGGTCGCTCCCGGGGCGGCGGGGCCGACGGAACGGTGAGGGCCGCTGCTGCCGCTGTCTCATCCGGAGACGGCGCCGTGGGAGCGTCGCTGCCCGTCGAGAAGACGATGGCGGCGACGGTGACGCCCAAGCCAGCGAGCCCCGCATACAAGGGCCAGCGCGCCTTGGCGGGGCCCTCCGGAGCGGGCCGTCGACCGAGCCGCCCCGAGCCGCCGAAGTAGTCCTGGGGGAGGCTGAACCCGCCCGGGCGACGCATCAGCTCCGCCGCGGCCTGGGGCACCTCGTCGGCGCTGACCCGCTGCAGATCCTCGAGGAGGGCGTGCATCGTCGGGTACCGCTGCTCCGGGCGCTTCGACAGGCACTTCAGAATGATCGCCTCGAGCCCCGGCGGGACCTCCTGGGGCTTGGCGCCGACGCTGCCGAGGGGCGGGGGCGACTTGTACATGTGCTGGGTGAGGATCCCCATGAAGCTGTCCGCGTCGAAGGGGACGGTGCCGCAGGCCATCTCGTAGAGGATGATCCCCAGGGAGTAGATGTCCGCCCGATGATCGAGCGGCGAACCCGCGGCTTGCTCCGGGGACATGTAGTGCGGCGTCCCGAAGACCTGTCCCGCCTGCGTCAGCTTCCCCTCGGTGCTCGACGCCTTGGCGATGCCGAAGTCGAGGATCTTCACGAAATCCTGCCCGGCGCGGGGGATGAGGAAGATGTTGTCGGGCTTCAGATCGCGGTGGACGATCCCCGCCTGGTGGGCGGCGTAGAGCCCTTCGGCGAGCTGCTCGGCGATGTGCAGCAGGCGCGCGGCGGGGACGGGGCCGCCCTTGTCCACCAGGTTGGCGAGGGCTTCACCCTCCAGGTACTCCATCACGAAGTACGTGGAGCCGTCCGGCAGTCGTCCGAAATCGCTGATGTCGATGATGTGTGGGTTGCCGATGGAGGACGCGGACTTCGCCTCGTTGAGGAAGCGCTCGGTGACCTCGGAGTTGCGAGCGAGATCCGCGCGCAACACCTTCATGGCGACCTTCTTGCCGATGATGGTGTGGCGGCAGCGGTACACGACGCCCATCCCGCCCTCGCCGAGGATCTTTTCGACGTGGTAACGGGAGTCCACGACCCGTCCGATGTAGGGATCGGTCGACGGTTCGACCTGCGTGCTCGTGCGCTGCTCCCCCGAGGTCGGCGCCGTCGTCTGCTCTCCCGACGGTCGATCGCCCGCCTCGAGGGGCGCGCCGACGACGGTCACCTGCCGCAGCCCGGACTCTTGGGGTTCGTCGGTCGGCGTCGTGTCCGCGGCGGCGGTCGTCTCCTCGACGACGGTCGTCTCCCCGGCGGTCGTCTCCTCGAGAGAGGTCGACGACTCGGGTGAGCTGACCGCGTCCGCCGTGCGGCGGACCTTGTCGAATCGATTCGTCACGGGTCACGCGGATTCTAGGCGCAATTCGCGCCGCGGGCTGGGCAATTGTCGGCGAGGCGCCGCAGAACGGCCGCATTTTCGGCGCGCGGCGCGCCACGTCGCGCGCGCGTCGGCCCGCGACCCTTCGGAGATTCCGTTCTCGGCGCGATCGGGACGGCTGCCTCACATTAGCTAACGAATCAGCTGCGGGCTGCGGCGCCCGCGCGCGGGTGTGACGGCGTCCATCCCTGTGGTAGATGCCGCTCCCGCCGAGGTCGTATCGAGATGGGTTTTTCCCTGGAGCTTGCACTCCGTTACATGAGCTCGAAGAAGCGAGCGTTCATCTCCGTGGGGACGCTGTTCGCGATCTTCGGGGTGGCGCTCGGCGTGGCGGCCCTCGCCACGGTGATGAGCGTCACGGGAGGTTTTCGGACGCAGTTCCGCGACAAGGTCCTCGGCGTGAACGCCCACGTGCTCATCCTGAAGCGCTCCAGCGACTTCAGCGAGTACCGCGACCTCATGAAGAAGGTGGAGGACGTGCCCGGGGTCACCGGGATCGGGCCGTTCGCCATCAACCCCATGATGGTCACCCACGGCGATTACACGGCCACCGGCGTGCTGCTCAAGGGCGTCGATCCGGAGCGGGTCGGCCAGGTGCTCGATCTCCCGCAGCACATCACGGAGGGGAGCCTCGAGGGGCTGCGTCGGCCCGGCGCGAAGCCCCCCGAGCGACGGCGCGGCAAGACGACCAAGCGGGTGCCGGCGCCGGATCCCGTCACCACCACCGGCCTCCTGGACGAGATCCAGCGCATCATCCAGGAAGACGAGGCGGCGAGCGCAGCGGCCGCGGAGGAGCCCGAAGCAGCCGCGCCCTCCGAGGACCTGGACACCCTCCCCGAGGGCAGCATCGTCCCCGACGAGGGGTACGCGGCGGAGCTCCCGGAGGACGACATCCTGCCGGACGACCTGCTGCCGGACCCGTGCACCTCGGATCAGAGCGCCCTGCCCGGGATCGTGTTGGGGAAGACCCTCGCCCGCAACCTCGACGCGGCGATCGGGAGCTGCGTGCGGGTCACGTCGCCCACCATCGGGCTCAGCTTCGCGCGGGACACCATCCGCGCCCCGGTCGCCAAGGAGTTCCGGGTCATCGCGGTGTTCGAGGCCGGGTTCGATCAGTACGACTCGCGGCTCGTCTACACGGATCTCTACGAGGCCCAGGAGTTCTACGACACCGGCGACAGCGTCACGGGCATCGAGATGCGCGTCGAGGACATCGACGACGCGCGATCCATCGCCCGGCTCATCGACGAGCGGCTGGGTGATGGCCTCCACTACACGATGGATTGGGAGGAGCTGAACCACGGCCTGTTCACGGCCCTGCGCATCCAGCAGATCGTGATGAGCCTGGTCCTGGCGCTGATCATCGTGGTGGCCGCCTTCACCGTGATCGCGACGCTGATCATGGTCGTGCTCGACAAGAAGCGTGAGATCGCGGTGCTCAAGGCGATGGGCGCGACCAACGGGACGGTGCTCTGGGCGTTCTTGTACCAGGGCGGCATCATCGGGGTCTTCGGCGCCGCCATCGGGCTCGGCTTGGGGCTCCTCGTGTGCAAGGGGCTGTTGATCTGGGCGGTGCCCCTGGATCCGCAGGTCTACTTCATCTCGCACCTGCCCGTGGAGGTGCGTCCCTTCGAGTTCACGATGGTGGGCGTGTTCGCGGTGGCCATCTGCCTCATCGCCACGGTGTGGCCCGCCATGCACGCGGCGCGTCTGCGCCCAGCGGAGGCGTTCCGGGAGCAGTGAGCGGCGGGCGCGGTGGCCGGGCGGAGCGCCGGCTACAGTGAGCTCTTCGTGAGGGGTGTCCCGGAGCGGGGGTCGTGAGCTCGCGTGTCCCTGAGCGGGTATCGCGAGCGCTTCGAGTCGTGAGCCAGTGTCCCTGAGCGGGTGTCGCGGGCGCCTCGAGTCGTAAGCCAGTCGTGAGCGGCTGTCGTGAGCCGCGTGCTGCGCGCGGGGGGCACAGCGGACGTGCTCGGGAGCGGCGGGGCGCCGGTCGCTGGCCTGCCGCGCGCGGCGGAGGCTTCGGGTGGGCGTGTGGTGGAGTCGTGTCCCCACGTCGGGCCGTGCGGGGGCGCCCGCGCGCGGCGCGGCTCAGGACGCGGTCGGGCGGTGCAGGAGGCTCAGGAGGCGGGCGTCGAGCTCACGCCAGCGGAAGGGCAACACCACGAAGTCGTCGGCGCCCGCTTCGAGGGCCAGCGGTCGCTGGGCGCGGGCGCTGGGGCAGGCGAGGAAGACGAGGGACGGGCGACGCATCGCGAGGGCCTGGCAGTGGCTCGTCAGCTCCGCGCAGAACTCGTGGCCCGCCATGCCCCGGGGGGACCAATCGGCGAGGACGAGATCGACCTTCTTGTCGGGGAGCGCGTTGAAGGCCTCCGCGGGGGTCGAGACCCACGTCGCGCAGAACCCATGGGACCCGAGCATGCGCCCCAGCATGTCGGCGACGGTGGGATCGTCGTGCACGATGAGCACGTTGGCGTCACAGGGCGGACAGACCGAGCACGGGGGCGTCTGACGGGTGCGCGGGTTCTGGGGCGCGGCGGCTGGCTCCGCGGCGAGGGCGCGGAGGTGATGCCAGTCGTGTTCGGCGAACTCCACGCCGAAGGGGGCGCCCTGGCCTTCACGGGCGATGACGCGCCCCGCGAGGCACGTGGCGTCCTCTGCCACGCGCACGGTGACCATCAGCCAGTCGCCGTCGCTCAGGCCGTCGGCGCAGGACAGCTCGAGCTCGCGGGCCTCGGCCCGCGCGAGCGCCTCCGCCAAGCTGCCGCGGCAGGGGAAATGAAATTCGGTCGCGCGCACGAACGGCAGGCAGCCTAGCTGCGGGGACCGGGCGGCGCCAGTTGGGCGCCGAGTGGGGTGCACGGGCAATGTCGTCAGCCAGGCGATGTCGGCCGTCAGCCGGGCGCCGAGGGGGCACCGCCCGGCGATCAGCGGGGAGTGCGGAGGACCACGAGCAGGGCCCCCAAACCGGCCAGGCCCAGGAGGGCGAGGAAGGACAGCCAGGGCGCGAAGGAGAAGGCCGCCTCCAGGCCCAGGAGGTGGCGCGCGTGACCCCGCGGTGTGGCCAGGGCGATGGGCAGGGCGGTGGCTCCCGCGAGCCAGTCGATCAGGAGGGCGGCCAGGACGCCGCCTCCCCGAGAGCCGAAGCAGGCCCCCGCCGCGAGCCAGGGGCCATAGGCGAGGCCCAGCGTCACGGCGACGGGGGCCGTCGCCAGGAGGTCGGCGACCAGTCGGGGATCGCTCAGGCCGCGGGCCGCCGGGAGGCTCACCGCGGTGAGCAACAAAGCGACGCCGACGAGCCCCACGGTGACCGCGGCGAGGGCAGTGAGGACCCGCGCTCGTCGGTTCATGCCGTAGCGGGCCGCGGACGCCCCCAGATCCCGGAGGTTCGAGCCGCCCGTCAGGTGGATGACGGCGGCGGTGGCGAGGAGCGGGAGCAGGATGCCGAAGGTGAGCTCGACGCTCGCGTCTGCGGCGGCCGCGGCGTCGTCGGCGCTGCGGGCGCGCCCGACCAGGGCCGCCGCGGCGAGGGGGATCGCGAGCCAGGACAGGGTGCGCCGCGCGGGGAACAGCGCCCGGACCTCCCAGGGGAAGACGCGACCGCTCACGGCGCCCCCGGGGTGGAGGGGAGGTGGGCCTGGCGCTGCAGCTGCGTCAGCTCGTGGAGCTCACACCCTTCGGCGAGCACCGCTGCCTGGATCGCGTCCGCGAGCTCCTCCGCGTCGGAGCCGCGGACCCAGAGATCGCGGGGGAGCTGCTCGTCGTAGCGGAGCCCGCTGACCGCCGGATGATCGACGAGCCGCGCCGCCAGCCCGCGGGCGCCGCCGCTGCGCACGAGATACTCGGGGCGCGGCGCCTCCGCCCGCTCGATCCGGGACAGGGACCACGCCTGGGTGCTCAGGCGCGCGGCGACCCGCGGATCGGTGGTGCCGCAGATCACGACGCAGCCTGCCTCCCGCCAGCTCTGGATGCGCGCGAGGACTCGAGGCTCGTCCAGGGGAGGCCCGATGCGGGTGGGCTCGTGGAGCACGGCGACGAGGGGAGCGGGCTGCGCGAAGGCGATCGCCGCGGCGAGTCGGCGCCGCTCCGTCCCGTCGAGGTGTTCCGCGCGGCGTTCTCGCCAGGTGTCGAGGGGGGCGTCCAGATCCGTGACGTCCACGCCGAGGAGGGAGCCGACCCGCTCGACGTGGTCCTTCACCGTGGGCCCGACGAGCGGGGGCTCCGAGGCCAGCACGCTGGCGATGCGGCGCCGCGTCGGCGGGTGGTCGTAGGGGCGGTGCCCTTGGACGAGCAGGTTGCCTCGTCGAGGAGCGTTGACCCCCGCGACGAGGGCGCAGAGCTCCTCGAGGCTGGCCTGGGCGAGGGGCTCCTGAGCGTCCGCGAAGAAGGTGTGCACGCCTGCGTCCAGGGTGGCGTGGAGGGTGTACCCGTTGCGGAGCCGCACCCCCTGGAAGGTGACGCTGGCGGTGCTCGCCGCGGTCATTGGAGCCATCCCCCGAGGGCGATGAGCCCGTCCAGCAACCAGCCGAAGACCCCCGGCACGCTGGGGATCGCGGAGAACCAGAAGCTCGCGAAGTAGGGGAGGAGCACCAGGAGGGCGAGGGTGGCGCGCGGGTGACGCGGCGTGAGCCGACGCGCGAGGGAGCCGAGGGCGGCGATCACCCCGCCCAAGAGCGTCGCGTAGGCGGCCACCGCGGGCAGGAGCAGGGCCCGGGACAGGAGGAGGGAGGTGGAGGGGCTGAGGGCGACGCTCACGCCCAGGGGCAGCAGCGTGATGAGGAAGATCGCCAGGGCGAGCCGCACCGCCACCCCGACGCTCCACAGCGTGCCGAGGTCGCTGGTCGAGAAGCCCCGCTCGCGGGCGAGGGTGTCCGCCATCGGGCTGACCGCGCCCGGGCCGAAGAACGCCCAGGCGCCGAAGCCCCCGACGAGCCAGGAGGCGTAGGCGAGGACCCGAACGGCGAGGATGTCCGTCGCGTCCGCCGCGCTGGTGCGTGCCAACACGGCGATCAGCGGCGTCGAGAGGAGGGCCAGGGAGACCCCGCTCCACAGGGCGCTACGGAACGCGCGACGCTGCGAGCCGCCGCGGGTGACCAGTCGGGCCAACGCCCAGGGGCCCCGCCAGAGGGGCTGGGTGGGCCCGAGCTCGAGTCGTGCGCTCATTTCGAGGTGACCATCCTAGAGCGACCGACGGCTTGCCGAAAGGCGAGCCGCTGGTCGCGACCCGGAGGAAGACCAGAGTCCCGATCTGCGAGCAAGGTTCGGGCTAGGTGAGCCCATCAGGCCGCCCGTAAGGGGTCGGGGCCTGCTGGGCGGAGCCCTCCCGGTGGCGAGCCGTCGGTCGCGCCCCGGAGAAGACTGGAGCCGCCCTTTTTTTCGTTTGCCAGGCGCGCCGGTGCCAGGGATGCTCCCGCTCGCCATGAGCGAAACTCCCCGTTCGCCCAGATCCCGTACGACGTCGGGGACGTGGTCCGAAGACCAGCTGAACGCGCCCTCGCGGCAGACGGTGGGCATGTTGACCATCGTCGCGACGACCACGCTCCTCGCGTGGGCGGCCGGCCGCGCTGCGTGCAACTACCACGAGCCAGGAGAGAGCCTGTCCCCCAAGGAGGTCGCCCTCGAGGCGCGCACCCGGGACGAGAAGGGCGTCGCGTTCGAGCTGGCCCAGCGCTGGGCCACCGCGGATTTCTCGATCGCCAAGCAGCTGGTGGCAGGAGAGCTCGCGAAGGCGATCGCGGCCGACGAGCAGACTTGCCAGACGGGCGGCTGCGAGGGACGGCGCCAGGCCGCGGAGAGCGCCCGCTCCGTGGCAGAGGTCCTGCGACGCAGCCCGACGAACGCGTTCGTGCGCGTGCGCACGGTCGGTGTGCCCGGCGGTGAGCTCGAGCGGATCTACGAGCTCGAGCGCGTCGACTCGTCCTGGAAGGCGACGCGCGAGCTGCCCGCGGGAGCCCCTCTGCCGCCCCTGAAGGAGCCGCCGCCGCCCGCGCTGCGTGCGCCCCAGGAACCCGGTGAGCAGCCGCCGACCCCAGCAGGCATCCCAGCGCCCGGTTCCGGGACGCCGAGTCGTCCCGCGAGCCCCGCGGCGCCCGCGCCGAGTCCGGCCGCGCCCGCGCCGAGTCCGGCTGCGCCCGCGCCGAGTCCGGCTGCGCCCGCGCCGAGTCCGGCTGCGCCCGCGCCGAGCCCGGCTGCGCCCGCGCCGAGCCCCGCGGCTCCCGCGCCGAGCCCCGCGACGCCCTGAGCTCCGACCCGAAGCTGCTCCCGCGCACCGGAACCGAGCAGCGCCGAGCCCCGGGCGATCCTCCACGCCCGGCTACGTCGCAGCGACGGCACCGCGTCCATGGTCGCCCGCAGCGACGCCGAGTCGACGCAGGGCCCGCTCCCGACGTGCCCTCACGGGGGCAGGAGCCGCTTCCCGAGGAGCCAGCCCAGACCGACGAGGGCGGCCAGGGTGAGACCATGCCCCAGGCCCATGTGCCATCCCTCCGCGTTCGGGCAAGCGAAGCCGATGCCCACCGATCCCACCAACCCACCGAGCAGCCCGACCAGCGCTCCCGAGAGCCCCGGGCTGAACGGATCCGTGCGGCGCCAGAGCAGCATGATGCCGCCGCTGACGAGCGCGCCGATGCCGAGGGCCAGGGAGCCGCAGGGCAGGACGCGCCAGACCTGATCGGCGCGGAAGAAGTCCGTCATCGGCAGCATGTGCTGGCTCACGAACATCAACCCGCCGCAGAAGGCGATCGGCAAAAGGATGAGCATTGCCCATCGGGCACCCGCGCTGGCGGGGCACGTCCCGGTGCGACCGAGCCCGAGCAGGAGCACCGCGCCGAGCACCCCGCCCCAGGCCGCCGTGCCGAGGAGCACGGCGTTCAAGGTGTCCGGGCCGCGACCGCCGACGATCCAGAGCAGCAGCACCGTGCCGGTTCCGAGCAGCGCCGACAGGAGGAGCCGCGCGCCCCGAGACAACCCTCGGCGGGGGCGGAGATCGTGGGTACACCGGGAACACACCCTGGCGCGCAGCTCCGGCGGCGGTTGGAGGTTCGCGCGTGCCTGGAGCTGAGCGAGGCTCTCGCTGATCGAATCTTCGGAGTTCACGGGGACCCCCGCCGGAATCGCTCCAGCTCGCTCCGCAGCTGATTGTAGCCACGGTGCACCCGCAGCTTGACGGCCGTCTCGGTGGTCCCGAGGACCTGCGCGGTCTCCGCGACGGACAGGCCCGTGAACTTCGTCAGCTCGATGGCTTCGCGGTAATTGTCGGGGAGTCGGGCGAGGGCGCGTTCGAGGGACTCGGCCACGTCGTTGGGCACTTGGTCGGGCTGCGGCTTGGGTTCGGGGACCACGCCATCGAAGGTCAAGTCTTCTTGTCTCGCCTTGGCGCGCCTGCGCTCGTCATAGAAGGAGCGCCGCGCGATCGCCAGCACCCAGGGGATCACCGGGGCGCCGCGGAGGTAGCTGTCCCGGGCGCGATGGACCTTGGCGAAGGTGACCTGCACCAGATCTTCGGCGCGCTCCCGGTCTCGGGTCAGGCGCAGCAAGTAGCTGTAGAGCTTCGGCGCCACCTGGTGGAACAGCTGCTCGAAGGCGTCGCCGTCCCCGTCGACGTAGCGCTCCATCAGCTCCTGGGCAGGAGCCTGCTGCGGAGGGCCCTGGTTCGCGGGCTGTTGCCCCGCAGGACCCTGCCGAGCGGTGCCCGGCGAGGTACCGGGCGGAGCTCGCACGTCGTCCACCGGGTGCAGTCCTAGTACGCCCCCCGAGACGTGACCACCGAAGCCGAAATAAGACACCGCACCTGGTACGCACCTCGGGGCGCCGGGGTTTCGGTCCCGGCGCCCGCGGCGCGTTCCGGGTCGTGCCCGCTCAGATCAGCTCCTTCAGGTCGAGCATCTCCTCGACGTCGGGCATGATCACCAGCTCGACGCGTCGGTTGGCCTGGCGCCCCTCGTCCGACTCGTTCTCTCCCACTGGATCCGTCTCGCCGTAGCCCGCGGCGTGGAGCTGGTTGGGGTTGAGCCCGCCGCCGCCGTCCTTCTCGTCGACGGGGGCGATGAAGTAGAGGAGCACCTGCCGGGCGCGCATGGCGGACAGGCCCCAGTTGTCGCCGAACCGTCCCCCCTTCAGGGGCACGTTGTCCGTGTGCCCTGCCACCTGGAAGTACCGGTTCTGCAAGGCCTTGTCCGTCCGGATCACCTCGGCGACGGCGGCGATGACCTCCTTGCCCTCGTCACGCAGCTTGTCCTGCCCGGAGGCGAACAACACGTCTCCCGGGAGGCGGATCACCATGCGATTGCGCCGGATCTCGACCTTCAGGCCCATGTTGACGAGCTTCTGCAGGCGCGTCCGGAGCGTCTCGAAGCGCGCCTTGATGCGCTCGAGCTGCTCCGCGCGGCGCTTGTACTCCTCGAGCGCCTGTTGGAGCTCGGTGAGGCTCGCGGCGAGCTGCTCCTTCTCCGTGCCCGTCTGCTGCAGCTGGGCGTTCAGGGCATCCATGTTGAAGCCCATCTCGCTCAGCTTGTTGGCGAGTGAGTCGACGCGCTGCTTCGCGGCGTCCAGCTCCGCGCGCGTCGCGGCGTGAGCGGCGCGCTCCTGTTCGTGCTGGTTCTCGAGCTGGCTGTATTTGTCGAGCTGACGCTGCCACTCCTCCTCGGAGTAGCCGCAGCCGACGAGCAGGTTGGCCAGCAGGGCGGGGACGAGCAGGGCAGCCCCTGCGCGGGTAGGGAATCGAAGCTTCATGGGGGATACCTCTCCGTAGTTGGACGAGTTCTCCCATAGCGGAAAGTCCCGGACCAAGGGAAGGCGACGGCTCCCGTCGCGTGACGGAGAGGTGTCGTTTTCGTGACACGACCGGGGCAGCTCGGTGACGGTGGAAGCGCTAGAACCAGGAGAAAAATCCTGCTAGAGCCGCCGCGAGCGCTCGGCGACGGTGCTCGGCTCGATGGCGCACTCGCTGGTTCGACGTAGCCGCGCCGTTCGGAGAAAATACCACTTCCAAGTCAGCGCGGAGACGAGACTTTCATGGCGCGCATTCTGGTCGTCGAGGACGAAGCCGATCTGCGGCAGGTGATTGAGTTCAACCTCGCGCAAAATGGTCACGAGGTGGAGACGGCTGGCACCGGCACCGAGGGGCTCCGCCGCGCCCGCGCTCGCCGCCCCGACCTGGTGCTGCTCGACATCATGCTCCCGGATCTCACGGGGCTGGAGGTGTGTCGCCAGATCAAGGCGGACGCCTCGCTCCACGGCGTCGCGGTGGTGCTGCTCACGGCCCGCGGGGAGGAGATCGATCGCGTGGTGGGCTTCGAGATCGGCGCCGACGACTACGTCGTCAAGCCGTTCAGCGTCCGCGAGCTCATGCTGCGCATCGGCGCGATCCTGCGGCGGGCGAGCGCCGATCCGGAGCCTGCCCCGAGCAAGGTCCAGTTCGGCGTGCTCGTGATGGATCGGGAGGCGCACCGGGTGTGGGTGGCTGGCGAGGAGATCGAGCTCACCGCCCTCGAGTTCAAGCTGCTGGCCACCTTGTACGATCGCCGGGATCGGGTCCAGACCCGGAGCGCGCTCCTCGACGTCGTCTGGGGCATCCGCGCCGACGTCACCACGCGCACGGTGGACACGCACGTGAAGCGCCTCCGGGAGAAGCTGGGGGCGGCCCGCGACTACATCGAGACGGTCCGCGGCGTCGGGTATCGCTTCGTGGGCGAGGTCGGGGAAGCGACGCCTTGAAGGAGGCGCCGACGAGCTCGCCGACCTCGGCGCCGGCGCTGCGGGTGCGTCTGGGCATCCGGGCGAAGCTCTTCCTGATCGCCCTCGGCTTGATCACCCTGTCCGTCTTCGTCGCCTACGCCTCCGCGCGGGCGGAGATCGAGCAGGACGCCCTGGCGCGTATCCGCGGAGATCTGACGGTGCGCGCCCGCCTCGTCGCGACGCGGGCCTCCGTCGCGCCCCACGCGGCCGATGACCTCGCCGCCTGGGACGCGCTGGCGGACGAGCTCGGGGAGGAGTCGGGGGGACGGGTCACCTTCATCGACGCGGACGGACGGGTGGTGGGGGACTCCCTCGTGCCCCTCGAGCGCCTCGGGGACGTCGAGAACCATGGCCTGCGCCCCGAGGTGGTGGACGCCATGGGCGGGCGCGATCGCCAGAGCCAGCGGTTCTCCACGACGACGGACCGGCACATGATCTACGCCGCCGTGCCCGTGCCGGGTGCGCGGATCGCCGTGGCGCGAGTCGGCCTGGCCCAGGCGGACATCGAGACGGCGGTGCGCCCCATGCGGCAGGCCCTGATCATCTCCGCGGGGCTGGCGCTGACCGTGGCCATGATCGTGGCGTCCCTCGCCGTGCAGGTGGCCTCGCGCAAGGCGCAGGTGCTGATGAACGCGGCACGCCGGATGGCCGCGGGAGATCTGGACATGCGCACGCGGCTCGTGGGCGACGACGAGTTCGCCGAGCTCGGGAGCGCTCTGGATCAGCTCGCGCGGAGCCTCTCGAAGACCCTGAAGGACCTGAGCGAGGAGCGTGACCGGCTCAGCGGGATCCTGGAGAGCATGCAAGAGGGGGTGCTGTTCCTCGACGAGGAGGGGCGCGTCGCCCTGTTCAACCCCGCGCTGCGGGAGATGCTCTTGCTCCACGGGGACGAGGTGGGCCAGACCCTCCTCTCCGCCGTGCGGAGCTCGGAGCTGAAGGAGCTGATCGACAAGGTCCAGTCGGGGGAGCCGTCGACCGCGGAGATCAACGTCTCCGGGCTCAAGCCCCGACAGCTGCTCGTGCGCGCCGCGCGCATGGACGGCAACCAGCGGGGCGTGCTGGCCGTCTTCGTGGACGTCACGGAGACCCGTCGCCTGGAGAACATCCGGCGCGAGTTCGTCGCCAACGTCTCCCACGAGCTCCGCACCCCCGTGACCTCGATCCGCTCGGCGACGGAGACCCTGCAAGCCGCGGTGGAGACGCGCCCCGACATGGCCCCGCGCTTCATCGAGATCATCGATCGCAACGCCGCGCGGCTCCACGAGCTCGTGGAGGACCTGCTGGATCTCTCCCGCATCGAGTCGCGCCAGTTCCGGCTGTCCCTGGAGAGCATCCCCCCCGCGGAGCTCTTCGAGCAGGTGGTCGAGTTGTTCTCCGAGCGAGCGGAGCGCCGCCGGGTGGGGCTCGTCTGGGACGTCGCCGAAGGCACGGGGTTGGTGCTGGGGGATCGGCGCGCCCTGGAGCGGGTGCTGACGAACCTCGTGGACAACGCGGTCAAGTACGCGGGGGAGGGGAAGACCGTGTCCCTGCGCGCGGAGCAGCGGCGGGACTGGATGGCCCTGGTGGTGTCCGACGATGGCCCCGGGATCGAGGAGCGGCACTTGCAGCGGCTGTTCGAGCGGTTCTACCGCGTCGACGCGGGGCGCTCCCGGGAGCTCGGGGGCACGGGCCTCGGTCTGTCCATCGTCAAACACTTGGTGGACTCGATGGGGGGCAGGGTGCGGGTGGACAGCAGCGTCGGCGTGGGCACGACCTTCACGGTGCTCCTGCCGCGACGCGAGCGCCCGTCCTTTCCGCCGCACCCCGAAGCCGCGAGCTGACTCCCGTCTGCCCCGTGGCCCGCGGGTCCGCGCGGCCTCGTCGGGCAGCGCGCCGTGGTTCGGGGACCGCGCCGCGCGTGTTCGTCGGCCTGCGCGCTGCGCCGACCCGAGCTGCGGCCGTCGGCTGCGTGTGGCGCGTCGAGGGCGCCCCATCGCTGGTTCCCCGGAGTGGTCGCCGTCGATGTGTCCGGGGGAGCGCGTCCGTTCGCCCTGCCTCGCCTCGCCTCGCCTCGCTTCGCTGCCGCGCTGGAGGTCGCTCGGCGTGGCGAGCCGATCGTGCCGTGCTCGCGCTGCTCGTCGTCGCCGCCGCCGGGGTCGGCGTCCCTCCGCGCCGGTTTCGCCGCTGCCCCCCTTCGTGATTACCCGACGTGGCAACCCGACGTGGCAACCCGACGTGGCAACTCGACGGCGCTGCCCTCCCGCGCCGCGCGTCACAGAAGTGTCACCGAGCGGTCACGGCAAAGCCCCGGCGTCGGTGTTCAACCGGCCCACACTAAGGAAACGACGATGATCGCACGCAGGGCGTTCGTATTGATCGCGATGTGCTCGGTCCTGGCCTTCGGCTGCAGCCGGAAGGATGCCGGCGCCGACGTGGCCGGAGCGGCAGTGTCCCTCAACGGAGCCGGGGCAACGTTCCCGTACCCGCTCTATTCGAAGTGGATGGCCGCCTACAACCAGCTCCACCCCGAGATCCGCATCAACTACCAGTCGATCGGATCCGGCGGAGGCATTCGGCAGGTCATCGCGGGCACCGTGGACTTCGGCGCCAGCGACACCGCGCTCACGGAGAGCGAACGGAAGAAGTCCGCCGCGCCCCTCCACCACATCCCGACGACCATCGGAGCCGTGGTGGTCGCCTACAACCTCGAGGGCGTGCAGGAGCTCCGCCTGAGCGGGGACCTCCTCGCGGACATCTTCCTGGGGAAGATCACGAAGTGGAGCGACCCGCGCATCGCCGCCCAGAACGAGGGCGCGCCCCTGCCGGATCGGACCATCGCCGTCGTGCACCGCTCCGATGGCAGCGGCACCAGCGCGATCTTCACGGAGTACCTCGGCCGGGTGAGCCCGGAGTGGGAGCGCTCCGTCGGCGTCGGCAAGAGCGTGCGCTGGCCCGCGGGGCTCGGCGCCAAGGGCAACGAGGGCGTCACCGGGCAGATCAAGACGACGCCGGGCGCCATCGGCTACACGGAGCTCGCTTACGCGCGACAGAACGGCCTCAGCGTCGCGGCGCTCCGCAACCGGGCCGGGGAGTTCGTCGTGCCGGAGCTCTCGGCCATCTCGAAGGCTGCGGAGAACGCCGAGCTGTCGGAGGATCTGCACGGGTCCCTCACGGACGCGGACGGGAGCGGCGTCTACCCGATCGCGGCCTACACGTACCTGCTCGTGCACGGCGACGCGCGAGACCCCGTCAAGGGCGAGGCCCTCGCGAAGTTCCTGTGGTGGGCCATCCACGACGGTCAGCGCTTCGCGGCGGAGCTGGACTACGCGCCGCTCCCCGCCAAGGTGGTGACGCGCATCGAGGAGCGCCTGCGCAGCCTGAAGGCGGCGGGCAAGCCGCTGCTGTCGGAGCTCTGAGGTCCCCATGGCTCAACCGGTTCAATCGCCCTCCGTCCCCGTGAGCCGAGCGCCGTCGAAGCGCGCCCGCGGGGAGGGCAACGTCGGGGACGCCGTCTTCCGCTGGCTCACCGCGGCCTTCGCCGCGACGGTGGTCGTCACCTTGCTGGCGATGGCCGCCGAGATGGTGGGGGCCTCCTGGCTCAGCATCCGTGAGTTCGGCGCGGAGTTCATCGTGAGCCGGGACTGGAACCCCGTCACGGAGGAGTTCGGGGCGCTGCCGTTCATCTACGGCACCGTCGTCTCGTCCCTGCTGGCCCTCGCGATCTCCGTGCCGATCTCCTTCGGCGTGGCGATCTTCCTGAGCGAAATGGCGCCCGACTGGCTCCGGAACCCCCTCGGGTTCTTGGTGGAGCTGCTCGCGGCCGTGCCGAGCGTCGTCTACGGGCTCTGGGGGATCTTTGCCCTGGCGCCGTGGATGCGCGACACGGTGGAGCCCGCCCTCCGGGAGCACCTGGGCTTCTTGCCGTTCTTCCAGGGACCGAATCAGGGCTACGGCATGCTGACCGGAGGTGTCGTGCTGGCCATCATGATCACGCCCACGATCTCCTCCGTGAGCCGTGAGGTGTTGCGGGTGGTGCCGCGGACCTTCCGTGAAGCGGCCCTGGGCCTCGGCGCGACCCGCTGGGAGACCATCGCGACCGCCGTGATCCCGGTGGCGCGCTCCGGCCTCGTGGGGGCGGTGATCCTCGGCCTCGGGCGGGCCCTCGGGGAGACGATGGCGATCACCATGCTGATCGGCAACCGTCCGGAGATCGACGTGTCGCTCTTCGCGCCCGCCTACACCATGGCGAGCGTGATCGCGAACGAGTTCACGGAGGCCACGGAGGACCTCTACCTGGCGGCCCTCGCCGAGATCGGGCTGTTGCTGTTCCTGGTGACCGTGCTGCTCAACGTGTTGGCGCGCCTGCTCGTGTGGCGCGTGCAGGCGCAGGGGGGCGCCGCGACATGACCGAGGTCGTCGAGAGGTTCGGCGGCAGCGTGCGGGTGCGCGTGCTCAAGGATCGCCTGGTCCGCGGGGCCTGTGCCGGCGCGGCGCTCGTGGCGCTCGTGCCCCTGTTCAGCGTCCTGTACTACCTGACGGTGCGCGGCCTCGCCGGCCTCGATGCGGCGTTCTTCACCGAGCTCCCCAAGCCCGTGGGGGAGGAGGGGGGCGGCATGGCGAACGCGATCGTCGGCTCTCTCCAGCTCGTCGGTCTCGCCTGCCTGTTCGGGATCCCGCCGGGCGTCTTGGCGGGGATCTACCTCGCGGAGTTCGGCAACGGCGCGTTCGGGCGGGTGGTCCGCTTCTGCGCGGACGTGATGTCGGGGGTCCCCTCGATCACGATCGGGATCTTCGTCTACGCGCTCGTCGTCCTGCGCACGAAGCAGTTCTCCGCCTTCGCGGGGGGCCTCGCTTTGGCCGTGATCATGCTGCCGACGGTGACGCGCACGACGGAGGAGCTGCTGAAGCTCGTCCCGGAGGCGCTCCGGGAGGCCGCGCTCGGGTTGGGGGTGCCGAAGTGGCGCGCCACGTTGCGCATCATGTTGCGCACGGCGGCTCCCGGGATCGCCACGGGGATCATGCTGGCGGTGGCCCGCGTCGCAGGGGAGACGGCTCCCCTGCTGTTCACGGCGTTCGGCAACCGCTTCTGGTCGCGGGGGCTCGATGAGCCCGTCGCCTCCCTGCCCGTACAAATCTACACCTACGCCGTCTCCCCCTACGAGGAGTGGCACCGCCAGGCGTGGGCCGCTGCCCTCGTCCTGGTGGGTCTCGTTTTGTCGTTGAACATCCTGGCACGCGTGCTCGTGCGACATCGAGTGAGGACCTGATGATGATGGACCTAGTGGGTCGACCCGCCGACGCTGGCCGCGTGGCGTTCGAACGAGAGGCGAGCTCGTCACGGGCTCCCAGCGCTCCCTTCGCGGGCGCTCCGAACGGCGAGCATGCCCAGAGCGACGCGGACGCGGTCGCCAGTCGTGCCCAGACCTCCAAGATGCGGACGGAGGAGCTGCGCGCGTTCTTCGGGCGCAGCGAGGTCATCCGGGGCATCACCCTGCCCATCCCGGAGAAGAAGGTGACCGCCATCATCGGCCCCTCCGGGTGCGGGAAATCGACGTTCATCCGCTGCCTGAACCGGATGCACGAGGTGGTCCCCGGCGCGCGCTCCACGGGGAAGGTGCTCCTGGACGGGCAGGAGATCTCCCGCGGCGTGGATCCGGTGCGGATCCGGCGCCGCGTCGGGATGGTGTTCCAGAAGCCGAACCCGTTCCCGACGATGTCCATCCGGGACAACGTCCTGGCGGGGTTGCGCTTGAACGGCCTCCGCCCCAAAGACCCGGCGTCCCTGGTCGAGTCGGCGCTGCGCCGGGTGGCCCTGTGGGACGAGGTGAAGGACGGCCTCGGGCGCTCGGGGCTGAGCCTCTCCGGCGGGCAGCAGCAGCGCCTGTGCATCGCCCGGACCCTCGCGACGGAGCCGGAGGTGATCCTGATGGACGAGCCTTGCTCCGCCCTGGACCCGATCGCGACGGCGCGGGTGGAGGAGCTCATCCACGAGCTCCAGAGCAGCTACACGATCGTGATCGTGACCCACAACATGCAGCAGGCGGCCCGTGTCTCCGACTACACGGCTTTCTTCTACATGGGCGAGCTGATCGAGCACGGCAGGACGGACGCGATGTTCACGCGCCCCCGGCAGCAAAAGACCGAAGACTACATCACGGGTCGCTTCGGCTGATGGGTGGGTTCGTGGTATCCTGGAAGGATGGGTCCGCTGGGGAGGGTCCGCGGGCCCGCGCGAGCGGCCCTCGAGCCATGGGGGGCTCGGAGGCCGCGTTTTCCGTCGAAGCGAGAGATCCCGTGGAGAGATTCCACACCGACCGCGAATACGAGCAACAGCTCACCTCGCTCCGGGAGCAGGTGTTGTTCATGGGGGCGTGCGTCGAGGAGCTGCTGACGGGCGCCGTCGAGGCGTTCCAGGAGCGCGACACGGAGCGCGCGCGGCGGGTGGCGACGCTGGATCGGCAGGTCGATCGGCTCGAGGTCGACATCGACGACGCTTGCCTCCAGGTGCTCGCGCGCCGGCAGCCGGTCGCGTCGGACCTGCGGTTCGTCACCACGGCGCTCAAGGTCGTCACGGATCTGGAGCGCATCGGAGATCTGGCGACGAACATCTGCGCGCGCGTCATCGAGCTCGGCGCCCACACCTCGTCCGCGGGGCGAGAGACGATCGGGAAAATGGCGGACACGACCCGGTCCATGCTGCGGGATGCGCTGGATGCCTTCGTGGCCGGTGACGCCCTGCGCGCCCAAGCAGTGATCGAGCGCGACGCCCGGGTCGACAAGCTCTACGCGGACCTCTTCCCGCTCCTGATCGCCCGGATGACGTCGCAGCCGGAGATCGTGGACCAGGCGATGCGCGTCTTGTCGATCGCCAAGCACCTGGAGCGCATCGCCGATCACGCCACGAACCTGGCGGAGATGGTCGTGTTCATGGTGAAGGGCGAGGACGTGCGACACGCCCGGGGCGGCGACGTCCGCGGGTGAGCGGCGCCCGAGGAGTGAGCGGCGCCCGAGGAGTGAGCGGCGCGGGGCGCCGATCGACGCGGGCCGAGCGGGCAGGCCGGGCGACGCGGGCGCCTCGCCCCGCAGGAAATGGCTGCTTCGGGGACGCGGCCACGAGGGGTTGTGAGACGCGTCCCTCGCTCCGATACTCGCGGCCCCCGTGGTCGGCGGTTCGATCCGGGAGTTTGCGAGGTATTCCATGAGTCAGTCCGCGTCCGCCTTCGGTCCGAGCCCGTCGTTCAGCCAGCTGCCCACCGTCCAGGCGCTGTCGAAACACCGGGCGAGCCTCGAGAGCGCTCACCTGCGGCAGCTCTTCGCGGACGATCCGGGGCGCGCGGAGCGGATGTCCGTCGAGGCGGAGGGGGTCTTCGTCGACTACTCGAAGAACCTGATCACGGACGAGACCCTGAAGCTGCTCGTCGAGCTCGCGGAGGCGCGCGGCCTCCGGGCGAAGATCGAGGCCATGTTCCAGGGCGAGAAGATCAACTCGACCGAGGGCCGCGCCGTGCTCCACACGGCCCTGCGCGCGCCGCGGGACGCCGTCGTCGAGGTGGACGGGCGGAACGTCGTCCCCGACGTGCACGCGGTGCTCGATCAGATGGCGGCCTTCGCGGATCGCGTGCGCGGCGGCCAGCACGTGGGCCACACCGGTCGACGCATCCGGAACGTCGTCAACATCGGCATCGGGGGCTCCGATCTGGGACCGCTGATGGCCTACGAGGCGCTCCGCCACTACTCGCAGCGGGAGCTGACCGTGCGCTACGTGTCGAACGTCGACGCGACGGACTTCGCCGAGGCCGTGCGGGATCTGGACATGGCGGAGACCCTGTTCGTCGTCTGCTCCAAGACCTTCACGACCCTGGAGACCCTGGCGAACGCCCGCCTGGCGCGGGAGCGCGTCGTCGCGGAGCTCGGCGACGACGCGGCCGTGGCGAAGCATTTCGTGGCCGTGTCCACGAACGCCGAGCAGGTGGCCCAGTTCGGCATCGACACCGCGAACATGTTCGGGTTCTGGGATTGGGTCGGCGGGCGCTACTCCTACGACTCGGCCATCGGCTTGTCCCTGATGATCGCGATCGGGCCCGAGGCGTTCCGGGAGATGCTCGGCGGGTTCCGGGCCATGGACGAGCACTTCCGCAGCGCGCCCTTCGACGCCAACTTGCCAGTGCTGCTCGGGCTGCTCGGGGTCTGGTACAACAACTTCTGGGGGGCGGAGAGCCACGCGGTGCTGCCCTACGACCAGTACCTGCGTCTGTTCCCGGCCTACCTGCAGCAGCTCGACATGGAGAGCAACGGCAAGCAGGTGACTCGGTCCGGTCAACGTGTGGACTACGAGACGGGGCCGATCATCTGGGGCCAGCCGGGCACGAACGGACAGCACGCCTTCTATCAGCTGATCCACCAGGGGACGAAGCTCATCCCCTGCGACTTCATCGGCTTCTCGAACAGCCTGAACCCCCTCGGTCAACACCACGACCTGCTCATGGCGAACTTCTTTGCCCAGACGGAGGCCCTCGCCTTCGGCAAGACGGAGGAGGAAGTCCGCCAGGAGGGCACCCGCGACGAGCTCGTGGCGCGCCGGATCTTCGACGGCAACCGCCCCACGAACACGCTCTTGCTCGAGCGGCTGACCCCGGCTGCCCTGGGTAAGTTGGTGGCGCTCTACGAGCACAAAGTCTTCGTCCAGGGCGTCCTCTGGGACATCAACAGCTTCGATCAGTGGGGGGTGGAGCTCGGTAAGGTCCTGGCCCAGCGCATCATCCCGGAGCTGTCGGGCCCGGCTCCCGAGCTCAGCCACGACAGCTCGACGAACGCGCTCATCGTCCGCTACCGCCGGCAGCGGGGGCTGGACGGCTGAGGTTCGGCGGGGCGGGCCCGGGCACCCGACCCTGGCTCCTGCCCCGCGTTGCGTCCGCCCGCCGGCTGGCTAGGGTTACGCCCTGATGCGAGCGGCACCTGGCAAGGGGTGGATGAGAGTCGTGCTCGCCGTGTCCCTGGTGTTGGGGGTGGCGTGCACCAACAACCCCTACCCGGAGAAGGACGACGGCAAGAAGGTCCTCTACGCCCAGTATCACGAGCCGCCCAAGACCCTGGATCCTGCGGTCGCCTACTCCACCAACGACCACGTCGTCACGGGCAAGGTCTACGACACCCTGCTCGAGTACCACTACCTGAAGCGCCCCTACGAGCTCATCCCCGCCCTGGCGGAGGCCGTCCCCGAGCCGCAGGAGCGCGCGGACGGGAGCACCGCCTACCGCTTCGTGCTTCGGGAGGACCTCTGGTTCCAGGAGGACCCCTGCTTCTCCCTGAGCGGCGGCGAGACGCGCCGGATCCTGGCGCAGGACTTCGCCTTCGAGCTCATGCGCATCGCGGATCCGGCCGTCAACAGCCCGGTCATCGATCCGTTCTCCAACGTGCGGGGCTTTCGGGACTTCGCCAGCCGCTTGAAGGAGCGGCGCGCGGCGGATCCGGCGTTCGGCCGCTTGCCGGTGCACGAGCAGTATCGCGAGGCGGGCGGGATCAGCGGCGTCGAGGTGCTCGGCGAGCGGGAGTTCGAGGTCGTCCTGGAGACGTCCTACCCGCAGATCCTCTACTGGTTCGCGATGCCCTTCACCACGCCCGTGCCCTGGGAGGCGATCGCCTACTACGACGGGCAGGGGGGCCGTCCCGCCTTCGCGGATCACCCGGTGGCCTCGGGGCCCTTCATGTTGACCCGCTACGACAAGCAGGCGCGGTTCGTGCTGGAGCGCAACCCGAACTGGTACGGCCTGCGTCGCCCCGAGTGGAAGGCGCCCGGCGCCGTCTTCCCGGAGGTCACCGGTCTGGCCCCGGAGGAAGCGGAGAAGTTCGCCGCGTACGTGGGCAAGCCGCTGCCGTTCCTGGAGCGGGTGGAGTACCGCCGCGAGAAGGAGCCCATCCCGGCGTTCACCAAGTTCTTGCAGGGGTACTACGACTCCGCGGGCGTGGTGCGGGAGAGCTTCAACAAGGTCATCCAGGAGAACGACCTGTCGGAGGAGATGAGGGCCATGGGGATGGACCTCGAGCGCTCCGTGGTCCCCGCGGTGTTCTACATCGGGTTCAACATGGATGACCCGGTGGTGGGCCGAGCCGGTGGGGAGCGCAGCCGCAAGCTGCGGCAGGCGATGAGCCTCGCGGTCGACGTCGAGGAGTACAAGCGCCTGTTCATGAACGGGCGTGGCCTCCCCGCGCAGTCCCCGATCCCGCCCGGCATCTTCGGCCACGACGAGGAGTACCAGAACCCCTACCGCCGCGTGGACCTCCAGCGCGCCCAGAAGCTGCTCGCGGAGGCGGGCTACCCAGGCGGCGTCGACGAGCGGACGAAGCGCCCCCTGCGCCTGACCTTCGACGTCCCCGACACCAGCCCGGAGAGCCGCCTGCGCTTCTCCTTCTGGGTGCGGCAGTGGCGGCGCCTCGGCATCGACGTCGAGCTCGCGGCCACGACCTACAACAAGTTCCAGGAGAAGGTCCGCGACGGCGCGTACCAGATCTTTCAGTGGGGCTGGGTGGCGGACTACCCGGATCCGGAGAACTTCCTGTTCCTGCTCACGACGGAGATGGCGCGCTCCGTCTCCGGCGGCCCGAACACGGCGAACTTCCAGGACAAGGACTTCGATCGGCTCTTCGCGGAGATGAAGGTGCTCCCGAGCGGCCCGGAGCGCCAGCGGCTCGTCGAGCAGATGCGTTCCATCCTCGAGCGCGAGCGCCCCTGGATCGAGCTGTTCCACCCGGAGGACTACGCGCTCACCCACGCCTGGCTCCGCAACGTGGTGCCCGCGGGGCTCTCGATCCCGACGACGAAGTATTTCGACGTGGACCCCGAGCTCAGGGCGCGGCTGCGCTCCGAGTGGAACGAGCCGGTGCTGTGGCCCATCTTCCTGCTCTTCGGGTTGGCCGCCGCCGTGATCGCGCCGGGGATCGTGACCTTCTACAAGGAGCGTCAGTGATGCTGGCTTACGTCGTGAGGCGGCTGAGCTACGGCGCGCTGGTGGTGCTCGGCGTGCTGTTCTTCCTGTTCGTCCTGTTCTTCGCGGTGTCGACGCCGGACGACATCGCGCGGCGCGCCATCGGCGACAAGGCCATGCCCGAGGTGATCGAGCAGTGGAAGATCAACCACGGCTACGACAAACCCAAGTGGCCTGGCCCGGGGCAGTGGTCGGACAACCTCTTGGTGGAGCACTACCGCCGCATGCTCACGTTCGACTTCGGGCGCAGCGACGCGGACGGGACGCCGATCCTGGACCGCATCGCGAAGGGCGCGGGGCCGAGCCTGGCGCTGACCTTACCGATGTTCGCCATCGGGCTCGTGATCGGGCTCACGCTCAGTCTGTTCGTCGCCTTCTTCCGGGAGACGTACATCGACAAGGCGGGCGTGTTCCTCGCCGTGCTCGGCATGAGCGTGTCGGTGCTCCTCTACATCATCGCCGGGCAGTTCTTGCTCGGTAAGGTGCTCAAGTGGTTCCCAGTCTCGGGCTTCGATCCAGCGCCGGGCGTGCTGTGGCGGTTCTTGGCCTTGCCGGTGGCCGTCGGCGTGATCGCGTCCTTGGGGAGCGACGTGCGCTTCTACCGCACCGTGTTCGTCGAGGAGATTCACAAGGACTACGTGCGCACGGCCCGCGCGAAGGGCTGCGGCGAGGGGCGCATCATGTCGCGGCACGTCCTGGGCAACGCCATGATCCCGGTGCTCACCAACGTCGTCATGGTGATCCCGTTCCTGTTCACCGGCGCGCTGCTCACGGAGGCCTTCTTCGGCATCCCCGGGCTCGGCTCGCTCACGGTCGACGCCATCAACGCCAACGACTTCTCCACGCTGCGCTCGATGGTCTACATCAGCGCGCTCCTGTTCGTCGTCGCGCAGATCTTGACGGACATCAGCTACACCCTGGTCGATCCGCGCGTGCGCTTGGAGTAGCAGATGATCCCGTCCCCCCCGCTCGCCTTCGTCCCTCAGCTGGCCATGACCGAGCCGGCGCGCGCCGCCTTGACGAGCAACCTCATCGTCGGCGCGCTGCTCGTGGGGTTGGCCCTGGCCATCCGCTCCATCCGCAAGGACGACGTCTGGCGCGAGGCCTTCCAGCAGGTGTGGGCCCGCCGCAAGGTGCCGGTGGTGATCCTCGGGCTGTACGTGTTCGTGGCGCTCCTCGACTCGGTCACCTGGGTGGGCGCCAGCGGGGCCCTGGAGGACCAGGTGGCGGCCCACGAGGCCCGGAGCGTGCTCGACCGCATGTTCACGGGGACCACCGAGAAGAGCTACTCGGCGCCCTTCGCGACCCAGGAGTTTTACGACGCGTCCGCGCTCCGCCACCCGCGGCGCCACCCGTTGGGCACGAACATCCTCGGCCAGGACGTGCTGTACATGACGTTGAAGGGGGCGCGGGTGGCGCTCCTCATCGGCGGCCTCACCAGCCTGATCGCGATCCCCTTGGCGCTGTTCTTCGGGGTGAGCGCGGGGTACTTCGGGCGGCGCATTGACGATGTCGTCTTTTTCTTGATGAACACGCTGGCGTCGATGCCGAGCATTCTCCTGCTCATCGCCCTGATCATGGCGATGGGCCGCAGCACCCTGTCGGTGTGTGTGGCGCTGGGGGTGACGAGCTGGGTCGCCTTCTGCCGCCTGTCGCGGGGAGAGACGATGAAGCTGCGGGAGATGGATTACGTGCACGCGGCCCGGAGCCTCGGCGTCTCGAACGTGCGCATCGTGCTCCGACACATCGTGCCGAACCTCATGCACCTGGTGGTGATCACCTTCGTGCTCATGTTCTCGGGGCTGGTGCTCTCCGAGGCGGTCCTGTCCTGGCTCGGCATCGGCGTGGATGGCAGCTGGGGCCAGATGATCGCGCAGGCGAAGGACGAGCTGAGCCGCGAGCCGGCGATTTGGTGGAACGTCACCGCCGCGGGCGTGGCGCTGTTCGGCCTGCTCCTGGCCGTCAACCTGATCGGAGACGCCCTGCGGGACGTCCTCGATCCTCGCACGCTGAGGGAGCGCGGCTGACATGAGCGCGGTGCTGGAGGTCAAAGATCTGCGGACGACGTTCCCCCTCGCGGGACGTCGCGTGCCCATCGTCGACGGGATCTCGTTCTCCGTCGACGCGGGGCAGGTGCTCGCGATCGTCGGAGAGTCCGGGAGCGGGAAGTCCATCACGGCGCTGTCCGTGCTGCGCCTGGTGCCGAAGCCGGGCCGCATCGACGGGGGGCGGGTGTTGCTCGACGGCAAGAACCTCCTCGAGGCGAACATCCCCGCCATGCGCCGTGTGCGGGGGCACGACATCGCCATGATCTTCCAGGAGCCGATGACCAGCCTGAACCCCGTGGTGCGGGTGGGAGCGCAGGTCATGGAGGCGGTCCTGCTCCACGAGCGCGTCTCCAAGGCCGCGGCGCGGGATCGGGGTTTGGAGCTGTTCCGGCGCGTCGGGATCCCGGACCCGGTGGCGCGCTTCGACGCGTACCCGCACCAGCTCTCCGGAGGGCTCAAGCAGCGCGTGATGATCGCCATGGCGCTCGTCACGCGGCCGCGGGTCCTCCTCGCCGACGAGCCCACCACCGCCCTGGACGTGACCATCCAGGCGCAGATCCTGGAGCTCATGCGGGAGCTCCAGCGCGACTTCCGGACGGCGATCGTGCTCATCACCCACGATCTCGGGGTGGTCAACGAGCTCGCCGACGAGATCGCCGTCATGTACGCGGGGCGCTTCGTCGAGCGCGGGGCGCGGGAGGCGGTGCTGTCGCAGCCCAGCCATCCCTACACGCAGGGCCTCCTGGCGTCGATGCCGAGCCGGAACGAGCCGGGCAAGCCGCTCTACGAGATCCGAGGCGTCGTCCCGGGGCCGGATCGCTGGCCTCCGGGGTGCCGCTTCTGTGATCGCTGCGACGAGGCCATCGACGTCTGTCGAGACACCGTGCCCGGGCCGGTGCAGCTCGAGCCCGGGCACGTGGCGTGGTGTCACGTGGTCGAGCGGGCGCGCCGGGGAGGGGCCCAATGAGCCGCCCGACGCGTAGGGAGGAGACCGCGGCGGGGGCGGGCGTCACCGAGGCGGGCGCGTCCGCCGAGCGGGGAACCGAGGGCGCCCAGGCGGAGGACGTGCTGCTGCGGGTGCGGGACCTGCGGACGTGGTTTCCCATCCGCAAAGGGCTCCTGCGCAAGGTGGTCGGGCACGTCCGCGCCGTCGACGGAGTCAGCTTCGACGTGCGCGCCGGGCAGACGCTGGCCCTCGTGGGCGAGTCGGGCTGCGGCAAGACGACGGTCGGGCGTTCCCTGTTGCGGCTCGTGCCCGTAGCGGGCGGGTCGGTGCACTTTCGGGGGCGCGACTTGCTCGCGCTGCCCGAGCAGGAGCTGCGCCCCGTGCGCCGCTCCCTGCAGATGGTGTTTCAGGATCCGATGACGAGCCTGAACCCGCGCATGCGGGTGCGGGATCTCGTCGCGGAGGGGCTCCAGTCCTTCGGCATCGGCGCGAACGAGGCGGAGCGCACGGAGCGGGTCGCGGAGGTGCTGCGTCGGGTCCGACTCAGCCCGGATCACATGCGGCGCTTCCCCCATGAGTTCTCGGGAGGTCAGCGGCAGCGCATCGGCATCGCGCGCGCCCTGGCGGTGGAGCCCGAGCTCATCATCTGCGACGAGGCGGTTTCGGCCCTGGACGTCTCCATCCAGGCGCAGGTGCTGAACCTGCTGGGGGAGCTCCAGGCGGACCTCGGCCTCGCCTATCTGTTCATCACCCACGACCTGTCCGTGGTGCGCTACCTCGCCCACGAGGTGGCCGTGATGTACCTGGGGCAGATCGTGGAGCACGGCCCGACGGAGCCGTTGTTCGCGCTCCCGAAGCACCCCTACACCCAGGGCCTCCTGGCGGCGGTGCCCTCCGCCGATCCGAGCGCCCGTCGGGTCGCCGTGCGCGTGCTGGGAGACGTGCCGTCCCCCGCCGATCCTCCGCCAGGTTGCCGCTTCCACACCCGCTGCCCCGAGCGCTTCGAGCCCTGCGACAAGCGCATGCCCGAGCCCTACCCGGTGGGTGACCCCGCCGCCGGGGAGACCGCCGAGGGGCGCTACGCGCGCTGCTTCCTCTACGAACCCTAGGCGGTCGTGCTAACAGCTCGGCCCATGGCCCTCGACGCGACACTCCGGCGCGCTCGCGCGGCGCTGGCGGCCCTGTGGGCGCGCCCCGCGACGCCGAAGGTGGCGCACCTGGCGAGCACCCTGGCGGTGCTGGCAGTGCTGAGCGCGTACCTGACGACCTGGCTCCAGGGCAACTGGGGTACGCTGACGGATCCGCTGCTCCAGAACGACGACGCGCGCACGTCGCTCTTCCCGTTCCATCGCTACGGCCCGGAGGGCGCCCTGGCGGACGATCCGATCGCCACGGAGATGCTGAGCTTCGTGCCCCTCGGGGTGCACGCCCTCTATCGGGCGTTCGTCCCGCTCACGGACGTCTACGTGGCGCCCAAGATCGTCCAGGGGATCGCCCTCGGCGTGTTGCTGTTCGCCGGCATGGTGCTGTCACGGTCGCGGCGCGCCGGGCTGGGCGCCGGCGTCCTGCTGATCTTTCTGATCCTCCACGACTGGTTCGCGGTGTTTCGGATCGCGGGTGGGCTGCCTCGCGCTTTCGGCTTCCCCGTGTTCGCTCTGTGGCTCGCGGGGGTCCTCGCGCAGCGCCCCTGGGTTCGCCGGGCGGCGCCGGTCCTGGCGGCGCTCACCTATCCGTCGGTGATGAACATGCTGCTCGCCGCGGAGGGCCTCTACGCGGTCCGCGGCCTGGGGCGGGTGGAGTGGGGCGTGCTGTGGCGCAGGCTCGGACGCTACGTGGCCTTGGTGGCCGTGTGCTTCATCGCGGTGTTGCCGGCCCTCACCGGTGGCGAGGAGCGAGGCCCCATCCACAACCTCGAGCAAGCCCAGAACGAGCCGGCGTTCGGCAAGCGGGGTCGCCTCTGGGTGCTCCCCTTCGATCGCCCCACGGACGTGCTCGGGCGTGACTTCATCGACCAGCTGACGCCGCGGGGCCGCTCGATCGCGCCCGAGCTCGCCAAGATCTACGCCAGCGACGGAGAGATGTACGCGACGCTCGTCTTCGCGCTCCTGCTGGTCTTGGCCCTGCTGCGTTGGACGCCGGTGCCCTGGGTGGCGGTGGCGTTCTTCTGCGGCATGGTCGTGCTGTTCTTCCTGTCGCGGACCTTCGCCTTCCAGCTGTACTCGCCGGAGCGCTACCACAGCTTCGGGATGCGCATGGCGGCGACGACGCTGATCGCGGCGCTCCTCACCCACAGCTGGTACTGGCTGCGCCCGCCGCTGCGCGACATCGCCCGCAACCTGACCGTCGCGGGCTTCATTTTGGGGGTGTGGGCCTTCGCGGGCGACGGCGTCGTGAAGAACGTCGGGATGACGATCGACCAGCGCCGGGATCGGGAGCTCTACGAGTTCGTGGCCACCTTGCCCCTCGACGCGCGCATCGCGAGCCACCCGGCGGACGGCGACGGGATCCCGTACTACAGCGCGCGGGCCACGATGGGCACCTTCGAGACCCTCCAGCCCTGGTTCGTCGACTCCTGGCGCAGGCAGAAGGAGCGCTGCCAGGAGACGTTGACGGCCCTCTACGCCACGGATCCGGCGGCGGTGCTGGACTATGCCCAGCGACACGGCGTGTCTCACTTCCTCGTGAACCGCAACCGCTACAAGAGCGATTTCCAGCGGCGCGCGGCCTCCTTCGAGCCCTTCACCGCCTTCACGCGGGAGCTCTTGCGGGACGTCCGCCGGAAGGATCTGGTCCTGGGCTCCGTGCCCGACGAGGCGGTGGTCTTCCGGAAGGGCAACTGGCAGGTCGTGGACGTGGAACTCCTGCGACGTCGGTGGCGCGAGGGACCGACGGACGGGCGATGAGCTTCTTCGGGGACGGCGCCCTGCCCCTGGGCATGGTGTTCTTCGCGGGGCTGGTCTTCGGCGTGCTGCGGCGCAAGAGCGGTCACCGCGCCGCGGCGCGAGGGTACCCGGACCTGGCGACGCGCCTGGGGCTCACTTACAAGCCGTCGAGTTATCGGAGCGGGGTCGGATCCCTGGTCGGGACCTACCAGGGCTTCGTGGTCATCGTCGATCCGGACGAACAACGCCGCATTCGCGTTCGCTTCGAGGGAGCTCCCGCCGTCGATCTGCGGACCTACGAGCGCGACTCGGGGCCTCCGAAGACGATGCGCACGGTCTTCACTCGCGACAAGCGGTTCGACGGCTTCTTCAAGACGCGCTGGGCCGCAGAGCGCGAGCGGGCCATGCTGGAGAGCCTCGAGGAGCCGGGCACCCTCGTCGCGCCCTTCCGTCGGCTGCGACAGCTCAAGGAGCTCAGCGTGACGAGCGTGGGGGTGAGCGCCGTCTTCGACTTCGGCAATCCGCCCTACATTCCGGTGGCGATCATCGAGGAGCTGCTGCCCGCCTTGGTCGCCCTCGCGGCGCTCTTCGAGGAGCCCCCCTTCGAGGAGGCGCAGGGAGAGGCAGCGGGCACCTGAACGGCGCTCGGACCCGGGTCGTCGGGACGCAGCGCCGCCCAAGCACAGCGCCGCCCAAGCACAGCGCCGTCCGGCACAGCGTAACGAGCGCCGTCGGTCCTCAGCGTCGTCGGGGCGCGGCGCCGTCGGGTGGCAGCGCCCGTTCGAGGGCTGCCTCCGCCCGGTTTTCAGCGGTCCTCGGGGAGATCGGTGCTCGTCACGACCTCATGGATCTCGAGGACGTTGGGTCCTCGGAACATCTCCTTGGGGGGCCGGTTGCCGTGGGCCTCCGCGAAGGCGGGGCTCTTCGTCCAGGCGACGAAGTCCTCGAAGCTGCGCCACCAGGTCTTCACCTCGTAGTATCCTTCCTGGCTCGGGTCCTCGATCCACGTGCCCGTCTGGTGGTCGAGCTTCATGGGGCGGGGGCGATGCACCTCGTTGCGGATGAAGCCAGGGGAGCGATCGACCAGGTGAGCGCGCTCGCGAAAGCGCTCCTCGAAGTCGATCTCGTGTCCAGCAGCGACGGGAATGCGATTCGTGACGACGACCATGGGCGGAGATTAGCACCCAGGGACGCCGCGGCGCCCGGCCGGGCTCGATGCCGGACCGGGCTTCCACGAACTCACGGGCGGTTCACAACGAGAACTTCGAGGGCAGCAGGCCGCGGGCCACCAGCTGCGCGACGATCTGCGACGCCGCCTCGGCCGCGTCCGTCTCCGCGAGGGACACGGCGACGTCCGGCTCCTGGGGCGCCTCGTAGCGCGGATCCGCGTGGGTCGGATCGTAAGCGCCGCGGACGTCCCTGCGCTTGCACGTCTCGAGGGGCGTGGACACGTGCACCTCGACGAACCGCTCGGGGCCCACCGCGTCGCGCAGGGCCGCCCGATCGGCGCGCAGCGGGGAGGCGTAGGCGAACACCGCCAACAGCCCGGCCTCCGTGGCGCGCCGCGCGAGCTCGGGGGTCTGGACCGGGCTCGAACCGTCCGGGTGGAGGCCGCGGGACAGGCCGTCGTCCGGGTCCACCACGATGGCGACCTGACCGCGGTCGAACAGCTGACGCTCGAGCTCGTAGGCGATCTCGCTCTTGCCGGACCCCGGCAGCCCCGTGAGCCACACGACGGCGCCCTTCTGGGCGAGGCGCTCGGCCCGCTCCTCGGGGGTGATGCGGCTCTTGGGGAGATCCTTGGCGGCGCGCAGCGCCTCGATCTTGGAGGGAGTGAGCACCGCCGCCGGGCCCTCGATCATCCCCGCGGCCACCGTGTTGTTGGACAGGGGATCGACGAGGATGAAGGCCCCCGTGGCGCGGTTGGCCTGGTAGGGATCGAAGAACAGGCTGCGGTGGCAGGCGATGGTCACCTCGCCGATGTCGTTCAGCTCCAGCCGATTCGCGGGCTTCTGCTCGAGGGTGTTCAGGTCCACGAGGAAGTGCACGGTCTCGATCTCGGCCCGCGCGAACTGGGTGGTGTGCTTCAGGTAGTAGCCCTGGTGGCGATCCAGGGCCTTCTCGCTCATCCACACGACCTTCGCCTTGAAGCGCTGGGCCACCTCCGGGTGGTTGTTCGTGTGCACCAGCATGTCGCCGCGGCTGACGTCGATCTCGTCGGCGAGCCGCAGGGTGACGGCCATGGGCGCGTAGGCCTCCTCCAGCTCGCCGTCGAAGGTGTCGATGGAGACGATCTGGCTCGACATGCCCGAGGGGAGGGACACGATCGTGTCGCCCTTCCGCACCTTGCCGGAGGCGATCGTCCCCGCGAAGCCGCGGTAGTTCAGGTGCGGGCGCAGCACGTACTGAACGGGGAAGCGAAAATCGTCCTGGTTCAGGCTCGCCGTGACCGGGACGGTCTCCAGATACTCGAGCAGCGTCCCGCAGCCGTCCTCCGGCTTGTACCAGGGGAGGTTGGTGCTGGGGGAGACGACGTTGTCGCCGAGCTTGGCGCTGATCGGGATGAACTTGACGTCGCTGAAGCCGAGCTTGCCGACGAAGGCGCTGAACTCCGTGTGGATCGCCTCGAAGACGTCCTTCGACCAGCCCTCGAGGTCCATCTTGTTCACGCACACGACGAGGTGCGGGATGCCCAGGAGCGACGCGAGGTAGGCGTGGCGGCGCGACTGCTGCAGGACGCCGAGCCGCGCGTCGATCAGGATGATCGCCACGTTGGCCGTGGATGCGCCCGTCGCCATGTTGCGCGTGTACTGCACGTGCCCAGGCGTATCGGCGATGATGAACTTCCGCTTCGCCGTGGAGAAGTAGCGGTACGCGACGTCGATGGTGATGCCCTGCTCACGCTCGGCCTTCAGACCATCCGTGAAGAGGGAGAAGTCCACCTCGCCGCCGTCCTGCTTGGTCGCCTTCTTCACGGCGGCCAGCTGGTCCTCGTAGATCCCGTGGGTGTCGTGGAGGAGGCGCCCGATCAAGGTCGACTTGCCGTCATCCACCGAGCCCACGGTGACGAAGCGACACAGCTCCTTCTGCTGGTGCTGCTCGAGGTAGGCGAGGATGTTCTCGGGAGTGATGGTTTCGTGCTGGCTCATCAGAAGTATCCCTCCCGCTTCTTCTCTTCCATGCTGCCTTCGGAGTCGTGATCGATGAGGCGACCCTGCCGCTCGGAGTGCTTGGTGAGCAGCATCTCGCGGATGATGTCGGGCAGGGTGGCCGCCGTGGACGAGATGGCGCCGGTCAGCGGGTAGCAGCCGAGCGTACGGAAGCGCACGCTCTCGAGGCGAGGCTTCTCCCCCGGGCGCAAGGGGAGCCGGTCGTCGTCGACCATGATGAGCGTGCCATCACGCTCCACCACGGGGCGCTCCGCCGCGAAGTAGAGGGGCACGATCTCGATGTTCTCCAGGTAGATGTAGAGCCAGATGTCGAGCTCGGTCCAGTTCGAGAGGGGGAACGCGCGGATGCTCTCACCCTTCGTGAGGCGCCCGTTGTAGAGGTTCCAGAGCTCCGGGCGTTGGTTCTTGGGATCCCACTTGCCGTAGCGATCGCGGAACGAGTAGATGCGCTCCTTCGCGCGGGAGCGCTCCTCGTCCCGGCGTGCGCCACCGAATGCCGCGTCGTAGCCGCCCTTGCTGAGGGCCTGCAGCAACGCCTGGGTCTTCATGACGTCCGTGTAGATGGCGCTGCCGTGATCGAAGGGGTTGACGTTGTTCGCCTTGCCCTCGGGGTTGGTGTGCACCAGCAGCTCGATGCCGTGCTTCTTCGTGAAGGAGTCTCGGAACTCGATCATCGCCCGGAACTTCCAGGTCGTGTCGATGTGCAGCAGGGGGAACGGGAGCTTGCCCGGATGGAAGGCCTTGCGGGCCAGGTGCACCATCACGGCCGAGTCCTTGCCGATGCTGTAGAGCATCACCGGGTTGTCGAACTCGGCGGCGACCTCACGCATGATGTGGATGCTCTCCGCCTCGAGCTGGCGGAGATGGGACAGCGTCTGGGGGCTGACGAGCGGACGGATGTCGGACATGGGCTCGTGGGGACGCGTGAACTCTCTTTGATTCGGAGACCCGTGCTGCATGGGAGGATCCTTGGGTGTTGCCGAGGGGCAGATGGTGCCAAGGCCCGGGGGCCGAGAGGGGCTGTCCGCGACCGGCTGTCGACGACCGGAGAGGGCCAAGCGGGAGCTCTGCCGAGGGCGAGGTCCGGTGACTGGTCCGAGCCTGCCCCCCATCACCGCTGGGGCGGCGACGGAAGCCATTTATCACCTTTTCAATCGGAATAAGAGAGAATTTGCAAAATGGCGTAATCGTTGAAGAAATTCTCTGTTGGCGGCGCGGTGTCCGGGACGTCCGCGGGCGTCGGGGGGAGCGAGCAGTCGACGCGCCGGCCCAGCGGGGATCGGAGAGCTCCGGATCGGGTCAAATGAAAGTGCTCCGCGTCCCGGGTCCGCGCCGGCCCTCAGGGGACGATCCCGGCGCACTCCGCCGGGCACGCGAACGCGGCGGCCACGCAGGTGCGGTCCAGGCAGTCCTCGCAGGACTCGACCCGGTCCTGGAACGCCTCGTCGTCGATGGCGGCGTCGGCGCAGTCGTGGGTGCAACCCGTGACGTCGAAGTCGTCGTCGAAGCAATCCTGGTAGCGGTTGCACACGTCGCGGCATGTGGGTGCGGTGCTCACGACGTCGTCGGCGCCGCAGCCCCCCAGCCCGAGCAGGAGGACGACCAGACCAATGGATCGGATGGGCATCGATGAAGGCTCCTTTCCCGCCCGAAGAACGTCCCTCCCGGCCGAACTCGGACGGGAGGGGGCGCCGCCGTCCCGGATCGGGAGCGCCGTGTCCTTCCACCATCGCCGCGTCAGCTGATTCGGGCCGACGTGGACTGCTCCGGTGCCCGCTGGCAAGCGCCGGGGCCCATGTACAATGCGCGGACCCATGCCCTTCGAGGACCTGGTCCAGGACCCTTCCGCCATTCAGACGTTCGTCCTCGGCGTCATCGCCGCGGGCGCGGCGTGGCTCGTCTCGCGGCTCACCCTGCCCCGGGAGGAGCGCAGGCTGGCTCGGTTGGGCCTGCTGCTGCTGCTGCTGTACGTGGTGTGTCGGGTCGTCATCCTGGCGCTCCCCGAGACGCACGCGCTGGCGAAGACGCTGCGGCTCAGCGCGCTCTTCTTCTTGCTGGCGTCCATCGGGCGGAGCGCGTTCCTGATCCTGGTCCACGGCCTCGTGGCCCGCCGCCTGGGGTACCGCGTGCCGCGCATCCTCGAGGACATCACCCAGGCAGGGGTGTTCATCGGGGTGGCCCTGATCGCCCTGCGGGAGGCCGGAGTGGAGCCCACCTCCCTGCTCGCGACCTCCGCGCTCCTGACGGCGGTGATCGGTCTCTCCCTCCAGGAGACCTTGGGCAACCTCTTCGCGGGCCTCGCCATCCAGGGGGAGCGCCCCTTCGAGCTGAACGATTGGATCCAGTTCGACGAGCAGAGCCGGCGGGTGGGGCGCGTGGTGGAGATCAACTGGCGCGCCACGAAGCTCGAGACGTCGGACCGCGTCATCCTCACGGTTCCGAACGGGGTGCTGGCCCGCGCCCCGATCATGAACTTCTCGCGGCCGACGGCGTTGGTGCGCCGCTCCGTCTACGTGGACGCCCCCTTCGACGCGCCGCCCGGCGAGGTGCTGGCGCTGCTCGAAGAGTGCGCCGCCAGGGTGGACGGCGTGCTCGAGTACCCGCCGCCGAACGCCCTCGTGCAGGAGTTCACGGAGCGGGGGGTGCGCTACTGGCTGCGGTACCACATCGACCAGTACGAGCGACGCGAGGACATCGCGGGCGAGGTGTACCGGAACTGCTGGTACGCGCTGAACCGCGCCGGCTACGAGCTCCCCGCCGTGCGGCGCCGGGTGCAGATCGAGCGCCGCGAACGCAGCAACGGGAGCAAGGATCTCGCGCGGCGGGTGGAGGTCCTCGAGCAGGTGGATCTCCTGGCGCCCCTCAGCAGCGGGGGCCGTCAGCGGCTGGCGGAGCTGTCGCGCATCGAGCGGTTCGGGCGCGGAGAGCTGATCGTGCGGCAGGGGGACGAGGGCACGGACTGGTTCATCGTGGTCTCGGGGGAGGTGTCCGTCGAGGTCGAGCGCGGGGCCGTGACCCACACGGTGGCCAGCCTGGGGCGCGCGGAGTTCTTCGGGGAGATGGGCCTCATGACAGGCGAGCTGCGCGCGGCCACCGTCCGCGCGGCCACCGAGTGTGAGCTCCTCGTGGTGAAGCGACCGGCGTTCCAGGCGGTGCTCGGCGAGGAGCCGGAGGTGCTGGCGCAGATCAGCGAGGTGCTCGTCGCGCGCCGCGCGGCCCTCGGCGCCCAGGAGCTGACGGAGAGCTCGACGCGATCCCGGGACACGGCGCCCGTCCTGCTGGCTCGGATTCGCCGCTTCTTCGCGGCGCAGCAGTGACGCGCCGCGCGGCCGCCGAGCGACGCTGCCCACGCTCGCCAGCCCGGGGTGACGCGGAGGAGACGCGCCGTGGTCGACGCAGTGGGGAGCGCCGCGGAAAACGGGAGCCGCGGCCGCCGCAGTGATGAGCGCCGTCGCGCGGGTCAGCGCCGGAGACCGGAGGCGCGCACGGTGGCCTCCAGGTCGCGAAACCTCTGGGCCAGAGCCCGCACGAGGGCGCCCGTCCAGCCGTCGATGCCGAGCCCGTCCTGCATCGTGCGCTTGTCGAGGACGAGGGTCGTGACCCGATCGACCGCCTCGACGCTGGCGGCCCGAGGCTCCTCGAGGAGCAGGGCCATCTCGCCGAAGACGTCCCCGGCGCCCATCAGAGCGAGGGTCTCCTGCTCTCCGCCGCCGGCGGCCCCGGACACCGTACGGAACGCGCGACAGCGTCCGCTGATGATCATGAAGGCCGTGTCGCCGACGTCCCCCTCCTTGACGATCAGCGTGCCCGGTTCGAAGACCTGGCGAGGCAGGTGCAGGCCACCGCGCACGAACCTCCGCACGTCCGCCTGCAGCTCGAGCACGCTCTGGTAGCGGTCCTCGGGGCGCGGCGCCACCGCGCGGTCGATGATGCGCTCGAGGCGCGTCGAGAGCCCGATGTCGCGCGCGGCCTCGGCGATCGGGATGACCTGATTCTCCACGGCCCGCTTCAGGCACAGCTCCACGTCGTGGCTCGTGCCATAGGGATGCCGGCCCGACACGATCTCGTAGAGGACGGCGCCCAGTCCGAAGACGTCGCTGCGTTCGTCCATCTCCGCGGGGTTGCCCCGCGCCTGCTCGGGCGCCATGTAGCTCGCCGTGCCGACGGGACCCGGGGCGTTCATCTGGGACATCGCCCCCGACGCGGGCTGCGTCTTGGTGAGGCGCGCCAGGCCCCAGTCCATCAAGTAGACCTGCCCGAAGCCGGCGACCATGATGTTCTCCGGCTTGATGTCTCGGTGGATGACGCCGCGGTGGTGGGCGTAGGCGAGGGCGTCGCACACCTTGAGGAAGATCTCGAGGCCCCCCTCCAGGCGCTCGGAGGAGCCCGGCGGCCGCGAGGGGTGCCGCAGCCAGCGATCGAGGTTCATGCCGCGCACCAGCTTCATCGTGAAGTACGGCACCCCGTTGTCGCCGATGGCGAGCTCGTGCACGGGGACGATGTTCGGATGCTCGAGTTGCCCGGTGATCTGCGCCTCGGCGATGAACCCGTCGCGGTAGAAGGGCTCCCGCGCCATCTCCTTGTCGAGTCGCTTGAGGGCGACGTGGCGGAGCAGGTTGCGATCCGTGGCGGGGTGAATGCGGCCCATGCCGCCGCGCCCCAGCTCCTTGAAGATGCGCAGGTGCTCGGGCGTCGGGATGCCCTCGGCGTGCGCCTCTTCGGGAGTGACGTCGTTGTCACCACCGGCGGGGATCGACTCGATGACGTACACGGGTTGCGGCGGAGAAACGCGTTCCTTCGACATGGCCTTCCTGGCTGCGGCCGGGCTCGAGGCCGCGGCTCGATGGGGGACCCGAGCACGTTACCATCCATGGTTCACGAGCGCGCCGGCGCCGCCGCACGCCGGGGTGCGACCCTCGAAAGAAAAGCGCGCAGGGGAGGCTCGTTCAGGGCAGCGGATCGGGGGCTGCGGCCCGCATCCGCTCGAGCTCGGCCCGGGCGAGGGCGAGAGGATTGCGTTGAGACAGGGCGCCGAGGGGGACGTGCCGGGGCAGGGCCGTCCGCACCCGCCGCAGGTAATCGCGCCGCGGGATCTCGAAGGCCCCCATCGACTCGAGATGATCGGTCACGAACTGCACGTCGAAGACCTCGATCCCCAGCGCGAACACCGCCAGCACCGCGGTGCACAGCGCGACCTTGGACGCGTTCGTGCGCCGGTGAAACATGCTCTCCGCCGCGAACAGCCCGCCCCGCTGCACTCCGTACAGCCCGCCCACCAGCTGCTCGCCGTCCCACACTTCGAAGCTGTGGGCGTAGCCCTGGCGGTGCAGCTCCGTGTACGCCTGGATGACCTCCGTGTGGATCCAGGTGCCGTCGGCGCGCTCGCGGCTGCACTCCACCATCACCGCGGCGAACGCCCTGTTGCAGGTGACGGTCCAGGGGGTCTTCCGGAAGAAGCGCCGGAAGCTGCGGGACACGTGGAGCCGCTCGGGCGTCATCACCGCGCGGGGGTCGGGGCTCCACCACAGGGGGATCTCTCCATCATACCACGGAAAGATGCCGAGCTCGTAGGCGAGCAGGAGGCGCTGAGGCCGCAGATCACCGCCCACCGCGACGAGGCCATCCCCATCGGCGGCCAGCGGATCCGGGAAGACCGGCGGATCACCCGGACGGATCAGGAGCGGACGGAGCGAAACCATGGAAAGCTTGGAGGCGCATGACCCCTACGCGCACCAAGGAGCTTTTTACCACGGGCTCGGCCGTCGTGCCCACGCAGGGCCGTGGCCCCCGAGGCTGCGGTCGCGCTGTGCCTGCCGCTCCCTGCGGTCGTGCTGTGCCCGCTCCCTGCGGTCGCGCTGTGCCTGCCGCTCCCTGCGGTTGCGCTGTGCCTGCCGCTCCCTGCGGTCGCGCTGTCCGCGTTTCCCTTTTCGACGCCGCCGGCGGCGCGGTCCACGTCGTTCCTGGAACTCTCGCTCCCGAAGGGCCCCTGTGACCTCCGTGACCTCCCTCCTCCATCTCGTCCTCTACGTTTACTCCATCATCGTCTTCGTCGCGGTCATCTTGTCGTGGTTCCACCTGGATCCGCGTCACCCGATCGTGCGCTTCACGGCGGCGCTGACGGAGCCCGTGCTCCGGCCGATCCGCAAGGTGCTCCCGCCCGTCGCCGGACTGGATCTGTCACCGCTGCTCTTGCTGTTGGGTTTACAGCTCCTGCGCCGGCTCCTGTGAATCGGAGCGCGGCTCGGCAGGGCGCGGCTCGCTGGAGCGCGGCTCGCTGGGAGGAGAGTCGGGCGGTGACGTGGAGAGGAAGAGCACCCAGCGCCGCGGCGCGACCTGGAGCAAGACGCTGCCTGCGGACGTGAGCGGGGGCACGGCGTCGTACCAGGGCTGGGCACGCCAGCTGTCCGTGTCCTGGATGTGCTCGGGGACGATGAGGTCGAGCTCCGTGTAGCTCCCGCCCGTGAGCTCCTGCAGGTGAGGGCCGTAGCTCCAGCCCTCCCGCCCCGAGCGAGGCGCGAGATCGTTGTGGAGCGCGCCGCCGTAGGCGAGCACCATCGCCTGCGCCCGCTCTGGAGGGCGGCGCGCGAGGAGACGCTGCACCTCCTGGGTGGTCAGCCGCGCGATCGTCTCCATCATCACGAGCACCCCTTCCTCGCCAGCGGCCGCGATGGCGTCGAGATCGCCACAGGTCGCGCGCAGGATGTACGGCGTGACGCCGAGCCGCTTCGCCTCGTGACCCAGCCGCAGGTACTGGTTCTGGTTGGCCGACGCCTGCCCTTCGGTGATGGCGCGCTCCTCCTGGTCGACGCGCTCCCTCGTCTCCGGGCGACAGTCGGAGGGGGGCGCGAGGAGCTCCACCACGAGGGCGTGGCTGCGATCGGCGATGACGGGCAGGAGCTCGTCCGTGAAGCGGGCCGTGGCCGAAGGGATGTGCTCGGTTTCCGCGCGGGCGTGGGACTCGCCGATGCCGAGCACCTCGGGGGAGTCCGTCTCCAGCACGTGGCGCAGCGCCGCCGCGGCGGTGGGGAAACGCAGGCACGCGAAGGGATCGCAGGGCACGTCCGTCGAGGGGGCCAGCGGTGGCGCGGTTTGCGTCGAAGGGGCTGCTCGCGACGGCGAGGCGGCGCTCGACGTCGCAGCGCTCGGTTCGGACCGGGGAGACGTCGCGGACGTGCTCTCGTTCGGCGTCCGTCCCGCGTGGGACGGCGACGACCGCGCGCACCCGGAAAGGCCGACGATGCCCGCGAGGCAGAGCCACGCGGCGGCGAGCAGAGACTCTTGGAGCCCGCGGAGCGCCCTGCGCGGAGACACCGTCGCGGTGGCGATCCCGGGGGGCTTCGGCTTGCGACGTCGCGGCGGCGAATTATGTTGCACTCCGTGCTCCATTTCGATCCTCTCTATCTCCTGTTCCTCGCCCCCGGAATGCTGTTGAGCCTCTGGGCGAGCGCGCGCGTGAAGTCGACCTTCCAACGTTATAGCCGCGTCGCGAGCCGTCGGGGCTATACCGGGGCCGAAGCCGCCCGGGAGCTCATCCGGCGGCGTGGGGTGTCGGGTGTCCGCGTGGAGATGACCCAAGGCTTCCTCTCTGACCATTACGATCCGCGGGCGCGTGTGCTGCGGCTCTCCCCCGACGTGTATCAGGGGCGCTCCCTCGCAGCGCTCGGGGTCGCCGCGCACGAGGCCGGGCATGCGATCCAGCACGCGACGAGCTACGGACCGTTGAAGTTCCGGTCCATGGTGGTCAAGCCGGCGATGATCGGCTCGAACCTCGGCACGGTGCTGGCGGGCATCGGTCTCTTCATGCAATCCACGGGGCTGCTCTGGGCAGGCATCGTGTTCTTCGCCGCCTTCGTGCTCTTCACCCTGGTGACCCTGCCCGTGGAGTTCGACGCTTCGAAGCGAGCGGTGGTCGCCTTGCAAGAGACCGGGATGATCTACGCGGACGAGGTCGACGGGACCGCCGCGGTTCTGAAGGCGGCGGCGCTCACTTACGTCGCGGCGGCGGTCTCGGCGCTCCTGCAGCTCCTCTATTTCCTCCTGCGCGCGGGCGTCCTGGGCGATCGACGAGACTGAGTCGAGGACCCGGCGTGGTGCGATGCGGTAGCGGTACGGCGCCGCGCAGGGGTGAGCGCGTCCTCCGGAAGGGGCGCGTCGATCGGCCGAGCGGCGAGCGCGCCCCGCGGGACGGGGCGCGCGTGTCCGCGGTCGTCCGGATGAGGAGGGAGGCGGGGAGCAGCGGCATGGGTCCTCCGTCGTTGCATTGTTCCAGTGGCACAGAACCGTGGTACGGCGGCTGGCCCTGGGGCATCTTCAGGGGACGAGGCGCATGCGATCCGTGCCCACCGCCCACAGACCCGGGGGGGCGCCCCCGGCCCGCACCTCAGGGGCGCGCTCCGCGAGCGTCGACGACGATCGGCTGGCGCTCCAGCGCCGAGCGAACGCCGACCTCGTGGACCAGGTGTTGCAGGATCCGCGGGCAGGCCTGGCGGCCATGCACGACCGTTTCGCGCGGGACGTGAACCGGCTCGTGTGGCGCCTGATGGGGGCGGACGCGGATCACGACGATCTCGTCCAGCAGGTCTTCTTTCGGATCCTCACCTCCGTCCACCGCCTCCGGGATCCCGAGCGGCTCGAGGCGTGGGTGCGGGCGGTCACCGTGAACACGGTGCGGGCGGAGCTCCGGCGGCGCTCGCTCCGGCGCCTGCTGTGGTGGCAGATCCCCGAGACGAACGTCCATGGGGATCTCGCCCGCGAAGTGGAGGCGCGGGATCTGGTGTACCGGTCCCTGGAGGTCTTGGAGAAGCTGCCCGCGCAGGAGCGCATCGTCTTCGGGCTGGTTCATCTCGAGGATCTCACGCTGCCGGAGGTGGCGGAGGCCTGTGGGTTCTCGCTGATGACGGCGAAGCGCCGCCTCGCCGCGGCGCGGCGGCGCATCGAGGCGCTGGTGCGGACGCGCCCGGACTTGCTCGAGCGCCTGCGCGCGGGGAGGGGGATTTCATCGTGAAGGACACGAGCCGCGAGTTCGGAGATGCCCTGGCGAACGCCCTGGGGGAGGGACCGGGGCGACGCGCCCTCGCCGCGCAGCGCGCCACGCTGCTGCTGCGCTGGTCGGCTCAGCAAGCGCGGCCGCGGCGCGCGCCGTGGATTGGAGCGGGGCTCGGCGTCGCGGCGGTGTGTGCCGCGCTCCTGTTCACACTCTGGCGTCCGACGCCGGAGGTCGCCCCCGTCACCTGGAGGGGAGCACCGATCGCGGAGCACGAGCTCCTTCATGTCGAGGACGTCCCCGGGCGCCTGGAGTTCGCCAACGGGAGCCACATCGAGCTGCAGGCGGAGACGTCCGCCGCCCTGGGGCGCCGGGAGGGACGCGTGGAGCTCTCGCTGCAGCGGGGGCGCCTCGACGCGGACGTCCAGCGCGAGCCCGGCACCGAGTGGTTCGTCGCGGCGGGGCCGTACCGCGTGCGCGTCATCGGGACACGCTTCAGCGTGGCCTGGCACCCGGACGCGGAGGCCTTCGCCGTCGAGGTCAGCCGCGGCGAGGTGCGCGTCTTGGGTGAGGAGCTCCCCGCAGAGGGCGTCGCGGTCAGGGCCGGCGCGCGCTGGGAGCGCTCCGGTCCCGCGGTGGCCCACTCCGACGCCGCGAGCCCGCTGGAGGACGCCCTGGTGACGGACTCAGCGCCGAGTGAGGAGGAGCCCCGCGTGGAGGAGGGCTCCGCCGAGGGGGCCGCCGAGGGGAGCGCGGCGCCGGTGGCGAAGGCGAGCGTGGGCTCGCCGAGCTCGAAGGAGGGGGCGCCCTCCTCGACGAAGCCACCCGCGTGGCGCGCGCTCACGGCGGAGGGGCGCTACGGCGAGGCGTTGGCTGCGGTCTCGGCGGCGGAGTTCGACGAGATGCTCGCCCGCGCGCCCGCCGGGGATCTCCTCGAACTCGGCAACACGGCTCGCTTCGCAGGGCACCCCGATCGGGCGCGGCGGGCGTACACGTCCCTGCGGTCCCGCTACCCACGAGCCGCCGAGGCACGTCTGGCGGCGTTCGCCCTCGCGCGCCTCGCCGCGGACGTGGATCGGGATCCCAGCCGCGCGATCCACTGGCTCCGCGTGTTCCTCGGCGAGTCCCCCTCGGGCGATCTCGCGGCGAGCGCGCGGGCGCGCCTGATGGACACCCTGGCAAGTCAGGGCCGGCAGAAGGAGGCTGCGGAGGTGGCTCGGGACTACCTTCGACATCACCCGGAGGGTCCGCACGCGGGCATCGCCCGGGGGCTGCTCGGCTCGTCTCCATGAAGAGCCCCTGGTCGTCCCTGGCGGTCCTCGCCCGCCTGGTCGGTGGCGCGGCGTTCGTGGTGAGCCCGGCGGGCGCCGAGGCGCCCGTGGTGGTGTCCGTCCACGCGCCGGAGATGGACTGGCCCGAGGCGCGGCGCAACGTGGAGGCGGAGCTGCGAGCCAGCGGGTTCGAGGTGGAGGCGCGGCAGTCGGCCGTCGTGGATCCAGGGAGCTTGCTCGCCGAGTTGCCGCTCTACGCCGCGCAGGAGCCGCGCAGCGTGGGGTCCGTCACCGTCGTGCGGGTGGGCTCCACGGGGCTCGCCTACGTGTGGGTGCGCGATCACGAGCGACTCTTCCGCGTCGATGTGCCGAGCGCGGAGGCCAACGTCGCGGCGGGCATGCTCGCGCTGCGCGTCGCGGATCTCATGACGGTGCGCCCCGGGAAGCGCCAGGAGGACAGTCCACCGGGCGACCACCCGGCGGCGCCGCGGGACTCGAGCGCCGCGGTGCGCGACGCGTCGCCGCCTCCGGCCTCGGCTGCGCGCGGACGTGGCGACGGCTCGGCTTCGGAAGCGGCGCGTCCCTGGGTCTGGCTCGGCGCGGGCGCGGCCTTCGCGGTGACGTCCGGCGCGCCGGGGGCCCAGATCACGCTGGGCGCCGGGTTCCCGCTGACGGGGATCACCAGCCTCGAGCTCGGGGGAGCGCTGAGCGTGACGCCCGCGTCCGTCGGTCTCCCGGAGGGCTCCGTGGACGTCGACCACCAGCAGCTCGGCGCGCACCTCATGCTGCGCGCAGGCGGCGGTGCTCACTGGTCGCTTACGACGGGTCTGGGGGCGTCGGCGTGGTGTCTGCAGGCTCAGGGGACCGCCCAGGACGACGACGTCCGCGGGGTGCGCGACACCACCTGCGTCGGGCTCGCCTCCGCCCGCGCGCGCCTCATGCTGCGCTGGCGGGACGTGTCGCTCTGGGCGGTGGCGGAGCCGGGACTCGTGGTTCCGACCGTGCGGCTCCGCGCGGATCGTCGGACCGACGTCGAGCTCGGGCGACCGTGGTTCGCGGCGACGCTGGGGGTGGGATGGCAGCTGTGAGACGCAGGAGCAGGGCGACCGCGCGGCGCGGGCTCTCCGTCGTCGTCGGCCTCGTGGTCGCGCCGAGTCTCGCGGCGTGTGGTGATCGTGAGCTGCTCGTGTTCGATGCTGGCGTCGGCGGACAGGACGGCGACGGCACGGGCGGTGGCGGGAGCTCGTCGGGAGGCAGAGCCTCCGGCGGCGCTTCGTCCGGCGGTGGCTCGTCGGCGGGGGGAGGCGCGGGCGCCCCGACGACGGAGCTCGTGCACGTCCTCGACACCTTCGAGGACGGCAACACCCTGTCGAACGAGCCAGGCGGGTGGTGGTACATCATCAACGATGGCGCGGGCCAACAGGAGTTGACCGTCGTGCAGGGCCCCGAGTGCCTCGAACGAGGCTTCTGTTTGCGGACGGTGGGCGCCGGGTTCGAAGGGTGGGGCGCCGCTCTCGGGGTCGGCATCGACGGCTTCTACGAGCGCGGGGCCTACGACACCGTGCGGTTCTTCGCCCGCGCCGGGACGCCTCGGGCCGTCTCCTTCCAGATGTTGACCCACTCGGGGCCGCGCTTCATTCGGAGCCTGGAGGTGGGGACCGAGTGGAGCGAGTATTCGCTGCGCTTGGATCAGGAGACGGTGAACGTCGACGGCGCGACCGTGCACCTCGACGTCGCCGATCTGTACGAGCTGCAGTGGTTCTTCTTCGTCCCCGAGCCCTTCGAGTTCTGGATCGACGACGTGACGTTCCTGCGGCACGAGTGACGCGTGGCGGGCGCGGCTCGTCGTGTCGCGCTTCGCTTCGGGAGCGATGGGGAGGCGTCGACGAACCGTGAGTTCTGGGGGACCAGGGCGCTCAGCGCGGAGGGAGCGGCCGAGAGCGGACGGCGAGCCGGCCCTCCCCGGTGTCCGCCACCCAGACGACGCGTCGTGCGTCGGCGGCGATCGTCGCCGTGGCGCCACGCGGCTGAGTGACGAGGGTGCGCGGCGGGACCCCGGCGCCCGGGATCTCGTAGACGCCGCCGACGTGGGCGCACACGACGCGATCGGAGACCGCCAAGGGGGAGCAAATCACGCCCTCGGCGAGCACCGTCTCCTGCTCGAGATCCGGGCTGAGCCGTCGCACCGAGCGGGTGGGGCCGTCGTAGAAGTGGATGCCGTCGTGAGTGGCCGCGAGCATCGACGGGGGGCGACCGGTGCGCGTCGCGGAGAAGGCCGTCGCCTTGCCGCTCAGCGAGACACCGCCCATCCGCCAGGCCCCCCCGCCGACCACCTCGACGAAGAACACCCAGTCATCGAGCATCGTCGCAGAGGCGACCGGATGGCTCGTGCGATGCAGCACCCGCGGGGTCCGGTCCCGGAACGTGGACCACGCGGCGGGGCGCCCCGGGGGGCCTTCGAGCCAGGCGAAGCCATGCCGCGTCGCGACGAACCGCTGTGGTTGTCGCTCGAGGGGACCGAGGGTGCGCGGCTCTCCGCCGCCCTTGGGCACGGCACGAACGGCGCCATCGTGCCAGTAGACGATGGAGTCGCCCATCAAGGCCGGACCGGAGCCCAGGGGCAGAGGCGTGCTTCGGGCGGGGGCGTCCTCGGGGATGTGGATCAGTGCGGTCTGCGTCAAGAGCACCACCACGGAGCCGTCGAGGAACAGCGTCGTGCCGTAGGCGGACTCCTGCCATTCGAGCAGGGTCGTCGGCGGGGCCGTGCTCTGTCCTTCTGTGCTCTGTTCTTCTGTGCTCTGGCTCTCTGTGGCGGCGGAGCGCGCGGTGGCGGTCGGCTCGGTGGTGGCCTCTGTGGAGGATGACTCGCGACGGCAGCCCCAGGAGGGCATGCCCAGGCAGGCGCCGAGGAGCAACCACGGAAGAAACTTCCGCGGCCTCCGGCGGACGGAGGGGGCGCCGATGCTCGGGGAATGCAGCCAGCTGCTCGGCGTCATCGTCATGGCCCGGAGAGCGCTCTGGAACCTACAGGATCTCCGGACCTTCGACAAAGGCAGGACCCGGTGAACACGCCTCGGGACTGCCGTCGGTCACCGTGGGATGGTGCCGACGCGCGCAGGGGGCCTGTGTATGATGCGGCTCGGTGGCCCCCGCTGGCGCTCCACCGTCGCACACCGATGCACGTCATTCCTCGGGTCTTTGCCAGACCGCTCCGCTTCCTTTGCCTGCTCGCGCTCGTCTGGAGTGGGCTGAGCGTGGCAGAGCCGGCGCTGGCGCGGGCGGAGACGGCGGGGCGCATCCTCATCGCGTTCGAGTACCGCGCGCCGACCGCGTGCATGGACGAGGAGCAGGCGTTCTCCCTGCTCCATCGACGCAGCCGTCGCGTTGCCCGAACGAGCCCTGTCTTGGCGCAGCAACACCTCCGGATGAGCGTCGTCCCGGACGCTTCCGGGTACCGGGGCGTGTTGACGGTGACGCGCGCCGGGCAGAGGCCGGAACGGAGGAGGATGACCGGGGGCAGCTGCGACGAGGTCGTGGAGGCGCTCGCGCTGACCGCTGCCCTCAGCATCGATCCCGACGCGACGGTGACCCTCGGCCCCGTGGAGCCGTCGGGCGCACGCGGAGACGACGCGGACGGCTCGGGCGAGCCGGGCGGCCTCGGCGAGCCGGCGCGGACCACCTCGGACGATGAGGACGACGAGCGGCGGCGTGAGGACGCGGAGGACGACGACGCGTCCTCCACGGACGACGACTCCTCGACTCGAGCGCACCTGCAGCTCTCCGTGGGGCCCGTCCTCGCGCTGGCGCGGCTCATGGATCACACGATGCACCTCGGCGGGGGGATCTTGTTCGCCGTGAGTGGCCCCGAGCGTTCGACGGGGTTGCCCCTCGAGGCGCGCGTGTCCGTGTATGGTCTGACGGAGACCGCCTCCGTCCGCGAGCCGACGCTCAGGACGACCTTCTATGGCGCGCGGCTCGCCTATTGCCCGCTCCGGTGGGGCGGCGATCATTTTCTCCTGCTCTGCCCGGTCTCCCAGCTCGGGTTGCTCTCCGCTGAGAGCCGCGGCTTCGCCGAAGGCACGTCGACGACGCGCTTCTTCGCGACCCTGGGTCTGGAGGCGTGGTCGCGCGCGCGCATTTCCCGACATCTCGACCTGTGGCTGTCTCCTTCCCTCGAGGTCCCGCTCACCCGGCGTCGCTTCGGGGTCGCTCCGGGCCCGGAGGTCCTGGCGTCGACTTCTGCGGTTGCGTGGGGTATCGCCGCGGGAGCCGGTTGGAATTTCTAGCCTTAAGGCTTTTTTCGTCGTGGAGTGATCAACTTGGGGGTTCGCGGGAACAAGACGAGGTGCTCGTGGGATCCTCGTCCCCTTTGGGCCTTGCCCCCCCGCGGGTCGCCTCGCATGCTGAACGAACTGCCATGGGTCGAAGCCACGAACGGCGTTTGCGCGATCTCGTGCTCACCGAGGGTGACTTCGTGACGCGATCCCTGAGAAACTTGGGGGTTTGGGGCGGTGAGCTGGACGACTGCGTCCAGAAGGTCTTCCTCGTCGCCGCCCGACGCTTGCAGGAGATCGAGCCCGGCAAGGAGCGGGCGTTTCTGTTCGCCTGCGCCCAGAACACGGCGGCCCATTTTCGACGGAGCCTCGCGCGCAAGCGCGAGGTCTCGGACGACGTCCTGGCGGAGAGGTCGAACCCCGACATGCTCCCGGATCGGCTCACGGAACAAAAGCGTCATCGGGAGCTCCTGGACCGCATCCTGGAGACGATGGACGACGGAGTGCGCTCGGTGTTCGTGTTGTACTCCTTCGAGGAGATGACCATGGCGGAGATCGCGGCTCTCCTGGAGCTCCCGCCGGGCACGGTGGCGTCGCGGCTGCGGCGCGCCCGAGAGATTTTCAAGCGTGAGTTATCGCTCTTGCAGCAGAACGAACGTCGGGAGAGTGCGTGATGGATCCGAGCGTCGATCCGGAACAGATGGACCTCGAGGAGGCGTTGCTGCGGGCAGGTCGCGACGTGCGGATGTCGCCCGAGCTACGGAACAAGACCCTCACCGCGTTGGGGGTGGGAGCGGCGGTCGGCCTGACCACGACGTCCGCGGCTCAGGCCAGCACCTTGGGGTGGCTGTCGGGCAAGACCGGGACCATCGTCATCGCCACGGGTCTCGCGGGAGCGCTCGGCGTCGCCGGCGCGGTGGCCTTCTCGGGTGGAGCGACTCCGTCGGACGACGAAGCGTCGAGGGCATCGGTGGCGCTCGTCGACGAAGCGCCGCGGATGGGCGAGCCGGAGGTCGTGGAGGAGCCCGAAGTCGAAGCCGAGCCGTCCGTGACGGGACCGGCCGTGACGGGTGAGATGAGCCCGCCCGCGGAGACGGCCAAGGACGCGACGGGGCCGGCGGCAGAGGATCGCGTCAAGCCGCGCGCGAGCGGATCCCAGCGCGCCCCCTCCAGCGAGGCATCGAGCCTCCGCGAGGAGCTCGCCCACATCGCCCGGGTCGAAGCCGCGCTCCAGGAGAAGAACCCGGCGCGTGCCCTCACGCTGCTCGCGGAGTATCGCCAGCGCTTCCCGCGGCCCCGGCTCGGGCTCGAGGCGGAGGTGCTCACCATCCAAGCGTTGTCCGAGAACGGCTCCTCCGCCGCGGCCCGGAAGCGCGCCGCGCGGTTCCTGGAGAAGTATCCCTCGAGCCCCCTGGGAGCGCGCGCCAAGCGTTACCTCGACTGACATGAAGTGGCTCGTCCTGATCGGTGCGGGGGCGCTCCTCTCGGCTTGCACGAGTGTGGACGTGCTCGGGGCGCGGGAGCAGACGAGCGAAGTGAAGGAGCCCCCGAGCCCGCCGGAGGAGGAGCCCGCCGGGACCGGCGGGTTGCCGAACGTCCTGGAGGAGCGTCATCGCATCCCGATCTCCCAGGTGAACGCTCGGCTGAACGACGCCTTTCTCCAGCTGTTCTTCGGTGATCCCGAGACGGAGGCGGTGTTCTTCGATCAAGGAGACGGCACCGCCTACATCCAGGACATCGCCAACGGTGACGTCCGGACGGACTCGATGGCGTACGGGATGCTCGTGACGGTCCACCTCGATCACCGGGAGGTGTTCGACAAGCTGTGGGGCTGGGCCAAGGAGCACATGCTGAGCACGAGCGGACCCTCCGCCGGGCTCCTCCGCTGGCGTTGTGACACCTCGGGCGAGAACTGCGCCGCGGCTGCCGCGACGGACGCTTCGAGCATCATCGCGACGACCCTGTTCACGGCGGAGACGCGCTGGGGCGCCGCGGGGGACCACGCCTACGGAGAAGACGCCCTCGCGCTCCTGGACGCGATGGTGGCCATCGAGGCCCGGAACGGCGGGGTCGTCGACGGTGTGGTCGACTGCTTCGACGAGGAGGCGGCCTTGCCCCGGCTCAGCTCGAGGTCCCCGGAGGAGGAGGTCGCCGTCGATTACCTCATGCCGGCGTTCTACGAGGTCTGGGCACGCCACGATCGGGATCGCGCGGAGCTGTGGACGCGCGCCGCGGAGAACGCGCGCGATCTCCTCTCCCGGGTCGCTCACCCGGAGACGGGCCTGCTGCCCGAGGTCGTCTCCTACTCCGGGTCGCCGGATTCGGAGCGCGGCAACTACCGGGCGACGACGGCCCGGACGCTGCTGAATTTGGCGCTCGATCACCTCTGGTTCGGCCCCTTCGACTGGGTCGTCGAGCAGAACGAGCGGCGGCTCGATTTCTTCCTGGAGCAGGGGGTGGACGAGTACGTGTCCGAGTACACGATCGCCGGCGAGCCCCTGGTGTCGTTCAACACCGCCGCGCACCGCTCCCTCGTCGCCCTGGCGGCGGGGACCAGCGAGTCGTCGAAGCACGACGTCTTCCTCGAGGTGCTCCTCGACGAGCCGGTGCCGACGGGTTCGTTCCGCTACTACGACGGCATGCTCTACATGATCAGCCTGCTCGTGCTCAGCGGACAGATGACGCCCGGCTGAGGTGGACCGGAGTTGCACGGCTCCACAGGAGCCGTGCGTTCGACCTGACTCCGGGGGCGCCGGGGGGCCAGGCGGATTGCCGGCTCGCCGAGATTTCGGGTGGACCGCTTCTTGGAGCGGTGGAGTTCGGCGCTGTCCACGCCCGGCCGTATCTCGGGGGGCCATGTCCGAACCAGGTTCTGCGTCGCTCGGCGAGGCGGCTCCCACGGATTTCCAGGGGCTGCGAGCGCTCTTTTTGAACTGCACGCTCAAGCGGACGCCCGAGCTGTCCCACACCCAGGGGCTCATCGACGTGTCCGCGGCGATCTTCCGCAAGAACGGCGTCGCGGTGCACGTGCTGCGTCCGGTGGACTACGAGATCGCTGCGGGCGTCTATCCCGACATGCGGGAGCACGGCTGGGCGCGCGACGACTGGCCGAGCATTCAGGAGCAGGTGATGGCCGCCGACATCCTCGTCCTCACGACTCCGATCTGGCTCGGGGAGCTGTCGTCCGTCTGCAGGAGGGTGACGGAGCGCCTGTACGGGAGCTCGGGAGAGCTGAACGAGAAGGGACAGTACGCCTACTACGGGCGCGTCGGAGGGTGCCTCGTGACCGGCAACGAAGACGGGGCCAAGCACTGCGCGATGAACCTCCTCTACTCGCTCCAGCACCTCGGCTATCTCATCCCGCCGCAGGCGGACGCGGCGTGGGTGGGAGAGGCAGGGCCGGGCCCGTCGTACCTCGATGAGGGCTCGGGAGGTCCCCAGAACGACTTCACGCAGCGCAACGTCACGTTCATGACCTGGAACCTCATGCACATGGCGCGCATGGTGAGGGCCCAGGGCGGGATCCCGGCCCACGGCAACCAGCGCTCCCTGTGGGAGGCCGGCTGCCGCTTCGATCACCCGAACCCCGAGTATCGCTGAGGGCAGCGGGCCGAGGGCAGCGGGCCGACGACAGCGGTCGATGAGCACTGCGGGGTGCCCCACGGAGATCGTCCCTTCAGGCATCGCCGAGGTGGGGACGCGCCGCTCCCGGCGCGCCGCCGCCCATCGAGAGCGGCGGCTCCGCCTGTGGTTCGGATTTACTGGAACGACACCGTCACGTCGGCGTTCCCGGAGCTGTAGTAGCCCTCGACCACCAGGGAGACCTCGTAGAAGGTCCCCATCTGCAGGCCGAACTGCTCCCAGGCGTCGAAGTGGGGCTTCACGGTGATGGTTCCGCTCGTGCGCTTCGACGTGCGCACGCTCCAGTACTGCCAGAAGGTCTTGTCGCCCTCGATCGACGGCTTGTTGACCCGCTGAGTCCGGTAGATTTCGTAAGTCCCGCCGTCCACGGTGACGGTCCCGATGGGCGAGAGGCTGTCGTCCGGTGGACGCCAGTTCCCCCAGCTCTCGACGATGTAGTACTCGACGAGCGGATTCTGGGTCCAGCCGTAGATGGCCAGGTACGAGTTCCCGTTCGGCTTGTAGTCCGCGCTGTACGTCACCACGGGAGAGCTCGACCCCGGGCGAACGCCCTTGCGAGCCAGGTAGTTCCCGTTCGCTTCGGTCCACTCGGCGATGAACCCGCGGGCGGTGTTCGTCATGCACGCGGACGCCGAGTCGGTCCAGATTTCATAGGTGAGGCCGCAGTGATCCCCCACCTTGTAGGTCGAGCACTCCTTCGAGTCGGGCTCGTTGCAGGTGGCCGGGGTTCCGCCCCCACCGCCGCCGCTGCCCCCGGTGTCGCCGGCCCCGCCGGACCCGTCGGTGCCCCCCGAACCACCGCCGTCGCTCGAGCAGCGCCCGCAGCTCTCGTCACAGTAGTGGTTGTCGATCATCCACGCCGCGCTGCACTCGTCGGTCTCCGAAGCCCACATCGGACAGGTGGCCTCGTCCCAATCGGTGCCCGTGGGACGAACGTCCGTGCAGGTCGTGCCGGGGATACCGCCCGTCGAGGGGACACCGCCCGTGGACGGATCGCCGAAGCCGCCACCAGTGGAGAAGGCGCCTCCCGTCGACGGGTCACCGCCGATGGGCGGGGTGCCGCCGGTAGAAGGATCGCCGATCGACGGATTGCCACCGGCTCCCGTGTCCGCCTGATCATCGGAGCTGGCCGCGCTACAGCCAACCAGCAATCCTGCAGTCAGGACTTTGACGATCCAATT
>JAAZAA010000238.1 GCA_012514535.1 Myxococcales bacterium | reverse complement strand
GCCACGCGCGCGGCATCCCACTCCTCCTCGTCGAACTCCAGGGCCGCAGCCGGCGCGTCGGTGACCATGCGGGACTTCATCCAGCCGTAGCCCTCGACGAAGTCAGGCGGCGTGGGCGCTTCCCAGCTGACGACGCGATAGTCGGTCGACGCCGCCCGTGCCACCTCGAGCAGACGCTCGATCTCGTCGAACGGGGCATGCAGGTTGAGCGCGCTGTTGCGCTCGATCTGCTCCAGAGTGAAGCCGTGGTGCAGGTAGAAGCGGGTGGCGGGTTCGTCGGCGGGGACGCTGCCGAAGCCGGTCGGGGCCTCCAGTCGCGGACCCGCGATGTCGGGGTGCTCCGCCCAGGACTGGATGACCGTGCGACCGTGGGAGCGCGCGATGTCCTCGACGAGGGCGTACGCCGCGGAACCGATCCCGCGCCGGTGCACCCTGCGAAGGAGCTCCACGAGCATGTACGCGACCCTCGACTCGCCTTCGACAGGAAGGTCGAGACCGATGCGGCCCACGGGGCTGCCGTCGGCCAGGATGAGCCAGCTGAGCCGGATCTCGTCCTCATCGGGCTGGTAGTGGGGGAGAAGCTCGTCGGCGGCGACGTCGTGATCGCCGTGACCGGAGATCTCCCGGTAGATCGCGTTGCGCACGACGACCATGGCGGCGAAGTCGTCCGCGCCGTCATCCTGCATCGTCGCGGGGATGGCGAGGGGCCGGAACTCGACCCCGGTGATGGTGGACATGATGTCCTGCTTTCATTCAGAAGGAAGGGATGCCGCGGGGCGGCCGCTGCGCCCACGCTCAACGCGTGGGACGCAGCAGCCACTCCCGCTCGTAGGCCCGCTCGCGGGCTTCACGCTCCTGCTCGAGGCGGACGCGGGCCGCACGCTGGGCACGGTCGGCGCGGTGCTCGACGCGGGACAGGCTGCGCTGCAGCAGCCACACGCTGAGGCGAAGCGACACGCGGTCGACCAGGCTCAGATGCGTCTGCAGCGCGGGCAGATCGGGGAGGCGACGGACGACGTCGTTCTGGTGTTGTCGTTCGGCGGTGGTCAGGTTTGACATAAGGGGGGGTCTCTTTCGAGTTCGAAGGGAGGATCGGACGATGCCCGGGCGCGGGAGGGCGCGGAAGGGCGGGGAGCGATCGCGGGCGTCGCGAGACGACGGCGATCAGCGGCGGCGCGGAGGCGGAGGAGCGACGAACCGGATCAGACCGGTGTCAAGACCGCCGTGACGGGCGGTGGACAGAGTGCTCCTGCGCGGGCCTCAGCAGGCGGTACGCGCAGCGGCGCCGAAGAGTCCGGTCGCCGGCAGCAGCGCAACACCCCCGCGGATTGCGGAAGACTTGGGGTTGAGCGTGTACATCATCATGGCGACCTCCTTTCGATTCGACGCGATGAGAAACGTTAGCGGAGTTTCGGGGCCCGCGTCAACAGGATCGGTGAACCGCGTGGTGCGAACCTGAGGTCTGCCACGGCGCGGCTCGCCTCCACGGAGGAGGCGGCGCCTGCCGGTAAGGTTTCCCAAGGAATCCATCGGTCGTCGCGGGGAGCGCTTCATGCACCTGAAGAGCGTCACGCTCAAAGGGTTCAAGTCGTTCGCCCAGCCGACGACGTTCGCGCTCGAACCGGGCGTCACCTGCATCGTGGGCCCGAACGGGTCGGGAAAGTCCAACGTCGTCGACGCCCTGGCCTGGGTCATGGGCGAGCAGGGGGCGAAGACCCTGCGCGGCGGCAAGATGGAAGACGTCATCTTCGCCGGTACCGCCACCCGCGGCCCGCTC
>JAAZAA010000237.1 GCA_012514535.1 Myxococcales bacterium | reverse complement strand
GGGCCGCAGGTGTCCACGTCGGAGGGGGTACGGGTGGGTGGATTACTCCACGAACTTCGACAGCAACCGGATGTACTCCACCTGGTAGCCGTTGGAGTTCTCGGTCACCTCCCAGGAGTTGACGGGCCAGCTCGTGTTGAAATCCGCGTAGGACTTCATGTCGGGCTGACCGAAGGGGGGCGCCGGCGGTTCGGCGGGGCAGGAGGCGTGCCCGGGGCAGACGCCGTCCCAGTTGTAGAAGGCGTTGGGTCCGCCCGTGAGGAAGCCGGGGGCGGGGTTCGTGTCCCAGGCGGAGCCGTCCGCGAACCACGAATGGTAGAACTCGGTGACCGAGCGGTGGGCGCCGCTGGATCCCATGTTCGACAAGTAGACGATGCCGAGCGGGTTCACCCCGTGGAGGTAGTGGATGTAGCGCGACGCCGCGCGGCGCCCGTCCGCGGCCCGGGACTCGTCGAGGTCCCGGGTGGCGTAGGAGTGGAGGAGCGAGCCGATGCGAGCCTTCTGGGCGTTCGAGCCCCAGACGTAGTCCCCCTGGTGCGCGAGGTACGGGTCCGGCTCGTCGACGAGGATGCCGAGGTTGTGGCCGGCGGCGAGGGTGTTGTCGAAGGGGATGAGGATGCCGTCGCGCACCGCCGGATCCGCGTCGGGGAGGGTCGCGTAGTCCAGGTAGCTGTCGGTGAAATCGAGGTTCCAGCCGCTCAGCCAGCCGCCGAACAGGGAGAAGTCGGAGACCTCGAAGTTCTCTTCGAAGTACGTGCGGTAGGCGGCGTCGCCCGTCGCTTGATAGATGGCCAGGGCGGCGCGGAGTTTGTACACGTCGATCATCCAGCGGGAGTCGTCCGCGATCTCCTGCTGCCCCGCGCCGATGCCCGAGGCGGCGCCTTCGTTGTTCCTGAAGCGCACGTCGGGGTTCGCCTCGGCCCACGCGTAGGCGGCGACGGCGCGCTCCGCGAGATCCTCCGCGAAGGCCTCGTCGAGGGGCCGGAACACGCGCGCTCCCCAGGCGTAAGCGACGGCGGCCCGCAGGGTCGCGTTGGTGCTGGCGGGTCCGTAGAGGCTCGGGTCCGTGGCGGCGGAGGGCGGGCTCGCGTGGGCGAGGGAGACGATGGAGAGCACGCCGCCGTCCTCCTCCTGCAGGCGCACGAGGTGCTCCAACCCGAAGCGGGCCTCGTCCACGATGTCGGCGATGCAGTTGCCCGACTCGGGGATGCCGTAGTCGTCGCCGAAGGCCGTGGGGCGCTCCACGTAAGCGCGGAGGAGAGACACCACGTAGTCCGCCGTCCAGGCCGTGTACTTGTTGTAATCGCCGGCGTCGTACCAGCCGCCCGACAGGTCACGGGAGGTCGAGGCGTCGTCCGGTGCGCTGAAGAGGCGAGCCTCCTTGTCCTGGAGGGGGCCCACGTGGCTGGCTCCGTCCACCCAGTCCGCGTCCGCGTAGGGCGCCTCCTTGGGGAAGCCCGCGCGCTGGTAGAAGAACGTGCGCACGGCGTGGCGCAGCACCTCGCGATACACGTCCGAGGCGACGCGGAACGTGTCGCTGCGCACCCCCGCCTCCACGTCGAGCACGTAGTAGATGCCCGGGGTCGTCACGCTGGAGAAGTCGAACCAGTGGGCCCGATCGCCGCTGCGATCGTCGGTGGCGCCGCCGTTCCAGGGCGTGGGAGAGCCCTCGAGCACCGACTCTCCGCTGACGGCGTCCACGAGCTGGTAGGTGGCGCCCGGCGTGAACGACTCCGCCGCGTCGAAGCCCTCGACGGGATCGCGCAGCACCGCGATCTTCTCCGCGTCGGGGAGATACCCGAACTGATCGACGACGATGAAGGGGCTGACGGGAGCCTCGGGTGGCGTGATGCTCGCCTCGCTCGGGACGTCGCTGGGCTCACCGATGCTCGGGCTGCAGGGCCCCTGGGGCACGTCGGTTCCCCCCGGCGAGCCGCCGTTGCCGGAGCCCCCCGTGCCCGCGTCCGTGCCGCCACCGCCGCCCCCCGGAGGGAGCGTGTCCTTGGCGTCCGGGGTGCTGCTTCCCCCGCAGGCGGGGAGGCTCAGGGCGAGGAGCACCCCCGAGAGCACGGCTCCCGAGAACACCGCCTTCGAGGGCGCCGCCTTCGAGGACGCCGCCTTCGAAAACACTGCCTTCGACGACGGGGAGGAGCCGAGCAGCGTCCGGGCGCGGGGGCCGCCGGCGCCGCGCCGCCCGGCGGGAAGAGAGGGACGGGGGAGGAGAGCGGGGGATTTCTTCATGGGAGAATGGAGTGCACGTGGAGAGCTCCAGCGCCACGGATCGCGGCAGCCTCACAACAGTAGCTTCAGGGTCTCCGATCGGCGCAGAAATCGACCGGGCCGGCCACCTCTCCGCACGTGCCCCGTGGAGGTGCGACCTGGAACGACCCCGGACGACCCCTCGGGAGACGGACCAGGACGGCGCCCTCCTCTGCTACACTCTCCTCCGACATGAGCGTCGGAGTCTGGCAGATCGTCATCATCGTCGCGGTCGTGGCGCTGCTGTTCGGCGGCAAGGGGCTGAGCAAGCTCGGGGGTGAGCTCGGTCGGGGTGTGCGGAGCGTCCGGAAGGGGCTCTCCGGGGCCGCGGAGGCGGCGGGGGGCGACGCGTCGCGGAAGACCTGGGTCGAGTCCGCCGCGCAGGTCGCCAAGACCGCGCAGCAGGTGCGCAGAGCGACCCGCCTCGGTCGCCGCTTCCCCTTCGGGTGACGTCGGCGCAGCCCCCTCTGGCGTCCCGATCGAAGTGATCGATCAGCGGTCGCCGCTTCCCCTTCGGGTGACGTCGGCGCAGAGCTAGCGGGCCTCGGTCGCCGTTTCCGCCAGCGCGCTCGCGCCTGATGGCCGTCATGCCTGGAGCGAGCACCCAAATGGGAGCATGCGCGGAGGTGTTCCTCTGTGTTCTTCCCTGGGTGCGACGATGGCCAACGGACGTAGAGCTTGCTCGCGACGCCGCTTCTTGACGTGGGCCGCTGCGGCCGGGACCTCGGGTGTGTACGGGTGTTCCGGCGGCGCGGGGCCCGGTGACGTCGCCGCCACCGGCGGGTGGCTCAGCAGCACCGGCGGGGCGATCCCCGCGGGCGGCAGCGGCGGAGACGTCCCCGTGGGCACGGGGGGCGCGGCGGGGGCGGAGGCCACGGGCGGCGCCTCGGGGGTCCAGGGGCCGCGGGTCGCCCTCGTGCGCTGTGAGTCGTACGTGATCTCCGTCGTGACGGAGGCGCTGCGCCTCGCCTTCGATCGAATCGGAGGCCTCGCTCCGCTCGTGAAAAGCAAGACGGTGACCGTGAAGGTCAACCTCACGGGGAACGAGTTCACCTCGCTCTTCGGCCTCCCCCCCGGCGAGACCTACCTCACCCATGACTCGACCGCCGTGGCGTTGGCGGCGTTGCTGTTCGAGGCGGGCGCCCGGCGGGTGCGCTTCGTCGAGTCGGCCCCCTACGTCGCGAGCCTGCCGGAGGTCATGACCATGGCCGGGTGGGACGCGCAGGCCCTGTCCAGCGTCGGGAACGTCGAGTTCGAGAACACCAGGAACCTCGGCTCCGGCGGCTCCTACGCGCGGGTCCCCGTCCCGGACGGCGGGCGGCTGCACTCCTACTTCGAGCTCAACCGCGCCTACGTGGACACGGACGTGTTCGTCTCCCTCGCGAAGATGAAGCAGCACGTCATCGCGGGGCTCACGCTCTCCCTGAAGAACCTCTTCGGCGTCACCCCCAACTCCCTCTACTCCGATCAGACCTACGCGGGGGAAGGCGCCCTCGGCTACCGCGGCCCGATGCACGCCCGCGAGGGCCACGCCGCGTTCCCCGGGGAGATCGACGGGTACGCCGACGCGGGGCCGGAGCAGCGCGTGCCTCGGATCATCACGGATCTGTGCGCCGCTCGCCCGGTGCACCTCTCGATCGTCGACGGGATCACGTCCATGCGGGGTGGGGAGGGTCCGTGGAATCCCCAGCTGAGCCCCGTCGCGCCGGGCCTGCTCGCCGTCGGCTTCGATCCGGTCGCGACGGACGCCGTCTGCGCGGCGGTGATGGGCTTCGATCCGCGGGGGTGGTCCCTGACTCCGTCGAGCAACGCGGAGAACCACATCCTCCTGGCCGAAGCGGCGGGGCTCGGTACGGCGGATCTGAACGCCATCGAGCTCCCGGGCCTGAGCGTGGAAGAGGCCCTCTACCCGTTCTGAGGCGTTCGAGAGCCCGGGGCACAGTGTCGCTGCGCCGCCACGCCGGAGTGTGACGTCGTGGCACGGTCGCTCTCTGGCGAGCGGAAATTCTGCGCGCCGCGACCTGGCATGTCGTCTGCAACAGGAGACCGCGCGGAGCCGCGCGCGTGCTTCGCGGCGGGACATGGAGGTCGAGATGCGAAGGTTTTCTTGGGGTCACGGGGTCATCGGCGCGCTGCTCGCCATCTCGTGGGCGGGCCCGGCGGGCGCCGTCACGACGGTGTGCGTCGACGTCCAGGTGAAAGAATGGACGCGCGTGACGCGAACCAAAGCGGAGGGCGAGCCACGCTCGGCGGCGGTGGACGCCGCGGAGACGGAGGCCGCAGAGCGCCAGGACGCCGCCAAACCCCCGAACACGGGGTCCCCGGACTCACGGGCCACGGACACAGCGTCCCCGGAGACCCCCCCGGAAGGGGACGCCACCGGCGACTGGGGGACCGAGGCAGCTCCAGAGGACGCGGCGTCCCCGGACGCCTCGTCTCCGCCGGCGGCTCCGCGGATCCCGTTCGTGCCGGCGTCGGCAGCCCCCGCGGCGGCCGACGTTCCGAAGGAGAAGGAGCCCCTCGATCCCGCGCTCTACCTGAAGCGGATGCTCGAGTACGAGGTCACCCACGAGCCGAGCTACGCGGCCGTCGTCGACGAGTGCCAGCAGCGCCTCACCGTCGAGCTGTACGCCCTCGACGATGGCTGGACGATCTTCGCTCGCTACACGGGCAACCAGCGGGAGGAGAAGGTCGATCGGGTGCAGCTCGACGAGTTCGTTCCGCTCGCCGAACGCGTGGCTCGCGCGCTCCTCCACGATCGACCCATCACGGAGACGATGACCCGCGAGAACGTGCTGCGTTCGGACAGCACCTCCCATTTGCGATCCGTGAGCGGACGTGGGCACTTCGTCCTGGCGATGGGGACCACGCTGCGGCTCGGCAAGCTGCCCACCGCCGGAGCCCTCGACGCCCCGGCCGCGCCGGAGACGCGCCTGTTCACGCCGCTGAACCTGCAGCTCGGCTCCCGCTACAAGCTGCGCGCCTGGGGTCTGGACGCCTTCGTTCGCCTGAACCTGGGGACCCAGAGCGTCGCCATGCGCGAGAACCCCGAGGGCGGCCACGTGGACTACTCCTGGGGCACTCAGGCGGGTTTGCGCTTCCTGCGCTACGCGGATCC
>JAAZAA010000236.1 GCA_012514535.1 Myxococcales bacterium | reverse complement strand
CGGGTGGCTTGTGCGCGGGTGGCTTGTGCGCGGGTGGCTTGTGCGCGGGCGAGTGGCAGAGGTGCCGCGTCTGCGCAGTGGTCACGGGGTGGTCACGCGAGGAGGCCGCTCAGGGGGCCGGTGCAGTGATCGGGGTGGCCGAAGGTCTCGGCTTCGATGCCCAGTGCGTGGAGCACCGAGAGCAGGAGATCGCAGTTGCTGGCGTCGTCGTACTGGAGGTAACGCCCGGAGCGCAGGGCGCCGCCGGCGTCGCCGACGAGCAGGTAGGGGATGTTGTCGAGGGAGTGCGTGTTGCCCTGGCAGACCTCGTTGCCCCAGAGCACCAAGGTGTTGTCGAGCACGCTGCCGTCCCCTTCGGGGATCGCCGCCAGGCGATCGAGGAAGTAGGCGAGCTCTTCGGCGTGCCAGATCGCGCGGCGCGTGAGCTCCTCCCAGGCCGCCGTGTTGCTCGGGCCCGAGTGGCTGAGGGAGTGGCCTTCGCCGAGGCTGTCGACCCACGGGTAGCGGATGCGGTTGAAGCCGGTGGAGTACTGCAGGCTCGCGACCCGCGTCAGATCGCACGCGAACGCCACCGCCAGCAGATCCAGGTGGGCGCGGCTCACCCGGGGCATGTCGAGTTCGCTCCCGGGCTCCAGGGAGGGAGGCTCTGCGGGGGGCACACAGCGGTCCGGGCGCCCGGCGGCGAGGCGCCGCTCGAGGTCTCGCACGAGCTCGAGGTGGGCGTCGAGCTTGCTTCGATCCTCCTGCGACAGCTGGGGACGCAGCAGCGCGAACTGCTCGCGCACGGTGTCGAGCACGCTGTGGCGGGCGTCCAGGGGATCGCTCGGGTCGATGGGATCGCTGGGGGGCTCCGTGGCGAGGGCGAAGAGCCGGCGGAACACCTGCTTCGGATCGTTCATGGGCGGCAGCGGTTTGCCGGGACCGGCGTAGGCGATGCGCCCCTGCACGTCGTTGTCGCTGGCGCGGATGCCGAGCTCGAGGCTCTTGAAGGGCGTGTCGAGGCCGATCACGTCGGCCACGGCCTGATCGATGCTGACGCCGTCCGCCCAGCCCGCGCGGGAGCCACAGCCATCCACGAAATCGCCCGTCTGGAGCATCTGCCCCGTGAACAACGCCCCGATGCCTCGCTGATGGGGGCCGCCGTTGTTGTCGCTGCGCTGGGCGACGTGACTGTGGACTCCGCGAAAGATCAGCAAGCGCTCCCGGTGACGGGCGAGGGGGGCGTGGATGCGCCCAAGAGTGAAGTCCGACTCGCTCGCGCCCGCTTCGGGCCACCAGTCCTTCTCGACCGTGCCGTTCGGGTTGTAGAGGAGCACGAGCCGCTTCGGCGGGGGCGCCGCTCGATCTTCGGCGCGCAGGGAGTCCATCAGGGGCAAGGCGACCAGGGCGCCGCCAGCGGCGTGGAGGCAAGCGCCGCGGAGGAAGCTCCGCCGGGAGAAGGGGAGGGCGCGTGTTCGGCGAAGGGGGTGGGTCATGGGCCTGCCTCCAGCTCGTCGATCCAAGGGGCGCGCTGGCGGAACGCGTCGCTGCGCACGAGCGCGATGAGGATCTCTTCGAGGCGCCCGCCCGCCCGCTCCAGGGACTGGGCGATGCCCTCGGTCGTGCAGGCGTCCTCCGCGGAGTCCATGCGACCGAGGGCGAAACGGTACCAGTAGCGGGAGAGACACTGGCCTGGCGCGGAGCTATCGGCGAGGCGTCGCCCCAGCTCGGCGGCGCCGTGGAAGGGACCGTCGAGGTTCGGATCCGGCGCGTGACGCACCTCGCCCGAGGCGTCGACGGGGTGGCCGTTCTCCTCGTCCCGGTAGCGACCGAGCTCGTCGAACTGCTCGAAGCCGAAGCCGAGGGGATCGATCAGCTGATGGCAGGTGGCGCAGGCGGGATCCTTGGTGTGCACCGCGAAGCGCTCGCGGGTCGTGGCGTTCGGATCGGGATCCGGCGGGGTGTTGTTCACGCTGGGGGGCGGCGCCGGCACGGGCCGACAGAGGATGTGCTCGCGCACGAAGACCCCGCGATGGATCGGAGAGGACTGGTTCGGGTGAGCGAGCATCGCCATCAGACCCGGTTGGGTGAGGAGCCCCGCGCGCGCATCTTCCAGGGTGACCGGGAGCAGCTCGGAGCCTTCGCCGGCGGAGAGGCCGTAGAGCTCCGCGAGGGTGTCGTCGACGAACACCACGGGGGACGTGAACAGATCCGCGAGGGTGCCGTCCTCGGACCAGAACACGTCGTCCACGAAGGCGAGCAAGGAGCGCCGCCACGACTCGTTCACCCGCTCGCTAGGCACGTCGTCGGTGTCGCGGACGACGGTCTCGAAGCGGGACAGGCCGAGCCAGCGCTCGTGGAACCGGCTCACCTGGGCGCGGGCGCGCGGATCCGCGAGCAGCCGTCGCGCCTGTGCTTCGAGCTCGTCCGCGGTGCCGAGCCGGCCCTCCTCCGCGGCGGCGAGGAGCTCGTCGTCGGGCATTGAACCCCAAAGGAAGTAGGCGAGGCGTGACGCGAGCTCGTAGGGGCCCAGCGGGAGAGGAGCCTCGGCGCTCGCGACGTCGGCCTGGAGGGGGGCCTCGACCCGGTAGAGGAACTGCGGGGACTGGAGGAAGGCCTCGATCAAGAGCCCGATGGCCGCCTCGTAGCCGAGGGTCGGCGCGGCCTTCCGGTAGAGAGTGAGGAACGACGTCCGCTCGGAGGCGGTGAGGGGGCGGCGGAAGGCGCGCTTGCCGAAGCGGCCGAGGAAATCGTCGACGCAGTCGTCCGCGTCGGCGGCGTTCGGGCAGGGGGCGAGGGTGTCGAGGTGATCTCGAACGGCGCGCTGAGACAGTTCTCGGGCGGCGCTCGTCAGCTGCTCCACCAGCAGCGGGTTCGCGAGGTGCGACTCGGCGTTGTTGTCGAACCCGCCGACGTTGGGCTCAGGGGGAAACGCCCGGCTGGGGGCGGAGTCGTCACCCAGCAGGTCGCGGATCGTGTTGTCGTACTCGCTCCGGGTCAGCAGCCGGAGCGGTGCCCGACGGGCCGCGGGCGGATCGCAGGTCGTCCGGGAAGGGGTCAGCTCCGGTCGCGCCTCGCAGCCGCCCAGCGTGGCCAGGGCCAGGCCGACGCAGCCCCACCCCAGTCGGCTCCATCCCAGTCGGCTCCATCCCAGTCGGCTCCAGGCGCGAGCGGGCTTACGGCCGCGACCGCAGCGACGCGGACGGGCCTCTCCGACGAGCGGAGGCGCATCGGGGCGAGGGAGCTCGGACAAAGCAGAGTCGAGGGTGGCGCGTGGCTCGGGTCCAGTCAACGCGTCCAGGCTGCCCGGATCGAGCCGTTCCCCGTGGAACGGCGCGGCGCGCTATACACGGAGGGAGATGTCCACGATCAAGTCCCCCGAGGTGTTCGGTGCGCTCGCGTCACGGTCGCCGGGGCAGGGCGCCGCGTCCTCGCTCGAGGAGCGCGCCCAGGAGCGCCGCGAGGAGCTCGGCGTCGCCGTCGACGTTCGTCCACCGCTCCCCACGCCGGAGAGCGTCCGTGGACCGTGGGTGTGGATCGATGGAGTGGCGGTGGAACCGTCCGAGGCGCGGGTGAGCGTGTTCGATCGAGGGTTCCTCTACGGGGACTCCGTCTTCGAGACCCTGCGCACCTACGATGGCCGGGCGTTCGCCCTCGCCGAGCACCTGGAGCGCCTGGCGCGCAGCGCCCGGCTCGTGCACATCGAGCTGCCCGTTCCCCAGGACCAGCTCCGCCAGGAAGTGGAGGCGGCCGTGGCGAGCGCCGTCTCTCGGCCGGGCGTCGGGGAGTGTTACGTGCGGCTCATGCTGACGCGGGGCATCGGGGCGCTGGGGTTGGATCCCGGGAGCGCCGTCCAGCCTCTGCGGGTGATGATCGTCGCGCCGCTCACGCCGCCTCCGCCCGAGGCGTACACCCAGGGCATCGGGGTCATCACCTTCGCCACCCAGCGCGTCGGCGACGCGACGCCCGCCGCTGGCGCGAAGGTGGGGAACTACCTCGTGGCCGTGCTCGCCATGCGCGAGGCCAGGGAGCACGCCGCGGCGGAGGCCCTCATCGTCGACAGCGCGGGCCAGGTGGTGGAGGGGGCGACCTCGAACGTGTTCGTGGTGCGGGAGGGCGTGCTGCTGACCCCTTCGGAGCGGGAAGGGATCCTGCCGGGCATCACCCGACGCACGATCCTCGAGGTCGCGCGGGAGCTCGGGGTGGAGGTGCGCTTCGAGACCGTGGCCCGCGAGGCGCTGTCGCGCTGCGAAGAGGTGTTCGTGTCCTCGAGCATCCGTGAGATCCTGCCGGTGGTGCGCATCGACGGCGCTCCCGTGGGGGCGGGCGCGCCTGGGCCGCTCACGCTGAGGTTGTTGGAGGCGTTCCGAAAGCGCGTCCGCGCTCCCCGCGCCGGGCAAGAGCCGGGCTGAGTCGCCCCCGCCTCGCGGAGAGGTGGGGGCGTGCAGCGCAGCGTACTGCGGGCCGGTCGGGTGACGCGGGGCCGGGCGGGGTGGCTCAGGGGCTCGCGGGCGGCGCTCCCTCGGCGGCAGGCTGCGCCTCCGCGCCCGGCTGGTCGGCGCTGGCGGCGTCGGCGGACGGCGCGCGCACGGGGACACGCAGCTGCCCCTGGTTCTGAGCCATCAACACCTGCAGCGCCTTCTCGAAGAAGGCGCGGAGGAAGGGCACCTCGTGGGGGGGATCGGTGATCAAGCCACAGTTCTGGATCGCCTTGATCGCCGCGACCACCTCGAGGGTCTTCACTTCGCCTTCCCGGGCCAGGACGCTGAGGGCGCTGTCCTTCATCGCGGTCACGAGCCGCTCACGGATCTGAGGCGAGAAGTAACGATCCGTCGCGCTGCGGATGGCGGCCTGCACCCGCTCGCGCATCTCGGCCTCGTCTGGCTGCGCGCCGGGCTCCAGGTCCTTTCCGATCTCGAAGAGCATCTCCTGGGCGGCCTGGCGGCTCGGCAACCAGGGACCGAACTCCGGGAGCTGGTGGAGCAGGGCCGAGCCCTCGGCCACGGACTTGGCGTCCTCGTCAGCGAGGTCGAGGCCCTCTTCGTCGAAGGGGTGGCTCACGTCGCTCGGCACGGGCTCGAGCAGATCGGCGGCGCTGGTCAGGCCCAGGGGGAGCGGCACCTTGGTCTCCGCGTTCTTCGCGCGGGCCGCCGCGATGCGCGCGCGCGCCCACTCGACGGGGACCTTCACCAGGCGCGAGCGGTCTCCGAACAGGCGCTTCACCTCCGCCTTGAGGCCCGACTGGGCGATCTCGGCGAGCTGCAGCTGGAGGAGCCCCGCGGCGTCGTTCACGTGCGCGAACACCACGCGGCCGCGCCGCGCCTTCGGCCAGCGCGCCACCACGAGCACGAGGTTCAAGGCGCCGTCCGGGGGCGCCATCCAGGCCTCGAGCTGCGTCTCGTCCTCGATGGTGACCTGCGCCACCTTGCGACGCTCGGGGAGGGGGACGCCCCGGGAGCGGAGCACGTTCAGGGCGCGCCGCGCCGCCTTGCGCGCCGCGCCGGTCCCAGCCTCCGCCACCTCGACGATGGCCGCGGCGTTGCCGGCTTCGCGCCAGGCGTGGATGAGCTCGTCCACGCGGGCGCCCGCTCGCTCGGCCGCGGAGAGCGCCTCTGCGCTCGGAGTCTGGGGATCGAAGGCTGTCGTGTCTTTGGTCATGAGTCGGTTCCTCGGATTGCTGGGGCGGGCGCGCGTCGTTGCCAGGTTCGAGGGGCGTGGCTGCCCCTCAGCCCACGCTGTCCACGTTGCGGCGGCCCTCGATGGCGCGCCCCAGGGTGATCTGATCGGCGAACTCCAGGTCGCCCCCGTGGGGGACGCCGCTGGCGATGCGGCTCACGCGGATGCCGCGGTGGGCGAGCTCTCGGCCCAAGAGCAGCGCCGTGGCCTCGCCGTCCACGGAGGGGGGCGTGGCGAGGATGACCTCCTCCACGCCGTCTGCCCGGAGCTTGGCGTCCAGGGCGGGGAGCGGGAGCTCGTCGGGGCCGATGCCGTCGAGGGGCGAGAGGAGCTTGCCGAGCACGAAGTACCGGCCGCGCATCACCCCGCAGCGCTCGATGGCGATCAGATCCTGCACCCGCGCCACCACGCACAGCAGGCGGCCATCCCGCCGGGGATCGGAGCAAATCCCACACACGGCGGCGCCGGTCGCGTCCACCTCGGCGATGTTGCCGCAGCGCTCGCAGGGCCTGACGTTCTGCACCAGCGCGGCGAGCTCACGGCTCAGCTCGCTGGCGAGGGATTCGTCGCTCATCAGCTGCAGCGCGAAGCGCTGAGCGGTCTTCTCGCCGACGCCAGGGAGGCGGGCGAACATCTGGACGACGCGGCGGAGGGGCTCGGGTAACATGGGGCGGTCTCCGTCATCAGCCTTCGGCGAGCTTCACTTCCTTGAGCCGAGCGCCGAGCACCTCGATCGCGTCGACGACGCGCGGGTGGGATCGTGCGCGGTTGATCGCCTCGAGGCGACGGGCTTCGCGCTCTCGCTCGCGCAGCGCGCTCAAGGTCCTGTGGGGCGCCGCGGCCTCCTCGTCTTCGACGAGGCGCAGCTCCGTGGGCGCGCCGAGCACGACGGTCGCCGCTGCCTCGAGCTTGGCGCGGGCCTCCGGCGTCGTCACCGCGCTCCGGAAGACGAAGCCGGGCTCGATGGCGAGGTCCAGGCGACCGGGCTCGACGATCAGGGGCACCGTCTGCTCGAAGTAGGCGGCCAGCTCGATGTCGCTCGCGCGGACCTGCTCGACGATGTCGCGGAGGCGGAGGAGCCGCGCCTCTTCCTCGGGTTCGAGGGGAGGGCGGCGCATGGCGGCGCGGGCGGCGGGCAGCGCGTGGGTGTCCGAGGCCGGGGAGGAGATGGAGCGTGCCCCCGAGTCGGGGAGCTGGAAAGCGTCGTCGAAGGGGGCGACCGCGTCGGGGAGCGCCGCGGCCTGCCCGGAAGCGGCCTGCCCGGAAGCGGCCTGCCCGGCGACGGTCCGCGCCGCGTGGGCGTGGGGCTGGCCTTGGGGGAGCGGCGCCGGCGGCTGCGTCGACGTTCGACGCGGGGCGGAGGCCTGGGCGACGGCGTCGCGCTCCATGGGCCGTCGCGCGGCCGGGTCGACCGACCTCGTGGCGCCTCCGCGGTGGGCGCCGGTGAAGGCAGCGCCGGGGTCGGTGGAGGTCTGGTGCGACGCGGCGCCGGGTCCCGATGGAGGCTCGTCGCGGGACGGGGTGGTCCGCGACGAGCTGGCCGAGCGGCTCTCCCCTTCACGGCCGCGGGGACGAGCGCCCCCCTGGGCCAGGCGACGCTCCAGCTGACCGAGGCGCCCGATCAGATCATCGAGGGGGATCAGAGGGGGCCTGCGGGCGAGGCGCACGAGGAGCATCTCGAGGGACGCCCGGGGTTCTGCGCTGCGCACGACCTCGTCGTAGCCCCGCGAGAACCCCTGGTGCAGCCGCAGGAGGTCGTCCGGGTCCGCTCCCTGGGCGAGCTCGGCCACGTGCGTCCGCTCCTCGTCGGCGAGATCGAGCAGGCGGCCCGGATCCGGGACCACCTTCACGACGACGAGATCCCGCAGGAGCGCGAGGAGATCGCGCGCCACGTGGGGGATGTCGAAGCCCTGCTCCGCCACGCTGTCCACCACCTCCAGGCAGCGCGCGGCGTCCCCGCGGACCAACCCATCGGTGAGATCGTGCAGCGCCTGTCGGCTCGCGACGCCCAGAGTGTGCGCGACGTCGTCGGCGGTGAGCTTGGAGCCGCAGAAGGCGATCACCTGATCGAGCAGGCTCATCGCGTCGCGCATGCTGCCCGCCGCCTCCCGGGCGATGATGTTCACCCCGGCGTCGTCCGCCTCGATGCCCTCCTGGGAGAGCACGTAGCGGAGGCGCTCGGCGATGGCGCGCGTCGAGATCATCTTGAAATCGAAGCGCTGCACGCGGCTGAGGATCGTGACGGGGACCTTGTGCACCTCCGTCGTCGCGAAGATGAACTTCACGTGGGGGGGCGGCTCCTCGAGCGTCTTCAAGAACGCGTTCCAGGCGGCCGCCGAGAGCATGTGGACCTCGTCGACGATGAAGATCTTGAAGCGGTCGCGGGTCGGCCGGTACGGCAAGCTGTCCTGGAGCTTGCGGACCTCGTCGACGCCGTTGTAGCTCGCGCCGTCGATCTCCCGCACGTCCATGTCGGTGCCCAGGGCGATCTCCTGGCACGCGGGACACTCCAGGCAGGGGGTCACCGTGGGCCCCGGATCCTCCCCGGCCGGGACGGAGCCCGGCTTCCCCATGCAGTTGAGGGCCTTGGCGAGGATGCGTGCGCTCGTCGTCTTGCCGACCCCGCGCACCCCCGTGAAGAGGAACGCGTGCGCCACGCGTCCCGACTCGATGGCGTTGCCCAGGGTGCGCGCCACGTGGTCCTGGCCGACCAGGTCCTCGAAGCGCATCGGGCGCCACTTGCGGGCGAGCACGACGTAACTCATCGGCGGTTCAGCTAGCAGATCGAGACCCTCGGCTCTAGCACCAGGGCCGATCTCCGCCGCAGCGGCGGGGCCCCAGCGGGCCAGCGGCCGGACGTCGCCGGGCGCGCCCGTGGAGGGGCCCCTGCCGGCCCTGGGGAGGCTCCGCTGGGGCGGCGCGGGGTCACTGGCCCGCAGGTGTCCGGCGGGCGAGCTAGCCACCGACGGGCTGCCTTCCGGACCCGGGCCGCCTCCGCTAGCGTGCGCGACGTGTGGTGTACGGCCTCCACCCTGACGCCTGCTCTCCTCGCTCTCGTGATTGGACTGGGGCAGGTCGGGTGTTCGTCGCGATCGGTGACCGATCGGGGCGAGGCGGTGCCTGCACCCGTCGCGACGGTGGAGCACCCCCCTGCGCCCGCTCCCGCTCCGGAGCCGCCGACGGGGTGGACGCTCCGCCCCCTCGACGCCCCGACCTACGTGCCGGCGAACTTCCGGATCACCTCACCCGGGCCCACCCAGCCCGTGCCCCTCGCCGAGGCGAGTGAGCGCGAGGTGGTCGTCGAGGGGCCCCGTGAGAAGCTGCACGTCGCCCTCGACGGACACGCGTTTCGCCCGTTGCGAGAGCGCGTCGTCCTCGGTGATCTGCTGCTCGAGGACGAGGAGCTCGCGCCGGGCCCCCACCGCCTCGTGGTTCTACGGGACGAGCCCGAAGGCCGCGCCGTCGCCGCGACCTGGTTCTGGGTGCACGAAGGCGCCGACGACGCGGCCGGCGTTCCCGACGTGCCTCCCCGCGCCGGTATCGTGCTCGTCGCCCCGTGGGGCACCTACAACGGGCCGCGCGCCGCGGACGCGGTGCGGATCGATGCCTTCGCGCTCGCTCCCTTTCGGCGGTCGGTCGGTGGCGGTCCGATCGATCACGGCGTCATCCTCCGGGCCCTGGTGGAGGGCCCCGACGGCTCCCTGGCGGGGACGACTCGCGGGGAGCCCCTGGCGGTCCTGCGCCTCGGCAGCGGCGATCACCACATCGAGGTCCGCCGGATCGCGCCCCGTGGCGCGGCCGCGCCCGCGGACGAAGGACCCTGGGACGTGGTCGCGCGAACCATCACCGTGAACCGGGACGCGACGCCGCCGGAGGAGCCATGAACCTCGATTTCTTGTCGGGGGCGCTGGCTGCGTGGGCGGTCGCCTACAGCTCCGTGGCCTTGTTCTTCCTGCTTGCCCACCTCTGGGCGCGCCAGGAGCGCGAGTACCTGCTCTTCGGGTTGCTCCTCTTCGCCCTGGCCGTGATGAGCGCGGGGCTCGCGCTCGCCTTCCAACCCCAAGGACCGCCGCCCCACCTGCTCGGTAACCGGGTCGCGATGACCGGGGCCATCCTCGCGGTCGCTTTCCAGCTGCAGTTCGCGTTGCGCTACAGCAGCCGCGGCAGGCCCTGGTACGTCTGGCCCCTCGTCGCCGTGGCTCTCGGGATGCTGGCCTGGACCTGGAGCGCCTCCTGGGGCGTGAGCGCCTCGCCGGAGGAGCCGAACGTGCTCCTGATGCGCCTCCACCCGAACCTCGGCACCGCGTTCAGCACCTTCGTCCTGACCGGGGCGGTCCTCAGCGCTCTGCTCCTGCTCGACACCTACCGGCGGGGCAAGCTCGAGGCGGTGCTCCTGCTCGTCGCCGTGGGCCTGGTGGCGGCCGCCTGTGTGCACGACGTCTTCGTGCTCCACACGCCCGCGCGCCGGGCCAGCGAGTTCGTCTCCCCCCACGTGCTGTGGGTCTACGTGGTGGCGATGGCGGCGACGCTGCTGCTCCACTATCGGGGCGCGGAGGGGCGTCTGGCGGAGGCCGCGTCGAGCCTGCGCGCCCGCACGGAGGAGCTCCGGCGGTCCCACGCGGAGCTCGAGAAGGTGCAGAGCGAGCTGGTGCGCAAGGAGCAGCTGGCCGCGGTCGGTGAGCTCGCCGCGTCGATCGCTCACGAGGTGCGAAACCCCCTCGCCGTGATCGTCAACGCCAACGCCGGGCTTCGGCGCGGCACGCTGAACGCGGAGGATCGCGAGACGCTGCTCTCGATCATCGAGGAGGAGACGGAGCGGCTGAACCGGCTCGTGGAGGAGCTGCTGCGCTTCGCGCGGCCGGTGTCCGCGCGGCGCTCGGCGGTCTCGCTCCTGGAGCTCTGCGAGGACGTGCGCAAGAACGCGCCGCCGGGCCACGAGGTCGTCGCGGAGATCCCCGACGACCCCACCGTCGAGACGATCTGGGTCGACCCGACCCTCTTCCGGGTGGTGCTCGACAACCTGGTGGGGAACGCCTGCCAGTCCATGCCTCCCGGTGGGGTGGTGGGCATCAAGGTCCACCAGGGCACCTTCGAGGATGGGCGCGACGCCACCGTCATCGAGGTGGTCGACCACGGGCACGGGATGGACACCCCGGTGCTCCAGCGGGCCCTGCACCCGTTCTTCACGACGCGGCCGAGCGGCACGGGGCTCGGCTTGCCCATCGTGCAGCGCTTCGTCGAGGCGCACGGGGGAGACCTCTGCCTCTCGAGCCACCCTGGCACCGGGACCACCGCCCGGCTACGTATCCCGCGGGGCGCTCCGGTGGGCCTGAGCGCCCACGAACCGAAGATCCCGGTCGAGCTGACCGTCAACGAGGAGCACCTTGGCTGATCGACGCAATCACCTGATCGCCCTCGACAAGCGCTACGTGTGGCACCCCTATACGCCGATGCAGGACTACCTGCGGGGCGGCGATCCCCTCGTGATCGAGCGGGCGGAGGGGTCTCGCCTGTTCGACGCCGACGGCAAGAGCTACGTGGACGGGAACGCCTCCTGGTGGACGGCGCTGCTCGGGCACAACCACCCGCGCCTCGTCCGCGCCCTGCGCGAGCAGGCGGAGCGGCTGTGCCACACGTCTCTGGCCGGCGTGACCCACGAGCCCGCGGCGCGGTTCGCGGAGGCGATCGCGGAACGCTGTCCGGCGGGGCTCCACCACGTCTTCTTCACGGACAACGGGTCGACCGCCGTGGAGTCGGCGGTGAAGCTCTGCGCCCAGTACTGGCAGCAAAACGGTCGCCCCCGGCGCACGCGCTTTCTGTCTCTCGAGGGCGCGTTCCACGGAGAGACCCTGGGCGCCACCGCCCTCGGCGGCGTGGAGGCGTTTCGACGTCCCTTCGCGGCGCTCACCATGCCCGTCACCCACTTGCCGTCTCCCGCGCAGGATCTCGATCGGGCGCTCACGGCCCTGTCCACGGTCCTCGCGGAGGGTGCGGACGAGATCGCCGCGCTGGTCGTCGAGCCCCTCGTGCAAGGCGCCGGCGGGATGCGCATCTACGATGCCGAGTACCTGAGGGGCGCCCGCGCGCTCACCGCCCAACACGACGTCTTGCTCGTCGCCGACGAGGTGTTCACCGGTTACGGACGAACGGGGACCTTCTGGGCCTGCGAGCGCGCCGGGATCACCCCGGACGTGCTCTGCTCCGCGAAGGGGCTCAGCGGCGGGCTCCTGCCCTTCGCGGTGACCGTCACGACGGATCGGATCTTCGAGGGGTTCCTCGGCGGCCCGGAGCGCGCGTTCTATTACGGCCACACCTTCTGCGGGAACCCTCTGGGCGCCGCCGTGTCGCGGGAGGTGTTGGCGGTCTACGACGACGAGCGGGTGCTGGACGGGCTGCCCGAGCGCGCCGAGCGGATCCGCCGGACCTTCGAGGAGCTGGCGTCCCTGGATGGCGTGGCGGACGCGCGCAGCCTCGGCATGGTGGGCGCGTTGGATCTGGCGGGGGAGAGCGGCTACCTCGAACGAGGCGGCTGGGAGGTGTACGAGCGCGCGCGAGCGCGGGGCGCCTATCTGCGGCCGCTCGGCAACGTCGTGTACGTCGTGCCTCCTCTGAACATCCCGCTCGAAGATCTGGACGAGCTCCTGGCGATCCTCTCCGATTCCGTGCGGGAGGTCGCAGGCTAGGGCCGCGCTTCGTCGAGCCGCGCTGCCGGGGCGATCGTCGCGGGCGACTTCGAGTCGCGCCGGGCCACACCGTACTTCCGTTGT
>JAAZAA010000235.1 GCA_012514535.1 Myxococcales bacterium | reverse complement strand
CAGCGCCGCGCAGCCACTCCCCGAAGCGCTCCCCCATCATGATCACCGTGAGGTTGGTGTTCGCCGAGGGGATCGTCGGCATGAGGCTCGCGTCCGCCACGCGCAGCCCCTCCACGCCGCGCACGCGCCCGCGACCGTCCGTGGCGGCGTGGGGATCGTCGTCGGCGCCCATGGGGACCGTGCCGCACGGGTGATAGCCCGAGTCGCAGCTGCGCCGGATCCAGCCATCGATCCGTGAGCGCTCCGAGAAGGTCCGCGGCCTCGGCCAAAGGAGCCGGGCCAGCGCGCGCAGGGCGCGTGTCTGCGAGAGCTCATGGGCCAGCGCCATGGCCTCCACTGCCTTGCGGCGATCCTCCGGATCCTCGAGCAGCAGCGACTCGATGGTCGGGCGACTCCGGGGCAGCGCGCTCGACCAAGACAAGCGCCCGACACCCCGCGGTTTGCCGACGCTGCACATGAGCGACACGAGCGGCAAATCGACCCGCGGCAGGTTCACCTTGGATCCCGGCTGCAGGATCATGTCGTTGTCGCGACTGGATCCGGTGGATCCGTAGCGCAGCACCGTCTGGATCAGCGGCGCCCGGCGGTCCGTGCCCGACCCGAAGCGCGGACGCAGGAAGATGGCGACACCCGGATGATCCAACAGCCGCGCTCCGACCGCCCGCGAGTCGCACACGAGCTCCACCCCCCACGCCTCGACGACCTCGCGCGGCCCGATCCCCGATCGCAAGAGCAGCGCCGGCGTATCGATGGCGCCCGCGCAGAGCACCACCTCGTCCGCCTCGATCCGCTGCACCTCCCCCTCCCGCTCGATCTCGACGCCGCGCACCTTGCGCCCCGCAAACAATATCCGACGGACGAGCGTCTGCGGCGAGATGCGCAGGTTCGGGCGCCGCCGCACCTCGGGGGTGAGGTACGCCTCCGCGACGCTGATGCGCCTGCCCTCGATCTTGTTCATGGCGTGGGGACCGAAGCCATGACTGCCCGGCGCGTTGCTGTCAGCGCACTCGGGGAAGCCCAGCTCGCGGCAAGCCTCCAGGAACGCAGCCTGCCACACGACCAGCTCCTCTGGTGGATGCCGACGAATCGGCAACGGGCCCTCGCGCCCGTGCCACTCATCATCGAAATCGAGGTCCCGCTCGAGCCGCTTGAATGCGGGCAAGCACTGCTCCCAAGACCACTCCCGCAGCCCACGACTCCGCCACTCCTCGTAATCGTAGGGCTGTCCCCGCAGGGCGATGCACGTATTCACCGCCGACGACCCGCCCACGACGCGCCCCCGCGGAAACGGAAACAGGAGCCGCTGCACGCTGGTCGGCCGATGCCGATACCCCCAGTCGTGCCGGATCATCGAGTTGCGCCCCGCATCGATCAAGTCGCGCGGCAGCGCCGCCCCCGCATAGTCTGGCCCCGCCTCGAGCAGCAGCACCTCACGCTCCGTCCCCTCCGTCACCCGCGCCGCGATGACGGCACCCGAGGACCCCGCACCCACGATCACGAGCCGCCCCACCATGAGTCCCGACGGTAGATCAGGGCGCGCAGCCCGGCACGTCCCCACCGCGCCACAACCCTCCAAGGGACATCGCCCCGCACCCCCGACTCCACCGTCCAGGCCGTGGACATCCCCTTCCCGACCCCCCGCGCCACTCCCTCCACGAAGGTCGCCCCACACCCCCGACTCCACCGTCCAGGCCGTGGACATCCCCTGCCCGCCCCGCCGCGCCACTCCCTCCACGAAGGTCGCCCCGCACCCCGGCTTTGACCTCCGTGGACGTCTTCTGCCGGATGAGCGAGGGGTCACGGCTACCTACTGCCCGTCCCCGGCCCCACCCCGCGTCCCGCAGGCGCCCCCGCCTCCGCCACGCAGGACCCCACACCGCCCCGCCCCGACGCCGCGGAAGATCCGCTCCAAGCCGAACGTACTCGCTGGGCACCTCGGGGCGTCCCTTCGCGCGGCAGCCGTACGCACGACGTCACACCGCCCCCGCCCCGACGTAGCCACGGAAGATCCGCTCCAAGCCGAACGTACTCGCTGGGCACCTCCGGGCGTCCCTTCGCGGGGCAGCCGCTTTCTTCTCGGATCGGCCTCTCCGGAGGGGCACCTTGACGAAGTGCGTCGAACCTCTGAAGGTTCGTACCTACGGTCGACTCCCAGGAGCCGACTGGCACCGGCACGATGGGACGCGTCACCGCCAACAAGATGGAGGTCGTCACCTCCGGCTCCAACCACCAGGCCGTCGGCATGGCCGTCAGCGTCTGCACCACTCCAGCAGCGCCGAGCCCCATCCCCGTCCCTTACCCCACCATGGCGCCGCCCAAATCACCTCAGCGCAAGGTGAAGGACGCCCCCATGCGCACCAAGGTGAACGGTAAGGAGGTCCTCACCGTCGGCGCAGTCATCAACGGCTGCATCGGTAACGAGCCGGGCACCCTCAAAGAAGTCGTCAGCCTCAACAACAGCGGTCCCTGTTTTCCCCTCATGGGCGCTCCCACGGTCATCACCGAGCTCGGCATGACCTGCATCACCGGCAGCCCCTGCCAAATGAACAAGCAGGGCCCCGGCGCTGGAGGCGGCGGTGGCGGCGGCGGCGGTGGCGGCGGCGGTGGCGGCGGTGGCGGCGGCGGTGGCAGCGGCGCGGCTCCCCCCGCTCCGAATCAGTCCGCCCCTGGTCCCGGTCCCGGAGGCAGCGGCGGCGGACCCACCGGAGGAGCCGGCGGTGGCGGCGGTGGCGGCGGCGGCGGTGGCGGCGGCGACGGCCGAGCCAGCACGCCGGAGGAGAGGGCGTTGGCGGCCGCGCCGAACGATGGCCCCGGCGGCAAGCCCAGCCCGGCTCAGCTCGCGGCCCGCAAGAAGGTCGCGGCAGAGTTCGTCAGGAATCACGGCCAGCGCTACGATCGAAACTCCGGGAAGGTCGTCCCCCTTACCCGCAATGAACGCATCGATCAGTTGGTCTGCACGGATTACAACCACCCGGTCGTCGTCGGGCCGCCGCCGCCGATCCCGAGCCAGCTCGGACAATGGCAAGCCCCTGGCGGAAATCGCGGGAGCTACTTCGCACCTCCGGGCACCGCACCCGAGAGTCTCGGGATCGGCCGCGAGGGGCGAGCCTGGAAGCAGCCGGGTGCCCCCGTCGTTCAGAAGGAGGAGACCATGTACACCTTCAACGACCCCAACCAACCGTACATGAGGTCCACGGCTTCGCCGGCCGATGACACCTGGTCGGTGCCCGCGGTCGGCAGCTCGCCGGGCAAGGTGCAGCCGGCGCCCGGCGGGGGCACGCAGTACACGGTCTACGACGGGTGTGATCCCACGTACACGTCCATCACCCCCTGAGGAGCGGAAAAGTGCGTCTCATCGATCAGTACAAGTACATCAAGCAGCGCTCGGATTTTTACCCGGCGATCGATGACGCCATCGCGCGCACGTTCGCGCTGCTCAAGCAGGCGCCCAACGACCCGACCTTGAACAGCATTCTCACCCAGCTGGACTACATCAAGAGGCTCACCGCTGGCGGGCGAGAGCCGACGCTCGATGAGCGCACGAGCACTCGCATCGGCGTGAGGTTGGTTCGGGAGTTCGAACCCGCACCGACGGATGAGATCGAAGAGTGGGCGAACGTGTGTCGCGAGGTCGAGGGATACTTTCGCGACTGGCTCGACGACGCGACCTTCCAGACGATCGACGAGGACGACCTACCAGATTTCTACTGAGGGCAACGGGCGGTTCCCTCCCAAGCCGTGAGGCGCCCTCGACTGACACTCTACTGGAAGGCCCTGCCTCTCAGAGCGCCCTGCCTCTCAGAGCGCCGGGATCACTTCCAGCGCAGCGCTCGCCCGTCCGGACCGTTGGCCTTTCCGGACATCGTTGCTATGGCCGCGCGACGTGCTCCCCCGTTGCTTGCTCTTCGCCTGCGTCGCCGCCCTCTGCAGCGTCGCTTGGCCCCCCATCGCTCACGCTGGCACTGAGGGCGTCGCGAAGGGCGCTGTCGAGCTCGAGCCCAGCGCGACCGCTGCGCTCTACACGGCAGGGCCCGGCTCCGACCTGTTCTCTCTCTGGGGTCACAGCGGGCTCTGCATTCGAAGCGCGCTCTCCCCCCAAGGGCGCTGCTACGACTTCGGCGCGAGCCCGGAGCGTG
>JAAZAA010000234.1 GCA_012514535.1 Myxococcales bacterium | reverse complement strand
TGGCCCGCGGAGGGGGCGTTCGGCCCCTTCGAGGGGGGCTGGGTCGAGGGGGGCTGGCTCGAAGAGGGCTGGGCCGGGGACGGGTTCGCGCTGCCGCAAGCGAGCAGGGTCAGCCCCGCGAGGATCGTCGTGAGAGGGTGGATGGGCCCGGTGGCCCGGCTTCTGCGCCCCATGCGGGTGACCGTACATCCATCGTGTCGACGCGCGAAGATCTGACGGGGTGTGCTCCAGGCGCCGGCTCGCTCCCCCGTCTCGCCTGCGCCGAGGACTCGCGCTCCCCCCGCCGGCGCAAAAATCGCATGCTCGAGCCGTGAGCTCCGCCACGTCGCCCCCACGGCCAGCAGCGCCCACGCAGCGGGAGGGCCCTCCCCGGGAAGGTCCCCATGAAGGAGAGCTCAATGCCCGCTCCAACCGCCTGCAGGAGCGCATGGCGGTGCCGGTCCTGCTCGCCGCCCTCGCGTCCGTGCCGGCGGTGTTCCTGACGCTCCTCGACGAGCCGGCGCGCAGCGCGGGGACGTTGATCAACACCCTGTCCGGCGCGGTGATCGTCGCGGAGGTCGTGGTGTTGTTCGCGGTGTCGGACGACAAGTGGGGGTGGCTCCGGCGCAACCCGGGGCGCGTGGCCCTGGGCGCCGCCGTGGTGGCGGCGGTGATCTTCGCCGTCGGACCGCTCCAGCTGCTGCGGCTGACGAAGACGCTCGGGGCGCTGCGCATCCTGCGCGCGAGCAAGCTCCTCACCGCGGGGCGCATCTTGCGGCAGCGCGCGGGCCTGCAGGGGCCCTGGCAGCAGGCGGTCGGCGTCGGGCTCACCGTGCTCACCGCCGTCTTCGTGGCCCTGGTGCTCTCGGATCCGACGTCCCACTCGCGGCGGGTGCTCGACGGGGCGCTCCATTGGCTCGGGGTCACCGGCGTGATCCTCGCGGGGGCGGTGCTCGCCATCGCCACCTACGTGCTGCGGACGGCGCGGCAGCGCGGTCGGCGAGGCCAGGGCCCCGGTCGCGACGCGCAGGGTCTCGGTGAGCACGACGCGCAGGGTCTCGACGAGGATTGTCGCGGCGAGGATTGTCGCGGCGAGGCCGTCACATCCCCAGGGTCGCGATCGTCCGCTGACGTCGGGCGGAGCGCAGCAACATCTGCTGAAAGCGGTTGTCCTGGCGCCAGAGATCGCCCGCGAGCAGGCTGACGAGGCCAGCGCGCAACGTGGGGTCCGGCTCCGCCGCGAAGAAGATGTTGTCGACGAGCCCGCCGTTGTAAAATGAATGGATCAGGCTCCCCATCGCCACGTAGGCGGTGCGCAGGTGGGTGGAGAGGGAGCTGGCGAGCTCCGGATCCGCCTCGGTGCCCGCGGCGAGGGCCGGCGCGAGGAGCTCGGCGAGCTTCTCGCCGGATTCCATGGCCAGGGTGACGCCCGAGGAGAACACGGGATCGAGGAACGCCGCCGCGTCTCCGATGCAGGCGTAGCGCGCGCCGGCGGAGCGGCGGTTGTGATAGCTGAAGTTGCGGATCGTCCGCGTCGGCCCCCGCCGCGCGCCGGCGGAGAGGCGCTGGAGTAACGGTGAGCTCTCGATGAGAGCGTCGAGCCAGCTCGCGCAGATCCCGCGCTTCTGGCTCACCAGGCCGACGCTGAGGCGCTCGCCCGCCAGCGGGATGAGCCAGCTCCAGCCTTGCGGCACGACGAGGACCTTGATGTTGCCGGCGGCGCCGAAGACGGCGCGGAAGTCGGGGCCGAGCTCGCTGAAGTGGGTGAACACCGCCGCCTTGCCGAAGGTGCCGAAGGGGACGAGGGTGCGGTCCCGCCGCCCGAAGAAGCCGTCCTGACCCGTGGCGTCGACGACGTAGCGACAGCGCAGGTGGGGCCCGGCGGTCCGCACCTCGACGGCGTCGGGGCGACACTCCACGGCGGTGGCCCGCACCCCGAAGGTGACCCTCGCCCCGGCGCGCTGCGCCGCCCGGACCAGCTCGAGATCGAAGGTGGCCCGATCGACCTGGAAGGCGGCCGGCGGCCCCCCCGGCAAGCCCGTGTCGAAGGGGAACACGGCGTGGAGGCCTGCCTCCTCGTGGAGGAACTCGGCGCCCGCCTTGGGCAGAAAGCAGGGCGCCTCCGTGGACACCCCGAGGCGCTCGAGGATGGGCACCACCCGCGGCAGGAGAGACTCGCCGATGTGGAAGCGGGGGAAGGTCTCCTTCTCCAAGACGTGGACGTCCACGCCCCGGGCGGCCAGCGACGCCGCCACGGTGGAGCCCGCGGGGCCCGCGCCGATCACGACGACGTCCGCGCTGGTGGAGTCCGTCTGCATGGAGACCTCCTCACGCGCCCGCGAGGCCGAGCCCGCCGGTCACGCCGATGACCTGTCCGGTGATGTAGCTCGCCTCCTCGCTGACCAGGAACGCCACCAGCGCGGCCACGTCCTCGGGACGACCGAGCCGCCGCATCGGGACGGTGGCGCGGAGCTCGTCGATGGGGGCGTTCGCGAGCATGTCCGTCTCGATGAGCCCGGGGGCGACGGCGTTGACGGTGATGTTGCGCCTGGCGAGCTCGAGGGCGAGCGAGCGGGTGGCACCGATCAAGCCCGCCTTCGCGGCGGCGTAGTTCACCTGACCGCGGTTCCCCACGAGCGCCGAGAGGGAGCTGATCGTGACGATGCGCCCCCAACGCTGGCGCACCATCGGCATCACGAGGGGCTGGGTCACGTGGAAGAACCCGTCCAGGCTCGTGCGCGTCACGTCCTGCCAATCGGCGTCACCGAGGGCCGGGAAGGCCGCGTCCCGGATGATGCCGGCGTTGTTCACGAGCACGCCGATCGGCTCCGGCGCGGCGTCGCAGAGGCGCTGGATGGCCTCGCGCGTCGCCGTCCCGTCGCGCACGTCGAAGCCGCAGATCTCCGCGGTGCCCCCTGCGGCGCGGATGGCCTCCGCGGTGGCCTCGGCGCCCGCGCGGTTCACGCCGAAATGCACGATGACGTGGAAGCCGCCTCGCCCCAGGCGCTGCGCGATGCTGGCGCCGATGCCGCGGGACGCGCCGGTGACGAGGGCGCGCTTCATCCGGCCTCCGCGTCATCCGCCGTGCGCTGGAACACGTCGAGCTCCGCCGTGAGGAGCACCGTGTCGCCCGCGCTGAGCGTCCCCTCGAAGCGCGCCGCGCCGCCCTGCTGCCACAGGGGGCGCACGCGTGCGGTCAGGGGGCGGCCCACGGGGAGCGCGTCCACCCGCAACTCCGCGCTGGGCACACCGACCAGGTAACCGACCCGTACAGGAAGAAGCGCGCCGCCGCTCGTCGCTCCCGCGGCGCGCCGGCTCAGCCCGAGGTACGCCCCCGCGCTCTGGGCGAGGACCTCGACGCCACAGAGCGCCTCGAGTCGTCCCTGCCGCAGGTAGGGGGAGTCGTCTCCGAAGGTCGCTTCGCAGCAAACCTCCTCGGGTGTCCACTCCACGATCCGCGCGAGGAGCAGCGCGTGCCCTCGGTGGGGCAGCAGCTCTGCGACGTCGGGCAAGGCAGAGGACACGGTCGCCTCCTATCATGGATTGGCCCGGTGGCAGCGGTTCCCCTTGCCGTCGACGGTGGCTCGCTGCTGGGCCCCGGGCGGAGGAGGGGGGCGGAGGGTGCCGCGGGAGGTCGGTGTCTGCACCGCCATGCACCGTCGATTTCACGGGCTCGGCGCGATCCGGGGCCGCCGTCAGGAGATCCAGGCGCCGGGGCCGCGTTCCCGCGCGGTGAAATCCCGCGAGCTTCCGCCCTGGGTCGGCCGGTTGGCCATCCGAACGCAGGGCGTCGACGAGGAGGGCGTCGACGAGGTCGGGGGACTCCTCGTGGATCGGCGCGCGGAGCCGTTGGTCGTGCCGTGGCTGGGAGGCGACGCCCGGTGGACGGCCCTCGTGGGAGGCGCGACGTCGGGCGGTGCGTCGGCGTGGGGGCGTCGCAGTGGGGTGCTTGTCGTGGTGGGCGGGGCTCGGTAATGCAGAACGATGCCTCGGCGTCTGGGCGTCGCCCTCACCTTTGCCGCGATCTTCGGGTCGAGCGGGCTGGTGCGCGCTCAGTCCTCGGCGAGCTTTCCGGATCCCGACGCGCCCTCCGAGCCCGCGACGTCGCGCCGCCCGCAGGCGCCGCCCGCGGAGAGCCCGCCGCGCCGTGAAGTCCCGCGCCCGGCGCCCCCACCAGAACCGTCGAGCCCGCCCGCGACGCCCTCGCCTGCGCCGCGCACGTCACCCACGCCCACTCCCTCCAAGCCGCCGCAACCCGCTCCCCCGAGCCCGGCGTCGGAGGATGCTCCAGCTCCTCCGCCTGCGGTGGTGGCAGCCCCGCGTGAGCCCGCGGCGCTCACCGAGACCCCTTCCTCCTCCCTCGGATCGACGGCCTCGACGCGGCTCGATCTCGTCGCGGCTCCGGGCCCCGCGCCCGGCCCCCTCGGGACCTTTCGTCCCCCCGTGCTGCCCGCCTACGCCGGGATGGAGCCGCCCGACGGCTACCACGCGGAGAGCTCCTCGAACCGGGGCCTGGTCTGGGGTGGGGCGCTCACCTGGGGGATCGGCTACGCCGCGGCGTTGGGCTACGGCATGTCCGACGCCTTCGACGGAAAGGCGGGCACCCTGGCGATCCCCGTGCTCGGCCCCTGGCTCGCCATGGGCCAGCAGAGCTTCGACTGCGACACGCCCGACTCCGTGGAGAGCGCGCGATCCTGCCAGGACGAGTCCTTCGGCACCGCGAAGACCCTGGCCGTGCTCGGCACCGTGGGCTTGGTGCAGGCGGTCGGCGGGACGCTGTTCCTCGTGGGGCTCTTCGATCGTCGCGAGCACTGGGTGCGGGACGACCTCGGGATCGCGGAGCTCCGCCTCGACGCCATGCCCCTCGCCGGGGGCGGCGGAGCGTGGGTCCAGGGACGTTTTTGAAGGGAGCCACGGAAAGCGCGCAACCCGGTCGTTGCTCCGTCCGAAGGGGAGACACGACGTGTGACGTGCGGGGGCTCGCAGAGCCGGGTGTGTCGAAGGAAGTGTTTGAAGCGGTGCGCTGAAGGAGTGCGTCGAACGCTGGCATCGGCGTCAGAGGGAGTAGGATGTAGCCATGGGTGTCGACGGAATCGGAGGGGCAGGCCCCCTGGGCCCCGGGGGACCGGGGCCGGGCGGTGGGGTCGACGGTCCTGCGTCGCCGGGGGGAGCCGCGGGGGCGGAGAAGGGTCGCGCCGCGGAGCGAGCTCACGCTGCTGACGGGGCGTCGGCGGCCGACGCGACGGCGCGCGCCGACGGACCCGTGGACGTGGCGGGCGCGCGCCTCGAGGCTGGCGAACTCGGGATCGACGCGTACCTGGAGGCGCAGGTGGAGCAGGCCACGGCGCACCTCGTCGAGCGCCTGCCGGAGGCGGCACTGGAGCTGGTCCGCGACGAGCTCCGGGAACAGCTGGCAGCGGATCCGCTGCTGCGCGCCCTCACGGAGCAGGCCCTGGGACGCGGAGGCGGCGCCCCCGGCTCCGGGCGCTGAGACGAGCCGTGCCCAAGGGTTGGCATGAGCTCGGAGCGCTGCCCACGGGCGCCAAGCTCCTCGACGAGTACGGCGAGGTCGCGTCCCGCTGGCGCGCCGCCCTGGACGCCGGCATCGAGCCACCCGCCACCTGGGTGCTCGACCGCAAGCACTTCCGACGGGCGAAGGACGAGGTGCTCCCCCCGGGGCATCGGGTCCACGAGATCGTCGCGGATCGGGCGCCGGTGCGGCGTGCGTCGAAGGCGGCGCGCGCCTTCGTGCGCCTCCGGGCCGCGGCGGAGACGTTGTCCTTGCCCGAGTGGCCCCCGGACACGGAGAAGCTCGTGCTGTGGGCGAGCCCCGTGGTGCGCCCGCGGGGCGTCCAGGTGCCGGCGCTGGTCCATCAGCTGCAGGTGGAGCCCGACGCGGAGGCGGTGCGGGGCGCCATCGGCGAGCTCTGGGCGACCACCTACCTCGAGCAGGCCTTGCGGGAGATCGGCGCGCGAGGAGTGAAGCGTGTCGAGATCGTCGTCGGGCTCACGGTCCTCAGCCCCGCGAGCGCCCAGGAAGCCCGTGCGGAGGTCACCCCCGTGGTCGCCTGGGCGCCCGAGGGATCCGAGGCGCCGGAGGAGGACGCGCCCCAGCCGGCGGGGGCGGGCCCCGCGACGTGGACCGTGCTGTTGGCGGATCAGGAGCCCACCCCCACGGGGTTTCCCTTGCCGGGGGCGTCGAAGGACTGCGCGCCCCTGTCGCCCCTGGGGCGTTCCTTCGCGGTGCATGGGGCGAGGGCGTGGCAGGCGGTGGTCCGGCGTCGTTGGGGGCGTCGGGCGGCGTCCCTCGTCGAGCTCGGCCCCGGGCGTTGGCAATGGCGCGCGGACGCGGTGCTGCGACTCCTCGAGCAGGGCGCGGGCCTCGACGAGCGTCTCCTGCGCTCCCTGACGGGGCTCCCGGTGGAGGAACGGCTGGGGCGGGAGCGCCGCTGGAGCGCGCGGGGGGCGCTGCTCGGCGCCCGGGAGCTGGTGCACCAGGGCGGGCTCTTCGAGACGGTGACGGAGCACGAGCGTCACTGCCGGGAGGTGCTGGCGGGCCTACGGGAGCTCGATCTGGCGGTCCTCCCAGACGACGGCCTGAAGCGGACCCTCGAGGACGCGCGCGCGCTGGAGACGCGCACGGCGGAGCTCCTGGCGCAGGCGACGTTTTCGGCGGAGGCCCTGGTGGCGTTTTGTGAGGAGGCGGCGCCGAGCAGCGGACCCCTGGTGGACGCGGGCTTGGACGCGCTGCCCTGGGTGTCGTTGCTCGCCGAGTGGGAGGAGCGCCTCGAGGTGGTGCGCAACGACGCCGACTGCCGCAGGGCCTTGGAGGGGCCCGCGCGGCGGGGCGACTGGACGGCGCTGCCGGAGGGACCGGGACGTCGAGCGCTGCGGGGGCTCGCGGAGAGCCACGGGTTCTTCGCGCGGCGCCCGGAGGATCCCGCGTGCCCGCGGCTGGGCGAAGGGCGGGGTCAGCTCGTGGAGCTGGCGGCCTTCTCTCTTCGGGGAGCGGGGGACGTCTTCGGGCGCTGCCGGGCGGCTCGCTTCGCCGCGGATCGGGCCCTGGCGGCGGTGGAGACCGCGCGCGGGCACGTGTTCGCGTTCGCCTTCGGGGCGCTGCGGGGCATGGCGCGGGACGCGATCTTGCTCCGAGAGCGGGTGCGGCTCCTCGATCTGCAGGTGGGGGCGCTGCTGCGCCGGATCGCCGTGGACGTGGACCGGCGGCTCCATCGGCTGGAGCCCGGCTTGCCCGAGGGGGCGGCCTTCGACTGCACCGTCGAGGAGCTGCTCGAGGTGGTGGATCTGCGGGGCAGCAGCCTGGCGGCGCGGGTGGTGTGGCGGCGGGCGCAGCGCGAGCGGCAACGGCGGCACCTGGAGCCCTGGTATCCGTCCGTCGGAGCCCGTGGCGGGGCCGGAGCTCGCACCGCGTCGAGCCCCCCTGCGGGCCTGCCTCTCGGAGGCGCGGAGGATCGGGGCCGCGCAGCGGTGCGGCCGAGCCGCTCGACGGGCACCGAGGGCCCCGTCGAAGGTCAGGCCGAAGGTCAGGTCGAGCGCCGCGCGGAGAGCCCCGTCCGCGTCGAGAGCCTCGATGGGCTCTGGCTGTTGCGCGTGGCTTACGTCCCCGGGATCCTGACCCGGTGGGCCCATCGGGGAGACTCGGTCGCGGTCCTGGCGCGGGCCCTGGGCGTCCCGTTCGCCTCCACCTCGGGGGCGGAGCTTCGAGCATCGACGGCGGACCACGGCGGCGCCCCCACCACGGGCGCGGCGTCGCGGCAGACCGCTCACGAAAGGGAGACCGTTGGCGGACAGTGAGCGAGGAGAACGAACGAGGCGGCTCGACGCGGGGCCGCGGGATCGGGCGCGCGGCAGCGGGGGTCCCGCAGCGTCATCGAGGGCCCGTCACCTGCTCTGGGCGACCCTGATCGTCGCGGTGCTCCTGGGGTTCGCCTGCTCGCGGAGCCCCCTCGCGCGGCTCCCCGAGGTGAGCGTGCCCCTCGAGCTGACCCCGGCGGCGGAGAAGCGGGAGCGAGAGGTGGAGCAGGCCATGGGCGCGGCGGGCGCGCCGGGACGACCGGACGCGGGTGACGGATCCGGGCCAGCGGCGACGGCGCCCGCGGGGCGTTCGGGGCCGGGTCAGGGTCCCCACGGTCGCGCGCCGGATCCGCCCGCCCTGAGCTCGAGGCGGCAGTACGAGCTCGAGCTTCGCTACACCCGGGGCCGCGTGGAGCTCGTGAGCGCCGTGGAGCGGACCTTCGAGCGCCCCCGCACGACGGCGCGGCGGATGGGTCGCTTCGCGATCGAGCTCTGGATCGGGCTCGAGCTGGTGGACCGGGTGCGCTTCGATTTCCCCCTCCTGGGGGCCGAGGAGTCCAAAGACGGGGGCCTCGAGCGGGGTCTGGTGACGTCGCAGAAGGTGCTCGTTCCTGCCACCGATCGACCCACACGAGCGCTGCTGGTCGATCGAGCGACGGGTGAGGAGATCGAACTGCCCTGGCCACCCGTCGAATCGACGGACGCTCCCGCGGACGATGTCGCGGAATAGAAATAGTAGGGTTGCTGCCCTGTCACGATTCGGCACACTAGCCCTCCGATGAACTGTGAAAGCTGCGGGCACGCGAACCTGGACGAAGCGCGGTTCTGCGCCTCCTGCGGGATCATGCTTCCGACCCCGGGCATGAACGAACACCCGTGGGTGGGGCGCCTCATCGGTGGCCGCTTCCGCGTGACCAGCGTGCTCGGCGAGGGGGGCATGGGCGTCGTGTACTCCGGGGAGCAGCAGATGGGCTCCACGGTGCGTCGGGTCGCCATCAAGACGTTGCACCCGCACCTCTCCCAGGATCCTTCGGTGCTCGCGCGCTTCCACAGGGAGTGCGGCACGGTCGCGCAGCTCGAACATCCGAACACGATCAAGGTCTACGACTTCGGCGCGGAGGAGGACGGCACCCTCTACATCGCGATGGAGTACGTGGACGGGCGCTCCCTCGATCGCGCGATCGAGGAGGAGGGGGCCCTCGATCCGGAGCGCGTGGCGCACATCATCGAGCAGGTGTGTGGCGCCCTCGACGAGGCCCACGGCCAGGGCATCATCCACCGCGATCTGAAGCCCGAGAACATCATCCTGTCGGAGCGCCTCGGGCAGAAGGACTTCGTCAAGGTCCTCGATTTCGGCATCGCGTCCCGCAGCGAGTCGGCGGACGCCGCCAAGGAACAGAAGCTCACCCAGCAGGGCATGGTCCTGGGCACGCCGCCCTACATGAGCCCGGAGCAGTTCACCGGTCAGGCGCTGGATCGCCGGAGCGACATCTACTCCCTCGGCATCATGACGTATCAAATGCTCACTGGGCGGCTGCCGTTCAGCGCGGCCACCGCGTGGCAGTGGGCGACGGAGCACATGACGGCGCAGCCGTTCCCGCTGGAGCAGACCCCCGTGGGCTCGAACGTGCCCGCGCCCATGCGGCAGGCGGTGATGCGCGCGCTGGCGAAGCTCCCGGAGGATCGGCAAGAGACGGCCGGCGCCTTCTATCGGGAGATCGCAGCCGGGCTGAACGGCGCGGCGGAGTCCAGCGAGCCCCAGCGCTCGTCGACGGGCACCGAGGCGATGCCGGCTGCGCCCGTCGGGGCGGTGGGCCGCACGGTGCCTCTTCAGGCGGCGGCTGCTCCCGGGGCTCCGCTCCCTGGGTCCATGGGGCCCGCCGTGACTCCTGCGGCGATGGCCGCGCCTCCTCCGCCACCGCGTGTGGAGAAGGGGGGAGGCGGCAAGGGGCTCGTGGTGGCCCTCGGCTTGCTCGGTGCGGGCCTGCTCGTGGCCATCGGCGTCGTGGCGATGCGTGGTGATGGGGACGACGACGTGCCCGCGCCGCTCGCCTTCGAGAACGCCGCCGAGCCTGCGTCCGTCGCGCCGGAGGTGGAGGTGCCTCCAGACGTCACCGCCGACGATCCCCTCGACGAACCCTCCGGGAGTGAGCCGGCGTCGGATCCCGCGCCGTCGAAGCCTTCCACCCCGGCGACGCCGTCGACCTCCAAGCCGTCCACGCCCTCGACGCCGTCCACCCCGGCGCCGAGCACCGGGGGCACCTCGGGCTCGACCCCGACGCCTCCTCCGCCCCAGACGACCACACCGCCCCCAGCGCCGGCACCCAAGGACTGCAGCGCGTGCCTGTCCGCGGCGGCGGCGGGCAACATTCAGGGGGCCGTGGCGGCCCTGTCCAGCTGTGATGCAGCCGGGCAGGCTCAGTGCAAGGCGGCCGCGGGGCGGCAGGCTTCCGCTTCGGCGGCGAGCGCAGCCGCCGCGGGACGCTGCGCCGAGGCCAAGCAGATCGTCGCCGCGGCCAACGCAGCGGGCATGACCAGCGGGATCGCCAGGGCGAACAAGGCCATCGCGGACAACTGCAAGTAAGCCGCGCCCGCGCCCGCGTGCGGGCGCTCGGCCCCCGGCCCTCTCGCCGCTCGCCATCGGCTCGAACCACCGACCCCCGCGCGCGTCAGCGTGCGCGGTTCGGCCGAGCTACCTCCAAAGAGCCCCGTGCGCCGACACGTCAGCGCAGCGCGGGATCCGGGCGCTCCGACTCGGGGTCCCGGCCGCCCGGCGGTCTTCGAGGCGCCCTGGCGTGGCGAGGGTGGCCGCGTGCCCGGGGGCGAACGGGGCTTCCCGCTTGGGGACGGATCCTCGGGGTGCGCGTCCACGGACCGCCCAGGGGGCGCGGCCCCCGGAGGGGCCCGCAGAGTCGTTCCGACGCAGCTGTTTTCACGGGGGAAGCCGTAGGGAGCCATCCCACCTGCGCGCTTGACCGAGCCCCGGTCGCGTCGTAGGCAAGCCGCCCCGACGACGCCGGGTGTATCAATTCTGCAACACCGTTTGCTTGACTGGTTCCGAGCGCCCGCCGTATGTTCTGTCTTACCCTCCTGATGGTTCCCGCGATGTCCCCCTTCGCCCGCCCAGGAATCCGCGTCGATTCATTCTGATGCTTCGCTGAGAGCTCAAAATGCTTCGGTTCAAGAACCCCTCTAGGAGCGCTGGCACCCTCAGGGCTGCCCGCGCAGGAGATGCCATGACCACTCGTATGTCGTGGTCCGAGCTGTGCCGCTCGGAAAAGTACACGGGGATGTGGGTCGCCCTCGACAACTGTCGCTACGACCAGACGACCCGTCAGCCGATCGAAGGCGACGTCGTGGACTTCGACGAGGAGCTGTCGGAGCTCTGCGCGCGCATGCGCGAGATGGGCCGCTGCGCGTGCACCATCCTCTTCTGCGAGGAGGACGTCTTCATCCAGACCGCCGCGCCCCGGGAAGCAGAGCGCCTCCAGGGCTGAGAGCCGGGCGCCCCGGGCCGGCTCGCCCCGGGGAAGAGAAGCCCTGCCGTGCCCCGAGCGGGCACCTCCAGAGACGAGCCACGGACGGGCGAGGGCCCGCGAGACGGTAGCCGGGAGCTTCGTCCGCTCTCAGGGCCCTCAGGTGAGCTTGGGTTTGATCACCGGCTTGCCGTCGCGCACGACGATGTCGAAGTCGATCCGGCGGCCCCGGTGCTGCTGGCGGAGCTTCTGCTCCGTCGCCCGGAGGCTCTGCGCGAGTTTGTCGAGGCTCATGGGTGGCGCCGCGCCCGTCCGGGCCGCGAGGTAGCGTCGGTGGAGCTCCCGGATCCGCGCGTCGCTGAGGGAGCCGGCGTCCGCCCGCGCGGGCGCGGGCCGCGGCGGAGCCTGGGCCGGCGGCGGCGTGGGGCCGCGGGACGGCGGGCCCAGTGGCCGTGGTGGCGGCGCCGGGGTTCTCGGCGGCGGCACGGGGCCCCTCGACGGGGGAGCGGGGCCCCTCGACTGCTGGGCGGGAGCCCTCGACGGCGGAGCGGGGCCTCGGGAGGGGCTCCCCGCAGGGACGTCGGGCCGCGGCGCGGTGGAGGCGGGCCGTGGCGGCGCCGTGGGAGGGCGGAGGCGTGGCTCCGGGGCGCGTGGGACGGCGCTCGGGGGGGCTGTCCGAGGGGTGAGGCCAGGCGTCCGTGGAGCAGGGCTCGGCGGCCGCGGGGCGCTGGTCGGTGGTCGCGGGGCCGTGCTCGTCCGCGCCGTGTCGATTCCCGTGGAGGGGGAACCCGTGGGAGGGCCCGTGACCGGGCGCGGGACAGGGGCGGGTGAGGAGGGCGCGGGCCCCAGGTTGAAGATGGCGTCGAGGGCGGCGTCCACCTCCGCGGCGGGATCGAAGTCGCTGGCGAGCAGCGCCCGCAGGTCCTCCTCCGCGGAGCGGGTCGCCTGCCGAGAGCGTTCGACGACGTCGGAGGGGTCCGGAGGCGGCGCGGAGGTTTGCGTCGGCGCTTCCGGGGCGCGGGTGGCGAAGGCGCGCTCTGCCTTGAGCTTGTGGCGGCGGTACGTGCCTTGCTCGATCTCGCGACAGGTGCGGTGCCAGTATTGCTGCAGCGTGTTGTAACGCTGCACGAGGGTCTGCAGCTTGAAGCGCCGCGCCGTGTTGCGGACCTTCTCCCGGCGGAGCACCCAGAAGCGACGATCCACGTCCTTGCGGGCGACGGAGGGCTCGATCCGCTCCATGCCCATGAAATACTGCTCGTACAAGGACCGGAGACGCTCGAGGCGGGTCTCGAGGTCGTCCAGGTACTGATCGAATTCGTCGGGAGTCACGGGCGGAGGGGGCCCGACCGATGCTAGCACCGAGTGCCGAGGGGATTCGAGGGGCCCCGGAAGGGCTCAGAAGGCGCCCGTGTAGGTGACCCCGCCGCGCCCCGGGCCCCAGAAGGCTCCCAGGGCAGGGGCGGGCTCCGGCTCACTGAAGAACAGGAAAGTCCCGGCGCCGACGCCCGCCCCCGCGACGATCCAGCCGATGACGCGGGCGACCTCCAGCTGGCGCCGCTCCTCGAGGGCCGCGCTCCCGAGGGCGTCGCAGGTGGCGCCGCTGCAGTGGGCGTCGATGGTGGCGCGGCGTTGAGGGATGAGCAGTCCCGCGACGACGGCCGTGCTGGCCCCGAGCAGCCCCGCGCTCCCGCACAAGAGCGCCCAGGTGCGCCGGGAGGAGCCCTGCTCCGCCGGCTCCTCGTCGAGTCGTGGTCGCCGCACGGGCCCAGGGCGCACCTCGACGGCGCGCTGCTCGCCGCGTCGGACCTCGACGCGATACACCCGGGGCACGTGGTGGGGCGCGCCCACCACGATCACCTGCTCTCCGGGATCGACGGGCAGGGCCGTGTCGAAGGCGCCTCGCTCGTAGCGCACCCCGTTGCGCAGGAAGAACGATCGCGCGGGCGCGCCGCCGGCGAGGCGCACCGTGAGGGAGGGGACCTGGCCCTCGAGGGCCGTGATCCGGGCCCGGGCGAAGGCCACGCGGTCGTCCGTCGGCTCGAGGAGCTGGAGGGCCTCGTGCCAGCGCTGCCAGGCGCTCGCGAGGCGGCCCAGCTGCTCCTCACAGGCGGCGAGGTTCATCACCGTGCCCACGGCGGGCTCCAGCCGGTGGCTCTCGCGGAACTTGGTGCAGGCGGCCTCGTAGCGCCCACCATCCATCGCGCGGCGGCCCTCGAGGAAGAGCGCCTCGGCGGCGGCCACGGCGTCGTTCGCCTGGGCCGCTCCGCACAGCGCCAGGCCACACAGCGCCGCGCAGACGCCCAGCGTCCAGGCGCGCACCGTATGGGGGCCCGTGTGGGGGCCCGTGTGGGGAGCCCTGTGGAGACCCAGCGCGCGCCGGGGGACCCGGGCGCCTCTCCGCCGGGGAGCAGCGCCCGCCCGCGACGCGGCGAGCGCGCGGAGCGGGCGGACGGCGGCGTCGGGAGGAGGGTGCATGGGCGGGCGGCTCGTGGGCCATGAGGGAGGCGCGGCGGCTGCGGAGGGGAACGGCCCCGCGCCGGCGGGGTTCACTGGCGGAACGGGCCGCAGGTTGCCCCCGCGGTCGGCCCGCGCTCGGCCGCCGCTCGTTCTGGCCCGGCGGATCGCGGCTCAGCGGCGGAGCACCAGGGCGAACAGCGCCGGCGCGCCGAGGGCCGCGGTGAGCACGCCCACGGGCAGCTCGCGTCCGGGCACGAGCACCCGCGCGATCCCGTCGCAGACGACGAGGAACGCCGCCCCCGCGAGCCAGGATAAACCGAGGAGCTGCCGGGCCGGCGGATTCAGCAGGCGTCGCACCAGATGGGGCACCAGCAGCCCCACGAAGGTGATGGGCCCGCACAAGGCGACGCAGGCGGCCACCCCCAGGGAGCCGGCCGTCAGCACCTCCAGGCGCACCCGGCGCACGGGGACTCCCTGGGTCGCCGCCCAGTCCTCGCTCAGGGCGAGGGCCGCCAGCGCCCGCGCCCGGAACAGCAGCACCACCGACGAGCCCAGCACGAAGGGCGCCAGCACCAGCACCCGCTCGTAGCCCACCTGGGGCAGCTGTCCGAGCCCCCACATCGCGGCGGCGAACAGCGCTGGCATCTCCGCGATGGAGTGCACTGCCTGGGAGACCGCGCCGGCGGCGAGGGTGACGGCGATGCCCGCGAGGAGCACGTCGTTCACCCGCGCGCGCCCGGAGCTCGCGGTGAGCGCGACCACCAGGCTGGCGGCGAGGGCTCCCGCGAAGGCGAACAGGGTGACCGCGGAGAGCTGCCAGGCACCTCCGAGGTCGAAGACGAGGGCACCGAGCGCTCCCAGCGCCGCGCCCGCCGTCGTGCCCACCGTGCTCGGTTCCGCCAAGGGGTTGTGGAACAACAACTGGAAGGCCGCCCCGACGAGCCCCAGGGTGGCCCCCACCAACAAACCAGCCAACGCGCGCGGGATCCGTAACTGCCAGAGCACGAACTGCCCCTCGGCGCCGACGAGGGGCGCTCCCAGGAACACGGACGCGGTCGCCACGAGCAGCACCACGACGAGCACGAGCAGCAGGTCCTTCACGGCTCGTCTCCGGGAGCAGGAGTCGGGAGGACGGATCGATCGACGAGGAGCTGCCGCACCCCGCCGACCTCCACCGCGCGCAGGGGCACGGCGTACAGCGCGCTCAAGCGCTCGGCGAGATCCGGGGCGGCGAGGGTCGTGTCCTGGACGACGCGCCCCTTCTCCAGACCGAGCACGCGCACCCGCTCCGGGGCGCCGAGCAGCCAGGCGAGGTTGACGTCGTGGGTGACCACCATGAGCCCCAGGCCGCGGCTCCAGAGCTCCCCCAGCCGGCGGTAGATGGCGGCCTGATAGGCGAGGTCGAGGTGGTTGGCGGGCTCGTCGACGAGGAGCAGCGGGGCCTCCTGGGCGAGCAGCGTGGCGAGCAGGGCCCGCTGGAGCTCTCCGCCGCTGACGCGATCCGAGCGACGATCCGCCAGCCCGGCGGCCCCCACGGCGGCCAGGGCGCGGCGGGCGTGGGCGAGGGCCTCGCCGTGGGCTTCGCCGAAGCGATAGCGGGCGCTCGCCACGAGCTCGACCACGCTGAGCGCTTCCCCCAGCGCGGGGCGTTGGGGGAGCCAGGCGACGTGGGCGGCGCGCTGGCCCGGGGTGAGCTCCTCGATGGGCCGATCGTCGAGCAGGACCGCGCCGCGCTCGGGGCGCTCGAGGCCGAGCAGGGTGCGCAGCAGCGTCGATTTCCCGGCGCCGTTCGGGCCCACCACCACGCAGCAGTCCCCGGTGCGCAGCTCCAGGCTCACGTCCTGCAAGCGCTCGCCGAGGGTGACCCCCTGGAGGCGGAGGCCGGTCGCTGGGTGCTCACGCTCCATGCAGGGCGCCTTATCTCGCGGCGACGCTCGGGGACCAAGGATCCTGCGCGGGTTCGAGGAGCTCCGTTCGGGTCATCGGGGGCCGGAGAGGCGCTCGAGCTCCTGGCGCAGGGGCTCGACCAGCTCGAGGACGCTGGGGCCGACGGACAGGGGGTTCGGGGCGCGCAGCAGGCCGATCTTGCCTTCCCGCACGGCGCGGAGGGGCTCGAGGGCGCGCACGCTGCGGAGCCGGCGCTGGGCCTCCGCCTCGCTCACCTGCTCCGAGTCCACCACGAACACGATCAGCTCGGGATCGACCCGCAAGAGCTCCTCGACGGACATCCGTGGCTGGCCAGAGACGTCCTTGGCGACGGCGTTGCGTCCGCCGGCGGCGTGCAGCAGCGCGCCGTGCAGGGAGTTGCGGCGGATGAACCAGACGTCGTTGCTGCCCGTGTCGCCGTAGCTCATCACGAGGAGGACCCGCGGCGCGCCCTCGGGCGGAGCCGCGGAGAGCGTCCGAGCGACGCGATCGGCGAGCCGTGCGCCCTCCCGCTCACGGCCCACCAGGGCGCCGAGCTCGCGGATGCTGGCGACGACCTCGTGGAGGTGGAGCCACGGCAGCTCTCGGGTGGGGGCCAGGCGGGAGAGGGGTTGCAGCTGGTCGCCCGCGACCAGCGTGGTGACGATGAGCGTGGGGCGGAGGCGCGCGATGGCCTCCAGGTGCGGCGTGATGGCGCTGCCGACCCGGGGCAAGTCGCCCAGGGGGCCGCGGCAGTATTGGCTCACCCCGACCAGGTGCTCGGCGGCGCCGAGGGCGACGAGGGTCTCCGTCACCGCGGGGGCCAAGGACACGACCCGGGGAGCGCCCGGGGGAGAGGGAGCCTCGGGAGACGGGCCCTGCGCGCCGCCTGGGAGCGGATCGCCCGCGGCGGCTGCGGGGCCGCGCTGCGTCGCTTCGGCGCCGGGCGAATCCACGGCCGCACCCTCGGAGGCTGGCCAGCGCGCGATCACGAAGGCCAGGAGCAGCGCGGCCACGCCGGCGAGGACGATCCACCGCGAGGCCCCTGCGCGGTCTTCACTCATCGCTGCTACTCATCGCTCGCGGGAGGCGCGCGCGTTCCGCTCGTAGATGAGGCGCAGGCCGGCGAGGGTGAGGTCGAGGCAGATCTCGTCGACGCGCCGGGCGTGGCGGCCGATCAAGGTCGCGAGACCTCCCGTCGCGATCACCCGGCAGGACACGCCGAGCTCCGCCTCGATCTTGTCGACGAGGCCGTCGACGAGGGACGCGTAGCCGTAGACGATGCCCGACTGCATCGCGTGCGGCGTGTTGCGGCCCACGACCTGGGGCGGCTCGGCGATCTCGATCCGCGTGAGCTTCGCGGCGCGCCCGAGCAGCCCATCGAGGCTCACCTGCACTCCCGGCACGATCACGCCGCCGAGGTACTCGCCGTCGGCGGAGACGCAGTCGAAGGTGGTGGCGGTGCCGAAGTCCACCACGATGGCGGCGCCCTTCACCCGATCGTGGGCGGCGACCGCGTTGACGACACGATCGGCGCCCACGTCGCGGGGATTGTCGTAGCGAATGCGGATGCCCGTCTTCAGGCCGGGGCCGCCCACCACCAACGGCTCCCGTCCGCAGGCTTGCCGGACCGCGGCGGCCACCACGTCCGTGAGGGGCGGCACCACGCTGGCGACGATGGCGGCGTGGATCGAGCGCGGGTCGACGCCGCGCAGATCGAGCATCTGGCGGAGCAGGACGGAGTGCTCGTCCGCGGTGCGCGTGCGCATCGTGGCGATGCGCAGGGTGTGGCGGAGGTGAGCTCCGTCGTACAGCCCGAGGACGATGTTCGTGTTGCCGATGTCGACGGCGAGCAGCATCGGCGCGACGGTAACACCGAGCTACTTTTGCGCCAGCCGTACGCGGTGGACGCGATCGCCCGCCGCGAGCAGGTCCCAGGGCCCTTCGGCGCGCCCGATGCGCGTGTAGACGCCGTCGAGCTGCGGGTATCGATCGAGGGCGACGAACCACTGGGTGGTCGCCGTGTCCCGCCCTGCGATGGCCATCCCGACGTCGAAGGGCTCGAAGGTCAGGGGGCTCCGCTCGCAGGGCAGCGGGGGTTGGTCCGGCTCCCCGAAGCCGTCCCCGGGGGCGTCCCCGAACTGGACCACGAACCCCTCCACCACCCGGTGCACGGCGAGCCCGTCGTAGTACCCCGCCTCGGCGAGCCGGGTGAGGCGCTCGACGGCGGCGGGTGCGGCCGCGCCGTCGAGGGCGAGGGTGAGGGGGCCGATGTCCGTCGTCAGCTCGAGACGCACGGATCTCGCGAAGGCCACCGACGTCGCCGCCGGTGGGGCCAGTTGAGCATGGGCGGCCACGTCGGCGCAGCGGCGCTTCGGGTCCCCGAGCAGGCCGAGGGCGCGCGCCGCGTGCTCTCGGAGCTCCGGATGGGGGCCACGACAGTGCTCCTCGACGAGCCCCTTCAGGTTCAGGAGGCCGAGGGCTCCGACCGCGTCGAGGGCGCTCGCGCGGGCCTCGAGGGCGTGCTGCCAGTCCTCCCGGCGCAGCGTGTGCTCCACCGCCTGGGCGAGGGCGGGATCGATCGCGCCGTCCCCGCCCTTCGAGTCGCTCTCCGCCGCCGTCGCTGCGCGCGCCGGGTAGGCGGTGACGAGCTGCAGGGCGGTGACGACGGTCCCCAGCTGATCGCTCTCGATGGCCTGCCGCAGCAGGATCGGGGTCTCCGGGACCTCGGGGTGGCCCCCGAGGAGGCGCAGCGCCGCCTGACGTACGGCGGGGCGAGGGTCCTCGACGAGCTTGCGCCAGGTGGCGAGGCGCTGCTCCCTGAGGGGACCGCGATCCAGGGCCCGGAGGAGGGCGAGCGCTCCCACGCCCGAGTCGTCCGGATCGCAGCCGTGGAGGAGCGGCTCGCCGGGGTGGGGACCCGCCACCAGGTCGGCGGCGGCGCAGCGCAGGGCGATGGCCCGGCGTCGAGCGACGGGGAGCTCGGGGGTCGGCAGCGGGAGGGCCGCGAGGTCGCGGAGGCGGGCTCGTCCGGACCCCGGAGCCTCCAGGGCACCGAGAACGGCGGACCAGACGGTGAAGGCCCCCAGGGCCCGGCGTGCGTCGTCGGGCAGCGTCGTCGGCAGCGTCGTCGGCTGGGAGCTGCGGAGGGGCTTCAGGGCGTCGAAGGACGGGAAAGGCAGGGTCTCGACCACGGCGGCCAGGGCCTGCTGGCCCGGGGCGCCCATGCGCCCGAGCGCCTGGGCCGCCATCGCCCGCTCGCCGGGGCCGAAGGCGTCGTTGGGGACGATGCGGCTCAGGGGAGCCACCGCCGCTGGACCCGCCTGGCCGAGGGCGCGCACGGCGAAGCTGCGCTGGGGACCGGGTTCGCCGGTGAGGGCCTCGCCCGCCACCTCGATCAGCCGGGTCTGCACGGCGGCGGAGAGCTGGGTGAGGCGGGTGAAGGGAAACAAGGCCAGGGGAGCGGCGCCCTGGCTCGCCGCGGCGAGCAGGGCCACCTGGGTGCGCTCGGCGAGGTGACCGTGGCGGGCCGCCAGCTGGGCGAGGCCCTCCAGGGCGTGCTCCGGGAGCTCTCCCGGTTGGCCGAGCCAGCCGCGCAGGACGTCCTCCGCCGCGTCGGTGCCGCAGCGCCCCAGGGCTTCTGCCAGCGCGCGGAGGGTCTCTCTTCGCGTCTCCCCCGGCTGCGCGAGGGCGTAGAGGGTCGCGGCGCGCGTCGACAGGGCCTGCACCCGGGGCCCCGCGGGCGCGCAGTTCTGGCCGACGCCGAAGGCGGCCCAGCGCACCACCTGGAGCGCTTCGTCCCGGAGCAGCTCCTGGAGCCGCTCGGCGGCGGCGGGGCCACCGATGCGCGCCAGGGCACGCGCGCCCGCGATCCGATCGGCGGTGGAGAGATACTTCTCCAGGGCTTCCAGGGTCCCCGTGAGGTCCCGGCGCTGCTCGAGCTCGTGCCAGGGCACCGCGGCGCGCGACGCCGGACTCTCCGAGGTCTCCGCCGCGGACACCTGGCCCGCCGTCGCTGGCGGAGCCTCCCCGCGCAGGAAGCTCCAGCCCACCGCCAGGACCCCGAGGACTCCGGTGAGTCCGGCGATCCCGGCGATCCACGGCCGGGAAGGACCTCGCGACGGCGCGCCCTTCGATGGCGCGCCGTTCGAGGGCGCATCCTTGGAAGGCGGAGCGCCTGCGGGGGGGGTGTCCGCGCGCAACGGGTCGTCGGGCGGCGTGTCCGTGGGGGGAGCGGGCTTCATGGCTCCCCCCGGGTGGGCGGCTCGTGCTCGGTGGCTTCCTCGGGGGGCTCCGGGATCCAGTGGGCGGAGCTCCCGGGGGCGAGGGGCTCGAGGAGGCGGGCGCCCAGCTCTCGGGTCCACAGCCACAGGCGGGTCACCGGGGGCCGGTGGGCGGGGGCGGAGAAGCCCGCGGCGACGACCCCCTCGGCCTCGAAGTGGCGCAGGGCACGCGGCAGGTGGAAGTCGCAGGTGACGACCCCCACTCGGGTCACCCCTTCCCGCCGGAGGAGCTCCGCGCAGCAGCGGGCGTTGCCTCGGGTCGTGAGGGAGCGGCGCTCGAGCCACACGGCGCGATCGTCGAGGCCCAGGGCCAGCCAGTGCCGCCGCATGGCCTCTGCTTCCATGATACCACCCCAGCGTCGGCCACCGCTCATCACCACGCGCTCGGCGACCCCGGCGCGGAAGAGCTCCGCCGCCCGCTCGATGCGCCGACGCAGGGACGCGGTCGGGGCGCCGTCGAGCCGCACCCTGCAGCCGAGCACGACGAGGGCCTCGACGGGGCGGAGGTCGGGCGGATCAGCGCTGGGGCCGCCGGAGGGGGCCGTGACACGCGTGGCAGGGTAGACGGTAGGGTGGACCAAGGACCAGTTGGCTGGCAGCGAAAAGGGGGAGGGGCGCTTGAAGGTGCTCCCCGTTGCCTCTAGCGTCCCGGCCCAAGGCGTTCCAGGGCGCCCGTGCGTTGGCCCGCTTTTTCGGTTGGTCGAGCGCTTCGTCCGCTGCCTATGGCCACAGAAACCGATAGCTCCCGCCCCGCGCCGAAGCGGTCGTCCCGACCCAGTCGGCGACGTGGGCGCTCCGGTGTCTCCCGTTCGGAGCTGCCCCCCGACGCGGGGCGCGACTCGGAGGCCCCCGACTCGATCGGCCCCGAGCCCACCTGGCCGGACGCAGCGCCGCCCCCCGAGCTCATCAGCATCGAGCTGCAGGAGGAGCGCATCGATCCGGACGCGGCCAAGGTCGTGCGGCGCCTCACCCGCCACGGCTATGAGGCCTACCTCGTCGGCGGCTGCGTGCGCGATCTGCTCGTGGACCGTCGCCCCAAGGACTTCGACGTCGCCACGAACGCGCTGCCCGACGACGTGCGCTCCCTGTTCCGCAACTCGCGCATCATCGGGAGACGCTTCCGCCTCGTGCACATCCTGTTCAGCGGCGGCCGCATCATCGAGACCGCGACGTTCCGGCGCAACCCGCAGCCCGACGACGAGCGCGCCTCCGACGATCTCCTCATCCGCCACGACAACGTGTTCGGGGCCGCCCACGAGGACGCCGCGCGGCGCGACTTCACGATCAATGGCCTCTTCTACGACATCGATCGGAAGCGCGTGATCGATTGGGTCGGCGGCATGGAGCACATCCGCGCGCGGACGGTGCACACCATCGGCGACCCGGTGACGCGGTTCCTCGAGGATCCCGTGCGCATCCTGCGCGCCATCAAGTTCGCGGCGCGGCTGGATTTCGGGATGTCCCCCGCCGTCTACGACGCCATCGTGCAGTGTCGCGGCGCCTTGGCGATGGCGGCGCGACCCCGGCTCTTCGAGGAGATCCTGCGGCTGATGCGCGGCGGCGCCGCTCATCGGTCCATGTGGCTCGCCTGGGAGACGGGCGTGCTCGACATGCTGCTCCCGGAGCTGGCTGCGTACGTCTCCGACGTGGACACGGACGAGGGCAACGTCTGGAGATTGCTCACGGAGGTGGACCGGCGCACGGAGGAGCAGGGCCCCCTCGACGACGCCATCCTCTGGTCCGTGCTCCTGCTCGAGCCCCTCAGCGAGGCCTGCGCCGGAGTGCAAGATCGGGTGACTGCCGCCCACGAGTTCCTCGAGCCGATCGTCGATCGGCTCAACGTGCCTCGCCGCATCGCCGACATGGTGCGCCGCATCGTCGCGATGCTGCCGAAGATCGAGGGCGGCAAGGGATCCCGCCTGTCACGCAGCGCGCTCTACCCCCTGGCCCTCCAGGTGCTCGACATCCGCCACGCCGCCCTCGGCGAAGGCGAGGCCAACGGCGCCCGCGGACGGAAGAAGCGACGTCGGCGCTGAGGGGGGGCGAAGGCTGGCCTCCCTAGCGCCGTCAGTCAGATGTGACGTCGCCGCCGCGAGGGAACGGCGGAGCGAGCGACTAGAAGCTCAGGGCCATCTCCCAGTACCTACGGGCGCCGGCCGTCAGAGTAGCTGGCGGCGAAATTCACGAGCACCGAAGCGGAACCCGAGTGCAGGAAGTCCAGCACGCTGGACGAAGTGCACGGAGGCCTACGGCCCTCGCTTCTGGCGGCGGAGCGCTAGGTACTTGAGCACCGGAGTGCCGCGCCCCCTTCCCGAAGACGGGGCGAAGTCAAAGCCCGGGATGGGCGGGCGTCTTGGTCACGCCCGACTCTCGGCATCGGCAGATAGCGCGCCGAGGTGGAAGGAGCACTCCCATGAACGTCGACCTCGACCTTGATTACCGCGAAGCGCTGAAGCTCGCTTTCCCGAAGTTCACAGATTTTCAGAAGGTACTCTTGGAGGCCCTGTATGTTGAACACGAGGTATCCGCTGGGCTGTTGGCTCCACTGCTCGGGCTCGAGCATCACGGGCGCATCAATCTTGCCATTTCGGGGCTCGGCAAAAGGCTCGCTCGAGCAGCAGGTGTAGATGCACCGAGGCGCGCAGACGGCTCTCGCCGCTGGTGGCACGTGATTGCCAACGGCAGGCGTCGTGAGCATCGCTTCTACTGGACTCTCCGTCCCGCCCTTCGCGAAGCGCTTGCCGACGGCGGCTACTTCGAGACCCAGGTCGGGCTCTATCCCGACGTGATGAATGAGGACGCTGGACCGTTGTTCGAAGGCAGCCGCACCCGAGTCACGGTCAACGCCTACGAACGCAACGCCCTCGTGCGACGCCTCTGCATCGCCCACTACGGCTCTGTGTGCTTCGTTTGCAGCTTCGACTTTGAGGCGATCTACGGCCCCGTGGCTGCCGGCGTCGTCCACGTGCACCACCTGCAACCGGTCTCCACCGCCCGAGGCGCCGAGTACAGGGTTGACCCTGTGCGCGATCTTCGCCCCGTCTGCCCGAACTGCCACGTGGTGATCCACCGCAGATCGCCGCCGTTCACCATCGAGGAGGCCCGCGGCTTCGTGCTCGCTCGGAACCGCGAGGGGCGCCAGTAGGAAAACACCCGCCCGCCTCTGGGTACCCCGCGCAGCGCCGCGC